>JBAXBB010000048.1:0-21291 GCA_037142235.1 Actinomycetes bacterium
GGCTACGCCTACGCCGGATCGCTCGATCCTGAAGTGGTGGCCGACGTGCTCGCGGAGGCCCGCGACAACGCCCGGTACTCGGCGCCCGACGAGTGGAACGGCCTCCCGTCGCTCGCCGACGCCCGCGTGGTCGTGCCGCCCTCCCTCGACCTCTGGCGCGACGATCTCGCCGCGGTCCCCACCACTGAGAAGGTGGCGTTGGCCCTGGCGCTCGAGCGCACCGCGGCCGGGCTCGATCCGCGCGTGCGCGGGGTCGAGTCGGCCTCCTACGGCGACGCGGCGTCGGAATCGGCGTTGGCGAGCTCGCTGGGGATCGAGGCCACGTCGCGGCGCACCGTGTGCTCGTGCTCGGTGAGCGCGCTCGCCGGTGAGGGCGACGGCACCCGCACCGGGTCCGGCTTCTCGGTGGGACGGACCCTCGCCGACCTCGACCCGGAGGTCGCGGCCCGCGACGCCGTGGTGCGGTCCACCCGGCTCCTGGGCGCGGCTCCGGTGGCGTCGCGGCGGCTGCCGGTCGTCTTCGATCCGCTCGTGACCCGGTCGCTGCTCGGCATCCTGGGCGCGGCGTGCAACGGCGAGGCGATGGTGAAGGGCCGCACCATGTTCCTCGGCCGCGACGGCGAGGTGATCGCGGCACCCGGGTTCTCGCTGCGCGACGATCCGACGGATCCCGCGGCCTACGGGGCGACGTCCTTCGACGCCGAGGGGCTCCCGACCCGTCGCACGGACCTCGTCGTCGACGGCGTGCTGCAGCGCTTCCTGCACAACACGGCGACCGGTCGTCGTTCGGGTGCCGGGTCCACCGGATCGGCGGTGCGCGGCGGGTACGCCTCGCCTCCGGGCGTGGGGGCTCGCGCCCTGGTGCTGGCACCCGGCGCGAAGTCGCCCGAGGAGATCCTGGCGTTGGCGGGCGATGCGCTCTACGTGCAGTCGGTCAGCGGGCTGCACTCGGGCACCAACCCCGTCAGCGGCGACTTCTCGCTCGGCGCCGAGGGGCTGCTGGTGCGTGGTGGTGCGTTCGCCGAGCCGGTGCGCGAGGTGACGATCGCCTCGACGGTGCCGCGCATGCTCCTCGACGTCGTGGAGGTCGGGAGTGACCTCACGTGGCTCCCGGGTGCGGCGGCCGGGTGCACGCTCCTGATCGGGGAGATGGCGCTCAGCGGGGTGTGAGTCCGCTGGGTGGTCGCGCGTCCTCGGGTGGGACCAGCGCCAGCAGCACCGGACCGCGGGTGGCGGCGGCCACGACGGCCCCGGCATCGGCCCGGTCGACGAGCAAGGTGATGCCGGTGTGGCCGGATCCCGACGCGGTCGGGGCGCCCGAGGTGGCGGCTCCGAACGCTCCGGCGGACGGCGCGCCGGTGCCCGGGTCGAGCGCGAGCACGATCGCGCCCTGCACGACCGGGCCGGTTGTGGCGGGACTCGTCCGACCGGTGCCGAGGGGATCCGCGACCGACCCGGCGTAGACGTCGACGGCCTCGCCCGCGTGGAGGCGCAGTCCTCCGTCGACCACTACCCGGAGGGCGCGGGTGTCCGGAGGGAGGACGGCGCTGATGCCCCGGCGTGCGTCCACCACGGTGCGTGCGCCGACGAACCCTCCCCGGAGCACCGGGAACGTCACGACGTGGCCGACGGCGTCGCCGCGTGCGACGAGGGTCCCCGCCGGGAGCTGCGAAGCGTGAATCCGTCGGGTCGTGACGTCGTCGGGGCTGATCGTCGCCCCGAGGGCGAGGTCGTGGCGAGCCACCACGGCGTCACGCTCGGGGCCGAGCGCGCCGGCCCGCCGGTGCAGGGTGGCGAGGTCACCCGCCACCACCGTCGTGGTGGCCAGGGCGACCATCGCGGCCCCGCACCACAGGGCGACGGCACGGGGGGAGCGACGCAGCACGGCTTTCTCCTTCGACGCGAACCGGCCAGGTGCGCCGGGACCTTTGAGGGAAGTCGGTGGGGAAGGAGAACGGGAGCCCGGGGGCTCAGTCGCCCGAGGAGCCGGACGAGCCCGAGGAACTCCCCGAGGAGCCCGACGACGATCCGGACGAGCCCGACGAGTCGGACGAGGAGCCCGACGACCCGGAGTCCGACCCGGACGACCCGGAGTCCGACCCCGACGACCCCGCCGACCCCGACGACCCGGAGTCCGACCCGGACGATGACTTCTTGGAGCCGCCCGAACGCGAGGAACGGTTGTCGGTCTTGTAGAAGCCCGAGCCCTTGAGCACGATGCCGGCCGGACTCAAGACCTTCGAGAGCTTGCCCCCGCACCCGCCGGCATGGCGGGTCTTGGGCTTCTCCTCGAACGACTGCCAGACCTCGAGTTCGTCACCGCACTTGGCGCAGCGGTAGCGGTAGGTGGGCATGGGTCCTCCGGGTCGTCCCGGTCGCGGCTCTCGGAACTCTGGCACTCGCGGGTACCGAGTGCTAACTCTACCTCCCGGCCCGCGGGGCTCCCCACCGGTGCCCGGAGGTGCGCGGGTGCCCAGACCACCGATTCCTGCGCGATGCGCGCCCGCCGGGGGCGTCCATGGTGGACAATGGGTCCGTGGTCGTGGCTTTCTGCCTGGTTCCCCTTGCCTATCTCCTCGGGACGTTCCCGAGCGCCGACCTCGTGGCGCGCCGCTACGGGATCGACGTCACCAAGGCGGGTTCGGGGAACCCGGGCGCCTCCAACGTGATCCGGCTCGTGGGCTGGAAGGCGGGTTCGGTCGTGCTGCTGGCCGATGCGGCGAAGGGCGCGATCGCCGCGGGGGTCGGCATCGCCCTCGACGGTCACCGGGGGGCGTGGATCCTCGGGATCGCTGCGGTGGTCGGCCACGTCTTCCCGGTGTGGCGCCGGTTCAAGGGTGGGCGGGGTGTGGCCACGGGCGCCGGAGTGTTCGCCGTGGTGTTCCCGCTCGTCACGCTGATCCTGGCGGCAGCGTGGTTCTTCGTCACCCGGGTTCTCAAGAAGGCGTCGATCGCCTCGGTGGTGTGCGCGGCGATCGCGCCCTTCGCGGTGTGGATCCGCCGGGGTACCACCTTCGACATCTTCTTCGTGAGCGTGGTGTCCGGGCTGCTGATCGTGCGCCACGCCTCCAACCTCCGTCGGCTCGTGCGTGGCGAGGAGCACGGGATCGCCCGCGCCCCCGACGACCGCCCCGACGACGCCGCCGCGGCCTGAGCGGCGCGGCGCTCGCTAGGTTCAAGGGATGCAACCGGTACGCAAGGCGGTCCTCCCCGCCGCAGGTCTGGGGACGCGGTTCCTCCCGGTCACCAAGAGCATCCCCAAGGAGATGCTGCCGCTCGTCGACGTCCCCGCCATCCAGTACGTGGTGGAGGAGGCGGTGCGCGCGGGGCTCACCGACGTGCTCGTCATCACGGGTCGGGGCAAGCGGGCGGTGGAGGACCACTTCGACCGCAACGTCGAGTTGGAACTCGCTCTCGAGCGCGCGGGCAAGCACGAGGTGCTCGCCGAGTTGCGCGCGATCGAGCAGATGGCCTCGGTCTACTCGGTGCGCCAACAGGAGACCCGTGGCCTCGGCCACGCGGTCGGCATGGCCGAGACGCACGTGGGCGACGAACCGTTCGCGGTGATGCTCGGCGACGACATCATGATCGACGACTCCGTCCTCCTGCGGCGGATGCTCGAGGTCCACGCCGAGACCGGAGGCACGGTGCTCGCCCTGCTCGAGGTGCCCCTCGAGGAGATCAGCGCCTACGGGAGCGTCACCTTCGACGAGGTGGGCCCCGACGTCCGGCGCGTCACCTCCATCGTGGAGAAGCCCCGCCCGGAGGAGGCGCCGTCGAACCTCGCGGTGATCGGTCGCTACGTGTTCACTCCGGGCATCTTCGCGGCGATCCGCGAGACCCCGCCGGGGGTCGGAGGCGAGATCCAGCTCACCGACGCCATCGGGATCCTGATGACGCGTGAGCCGGTCCACGGCGTGGTCTTCAGCGAGGGCCGCTACGACGTGGGGCGCAAGGTCGATTTCATCCGGGCGAACCTCGAGCTCGGCCTTCAGCGCGACGACCTGCGGCCCGGGCTCGAGCAGATGCTGCGCGAGGTCGTCGCCGAGCGCGGGTGGTAGCCGTGGCGCTGGTCCCGCTCGACGTCGCCCGCAACGAGATCCTGGCCGCGGTGCTGCGCCTGCCGGTCGTCACGGTGCCGGTGGGAGAGGCGGTCGGGCTCGTCCTGGCCGCCGACGTGGTCGCCGACGGACCGGTGCCACCGTTCGCCAACACCGCCATGGACGGGTATGCCGTGCGCGCCGCCGACACCGCGGCCGCGACGGAGTCGGCACCCGCCCGCTTGCGGGTCGTCGCCGACCTGCCCGCCGGACACGTGGCCCCGGTGCCCGTCGGTCCGGGCGAGGCCATCCGGATCATGACCGGCGCCCCCATGCCCGACGGTGCCGATGCCGTGGTGATGGTCGAGCGCACGGAGCGCGACGGCGACGACGGGGTGCTCGTGCAGGTCGCGGTCGGATCCGGCACGCACGTCCGCCGCGCGGGTGGCGACCTCGAGGCCGGCCAGCGGGTGTTCGCCGCCGGCACCGTGATCGGTCCGGCTCACGTGGGAGTGCTCTCGAGCGTGGGCGCGCACGACGTGGCGGTGCCTCGCCGGGCGCGGGTGGGGGTGCTGTCCACCGGTGACGAGCTGGTGGAGCGCGGCGCGCTCGCGCCGGGTCAGATCCGCGATTCCAACCGCCCGATGCTCATCGCGCTCGCCCGCGCGGCCGGGGTCGAGGTGATCGACCTCGGGCTCGCCCGCGACGACGAGGACCTCATCGTGGGTGTCCTCGAAGACGCCTTCACCCGGTGCGACGCCGTGCTCACGAGCGGTGGGGTGTCGGTCGGCGACTATGACTTCGTCAAGGCCGCCCTCGACCGGTTCGGCTCGTTGGAGTGGCGTCAGATCGCGATCAAGCCGGCCAAGCCGCTGGCGTTCGGGGTGGTGCGCGGGGTGCCGGTGTTCGGGCTTCCGGGCAACCCGGTCTCGTCGCTGGTGGCCTTCGAACTGTTCGCTCGGCCGTCGTTGCTGGCCATGATGGGGCACACCAACGTGCGCCGCCCCGAGATCGTGGCCCGGGCCGCCCACGCCTTCACCCGGAGGGTCGATGGCAAGTTGCACCTCGACCGCGTGCGCGTCACCTGGGACGGCGTGGGCTACGTGGCCACCTCGACCGGGGTGCAGGAGTCCAACGTGCTCTCGGCCACCGCGGCCGCGAACGGGCTGGCGCTCCTGCCCGACGGTGAGGGTGTGGCCGCCGGCGACCCGATCGACGTGATGCTGATCGCCTGATCAGCTCAGCCGGAGGATCAAGACGTGACGAAAGGTCCCGTCGTCGTTGCGGGTGGAGTTGAGTTCACCATGGGCGAACCGGAACGTTCCGGTGCCACCGACCACCGCGAGCGGCTGCTTGGTGCCGTTCGGCTGGAACGGGTAGTGGGTGGGGTCGGGGTCGTCGAGCACCAGGCGTTGGCCGATGGCGTGGATCGAACCCTGACCGTTGACGTAGAAGTTCTGCTCTTGGTCCCAGAGGTCGACCTGGGCATCGGTCTGCTTGCCGGGGATGCGGTTCTCGTGGACCCAGGCGGTGTCCTTGGTGTTGAAGGTCAACGTTCGTGACCCCGTCAACTCTCCGACGATCCTGCCCTTCTGGCGCAGGGGAGCCTCGAAGGTCCCGAGGTCGCCGACGGTCGATCCGTCGTTCCCGTTGGTCTGGGTGTGGGTCGACGGGGCGTCGGAGGTGAACACGAGCTTCGTCACCCCCGGTTCGGCGCTGCCGCACCCGGCGAAGACGATGCCCACCAGGAGCAGTCCGGCGGCGCCGATGGCGGCCTGCCCGGCCCAGACTCGTGAACGGCTTCGGAGCACCCCGGTCCGGTCTTGTCGCATCGGATTGCCTCCTCTCATCCCCACCGTCCGCGGCTGGGTCGATGATCCGGCATCCTGCCAGACCGCTCCGGACGGTCCCTGATCGGCGGCCCCGGGTGGTCGGCTCAGGTGTGGGGTGGGTCGTGCCGATGCCCCCCGGGTGACCCGGTTCCCTGCCGGGCCTAGGCTGGAGGATCCATGGCACCCCTCGCTGCGCCCGACACCCTCGTCGACGGTCACGGTCGCCGGGTCAAGGACCTGCGCATCTCGGTCACCGACCGCTGCAACTTCCGCTGCACCTACTGCATGCCGGAGGAAGGGCTGACCTGGCTGGATCGGGCCGAGATCCTGACCTACGAGGAGCAGGCCCGGGTCGCCCGGGTATGCGTGGAGCGCTTCGGGTTCGAGTCGATCCGGGTCACCGGCGGTGAGCCGTTGGTCCGCGATCGGGTCTCCCGCCTGTTCGAGTTGCTGGCTCCGCTCGGCGTCGACCTCGCCATCACCACCAACGGGGTGCGGCTGCCCGACCTGGCCGGCACCCTGAAGGCGGCTGGCCTCCAGCGCGTCAACGTGTCGCTCGACTCCCTGCGCCGCGAAACCTTCCTGGCCCTCACCCGCCGCGACGAACTCGACCGGGTGCTCGCGGGGATCGACGCGGCACTGGCGGCCGGCCTGGCGCCGGTCAAGGTCAACGCCGTGGTGATCCGGGGGGTCAACGACGACGAAGTGGTGGACCTGGCGGCCTTCGGACGCGACAAGGGCGTGGGAGTCCGCTTCATCGAGTTCATGCCGCTCGACGCACAAGGCGAGTGGCGGATGGACCAGGTGGTGTCGGCGAGCGAGATCCTCGAGCGGATCCACGCCGTGTTCCCCCTCGCCGAAGGGCCGGGCGACGTCGACCATCACGGCGACGAGCCCGCCGCGCGCCACCGCTACGCCGACGGGATCGGCGACATCGGCGTGATCCCGAGCGTCACGGCGCCGTTCTGTGACTCGTGTGACCGGGTGCGCATCACCGCCGAGGGCAAGTTCCGCACGTGCCTGTTCGCGCTCGAGGAGTTCGACCTCAAGCCCGTGCTGCGCGACGGCGGTAGCGACGACGATCTCGCCGCGCTGCTGCAGCACGCCGTGGGGACGAAGTGGGCGGGGCATCACATCGGCAAGGTCGACTTCGTGCGACCCAACCGTTCGATGAGCCAGATCGGCGGCTGAGCGCGCCCGAACCGCCCTCTTCGTCACCTCGCGGGCCTGCGCGTCGCTCGATCGTCCCTCGGCTGGTGCTGCAGCCACCTGGGGTAGCTCGTTGACCGGAGCGGACCACTCGAACATGACCCCAGGTCTTCCGCAAGGGTGTGACACTGATCCACACGCAGACCGGACCCGGGAAGGGTAGGTTCGCCGCATGCCGAGTGATCTCGCCCTCAAGACGATGAACCGCGTCCACCGTGTGGTCCTCACCCTGTCGTTCGGAAAGCTGGGATGGCGGGCCGGTGGCATGCCCGCCCTCGAACTGACGACCGTCGGTCGACGGAGTGGTGAGCCGCGCGCCTCGATGCTCACCTCGCCGGTGCAAGAGGGTGACGCCCTCGTGATCGTGGCGTCGCGCGGCGGAGATGCCGCGCACCCGGCCTGGTACCTCAACCTCCAGGCTCACCCGGAGGTGACGGTCCGGTACGGGGGTGGGCGGGCGCGCGCGATGCGCGCCCGAACCGTCGAGGGCGCCGAACGCGACCGGTTGTGGAAGGCGATCGTGAGCAGCCAGCCGCGCTACGCCGGATACCAGTCGAAGACCGAACGGGTGATCCCGGTGGTGGTGCTCGATCCCATCGCCTGAAGATCGCGCCCCGGCCGCCGACCGGTCGTAGGATCTCGGGCGTGACGTCGTCGGAGTTCACCCACCTCGATCCCCTCGGTCGGGCCCGCATGGTCGACGTCACGGCCAAGGACGCCACCTACCGCCGGGCGATCGCCCGTTGTCGGGTGCAGATGCTCCCGGAGACCGCGGCCAAGATCGCCGCCGGTGCGATCACCAAGGGCGACGTGCTCGCCGTGGCCCGGGTCGCTGGGATCCAAGCGGCGAAGCAGACCTCGAACCTCGTGCCGCTCTGCCACCCGCTGCTCGTGGGCTCGGTCCACGTCAACTTCTCCATCCACGAGGACAGCGTGGAGGTCGAGACCCAGGTCGACACCGTGGACCGCACCGGGGTCGAGATGGAGGCGCTCACCGCCTGCTCCGTGGCGGCCCTCACCATCTACGACATGTGCAAATCGATCGACCGGGGGATGGCGATCACCGACCTCGCCCTCTGGGAGAAGACCGGCGGCCGGTCCGGGACCTACCACCGCGATCCCGACGCCCCAGCGGAGGACTTCGACCGCTGAGGGCCGGTCCCGGGCCCCGGAACCCGCCGTGGTGGAGGGATCCGGCCATCTGGGGCCGAACCGGACGGCGCGGAGTGAACGGTGCCTGAACGGGGCGTGGCCAAGGATGGTGGTCCGATGTCACAACGCCGGGGGAGGGCGGGCTAGCCTCACAGGGAGCGAGGTCCTGCGGGGCTTCGCTTCGTTGTTGCTGGCGGAGTTGCGACTGCCCGGAAACCCGGGCCTGGTGTATCGAGGGGCGAACGCGACGTGGC
Organism: Actinomycetes bacterium; assembly: GCA_037142235.1. Classification (GTDB taxonomy): domain Bacteria; phylum Actinomycetota; class Acidimicrobiia; order IMCC26256; family PALSA-555; genus CAIUKV01. The sequence goes on from JBAXBB010000048.1 coordinate 8,488, forward strand.
GATCCTGGTCATCTTGGTGCTGGTCATCCTGTGGGCGGTGGTTCTCCTGCCGCCCATCCTGCGCTCCCGTAGCTCCTCCACCATCGGGGGAGTCAGCAACTTCATGGATTCGCTGCGGTCCATCGGGCGTGGCCACCATCAGCCCTCGATGCGCGGGTCCGCGCTGGGTGGGCCGGTCTTCCACGGCCCGGTCGGTCCTGGTCCGATGCGCACCCCGATGGGGTCGTCGCGCCCGGGTGCCCCCATGGGCACGCGACGCCCGGCCGCCGGCGGCATGACGCCGATGCAGCGCCGTCGTCGCAACGTCCTGTTCGGATTGGCCGGCGCCACGTCCTTCTTCTTCCTCGTCGGGCTGGTCCTCGGTTCCACGCTCGTGTGGTTCGTGTTCCTGCTCTCGGCGGCCTCGCTGGGTGGGTACGTCTACCTCCTGCTGCAGTTCAAGAAGGGCAGCGCCATGTTCGCCCCCGTCGCGTCGTCGGTGCCGCCGCCGCGCACCTACGTGCCGCCCGTGGTCGCCACGGATCCGGAACCGCGCGTGGGCGACAACGTGGTCGTCCTGCGCCGTTCCGCCGGCTGACCCACCGAGCGATCGATCGGTGAGCCGGGAGTCGGGACCGACCGGGGATCTGGTACCGCCGGATCCGCTGCGACCCGAGGTCCTGCCCCGGGGTCGACTCGGCCCGGGTGCCGTTCCGCGGCGCCCCTGGCGCGACGACCTCCGTCGGATCGACGACGTCCGCAGCGCCCGGACCGTGGGTTTCGCCCTGGTCCAGACCGTTGGGGTCGTGGCGGTGGCGGGCTGGATCGGGACCTGGTGGGCCTATCTGCTGGCGTTCGTCTGGATGGCGCGCGGTCACGCCCTGCTGAACATCCTCGGTCACGAGGCGGCGCACCGGTTGCTGTTCTCGGACCGTCGGGTCAACGACCTCGTCGGGCGATGGCTCCTCGCCTTCCCGACCCTCCAGCCCTTCGGCGTGTACCGCCGCGCCCACCTGACGCACCATCGAGACGAACTCGGTGCAGCCGAGCCCGACACCCGGCTCTACGCGGGATACCCGATTCCGCGGGCGTCGTGGCGACGGAAGCTCACCCGTGACGCGTGTGGGGTGAGCGCCGCGAAGAACCTGCGCGCGCTGGCGCGTGCCGCACGCCGCGGTGACCGTGATGCGATCGGGATCGTGCTGGTCCAGGGGCTCTTGCTCACGATCGCCCTGCTCGCCGGGGCGGGCTGGGCGTACGTGGTGTGGATCGGGTCGTGGGCGACCCTGTGGAAGGTGTCGAACCGCCTGAGGGCGGTGGCCGAGCACGGTGGGATGCGTCACTCCGAAGACCGCAGGGCGACGACCCACGTCGTGCGTCAGACCCGGCTGGCGCGCCTGTGCCTCGTGCCCTACAACACCGGCTGGCACCTGGCCCACCACACCGACATGGGGGTTCCCTGGCACCGCCTCCCGGCCCTCCACGCGGAGCTGGTCGGAGTCGGCTGGGTCGTGCCGGGCCTGGAGCGGCCCACCTACCGGGCGCTCTGGCGGGCAGCCACTCGGCCCTGAGCGGCGCGACCCGCCCGAGGCATCGAACACGCTTCGGCTAGCGTGCCGTGGGCGTCCGCAATGAGCCTTGCCGTTTTTGGATTTCGATTTTGGCGGCGAGAACGCACACGGGTGAGAGCTTCGGTGCATCGCTTTCTGGGAACTGCAATCACCCTGGCGCTGGTGGCCGTGACCCTCGCCGTTGCCGGCCCGTCGGGGGCCGCGACCGGCGTCCTCGGGATCGCCGACCGTCAGCCGATCGTCGACCCGCAGACGCGTCAGGTCATCGTGGCCGGTGTGGTCGGCGACACGCTCGACCTCACGGCGAGTGTGCTGAGCGGTGCGGTCACCGTGCAGTTCGCCGGTGCGGGCCCGGTGAACGCCACCGTCACCGGCCCGGGTGCCTACAGCGTGGTCGTGCCTGCCGGCGCCACGACCGGAACCGTCGTGGCCAGCGACACGCACTCGAACTCGGCGACCTCGGTGGTCTTCCAGGTGTGGGCGTCACGGAGCGAGCCCTACGTCATGCCCGACGGTCACCTCAACGTCACCCTCGACGACCTCCGGTTCATCCTCGACCAGGTCAAGATCGGTGAAGCGCATTCGGGTCGGACCCGGGCGACGACGGCCGCGCTCCAGCCGTCGGGCAATGCCCCGTCCGCCGCGATCCGCTACCCCTACGACGTCACTTCGGCCACCCGGTGCCTCCAGCCGGGCGACCTCGTCGCCGCCGGAACGCCCACCTACGGGCAGACCCTCCTGTCCGACGTCTACACCTGGAGCAACCTCAACCCGTGGGGCGTGCGTCAGGTCGACGGTCAGTGCAACAACATCACCAACGTCACCGCCGAGAGCGTGCCGGCGAGCGGGTACTCCCAGCCCCTGGCACCCGCCGACACCGCCGGCTGGGGGGCCGGTGACCAGACGTTCACCCGGCTCACCCCGAGCATCTTCGGGACGAACCCGTACACCCTGAGCCCGGCCCAGCGGGCGTACCAGAACCCGACGGACTCGGTGTCGGATCCGACCACGCGGATGATCTCGAACCTGATCGCCGATCAGAGCACGAACAACCCGGCCGCCGAGGCGGCGTCCGCCTACGCGTTCTCGACCCTCTACGGCACCGGGCCCCAGACCACGAACTCGGTGAACGCGACGACCGGTGAGGTCAGCAGCGTCTACGAGATCCCCAACGTCACCGCCGACTACAACGTGTCGGCGGGGTACAACTCGTGGTTCACGCTGTTCGGTCAGTTCTTCGACCACGGGCTCGACCTGATCCCCAAGAACGGGGCCACGGTGCTGATCCCGCTGCAGCAGGGCGACCCGCTCTACGTCCCGAGCCCGGGCGCGCCCAACTTCATGATCCTGACGCGCGGGGCGGGGGCCGACGGCGAGAGCATCAACAACACGACTCCCTACGTCGACCAGAGCCAGACGTACGGCTCGCACCCCGCGCAGAACTTCTTCGTCCGGGAGTACACGTTCGCGGCGGGTACGGGTCTCCCGTCCGCCGACGGGCGGCTGCTCGAGGGGACCGACCTGGCCTACACCACGCTCCCGCCGGCGTGGAACGCCAACCGCACGGTCGGGGGCACGCTCACCCACGCCACGGGTGACACCGAACGGGCCAACGGCGGGCTCGCCACCTGGAAGGACATCAAGGCCCAGGCCCGCCTGCTCGGCATCGGCCTCACCGACTACGACGCCCGCAGCATCCCGGTCGTCGCCACCGACCAGTACGGGACGTTCATCCCCGGCACGAGCGGCATGCCGATGGTGCTGTTCTCCAACGGGAGCAGCTACGTCTGGGCGTCGGGGACCGCGGCCAACCCGATCGGCACCGGCGCGAAGTCCAGCGCGAAGCCGGCCGGGGGTACCTCGTTGCCGGGGCAGTCAGGGTCGAACTGGGTCGCCGTCGGGACCGGGCACGCCTTCATCGACGACACGATGGTGTCGGCCGTGCCCTTCGACGCCCAGACCCGTGCCCCGCTCGCTCCCGACGCCGACACGGTCGTGAACTCGTGGGACGTCCGTCCGGTGGGTTACTACGACAACGAGGCGCTCGACACCCACTACGTCGCCGGCGACGGGAGGGTCAACGAGAACATCGGCCTCTCCGCCGTGCACACCACGTTTCACTCGGAGCACAACACCGTCGTCCAGGACATCTCCGACCTGCTCGCCAACGATCCGATGGTGACGACGGCGTTCCGGAACGAGTGGAACGGCGAGCGCCTGTACCAGGCTGCCCGCTTCGTGACCGAGATGGAGTACCAGCACCTCGCCTTCGACGAGTTCATCCGGCGGATCGCCCCGAACCTGCAGGTGTTCCTGCAGTACAACCCGTCGGTGAACCCGGCCATCTCCGCCGAGTTCGCGAGCGCGGTCTACCGGGTAGGCCACTCGATGCTCGACGAGACGCTGGCGCGTTCTGATCCCGGCACCTACTACGACCCGGCGAACAACCAGGACGTGTCGTTGATCGATGGCTTCACCGATCCACCGCAGGCCCGGTTGCTGCGGCCGATGACGATCGCCTCTGCCACCAAGAGCGGTTCCACCATCACGTACACGCTCGCCGCCGGTGAGACGCCTCCGTCGGACGGGGCGATCGTGACCGTCACGGGGATGGACGCCGCCGTCTTCAACCAGACCAGTGCCGTGGTGGGAAGCCACACGCCCACCGCGTTCTCGATCTCCACCCGGTACCCGGGAGGCGACGCGTCCGGGGCCGTCGCCCTGCCGCCCACGCCCAACTCGGCGAGCAGCGCGTCGACCGTGGCGTCGACCGACGGGGCGCTCCTGGGCAAGGTCCAGGTGAACGACCCGGGTCCCAGCGGCTACCCCTACTCGCCGGGTTCCTCGACGGCCGCCTTCGCCCAGGGCATGTCGTCGCAGCGCGGTAACGAGATCGACGAGTTCGTCACCGACGCGGTGCGCAACAACCTGCTCGGGCTGCCGCTCGACCTCGGCGCGCTGAACCTGACCCGCGGCCGGGACACGGGGCTGCCCACGCTCAACCAGTTCCGGGCCCAGAACGCGCCGACGCTCCAGCCCTACGCGTCCTGGAAGTACTTCGTCGACGCGCTGCGGTATCCGGAGTCGGGGGTCAACTTCGTGGCCGCGTACGGCACCCACCCGTCGCTCACCGCACCGGTGACCATCGGGGCGGTGACGGGGGCCACCGCGGTGACCACGTCGGGCTCGAACCTCGCGGTCACCTACACCGTGACCAGCGCGAGCGGCATCCACGTCGGCGACGTGGTGACGGTGAGTGGCCTGACCAAGTACAACGAGACCAACGCGGTGGTCTCGGCGGTGGTGTCGAACACCTTCACCGTCACCACCACGTCGCCGCACGCACCCTCGGCGATCGTCAGTTACCCGTCCACCGCGGCGCTCATGGCCGACGGCCCGGTGGCGATCACCGGCTCGCCGGGGACGGGCACCCCGACCGGCGCCACCGGGTCGGTCACCCGGGAGCCGAACATCGCGGAGCGTCGGGCCGCCGCCACGGCGCTGGTGTCCGCCTCGGGCGGCGACGGATTCGCGTTCATGACCTCGAGCGGTGCCTGGCAGGGCGTGGAGACCGGCATCAACGACGTGGACCTCTGGATCGGTGGTCTGGCCGAGAACCCGGCCAAGCAACCCCTGACCCCGCCCATGTTCGGTCCGACGTTCCAGTTGGTCTTCCAGAACCAGATGCTCGCACTCCAAGACAGCGACCGCCTCTACTACCTCGGCCGTCTGGCCGGCCGGAACCTGGGTGACGAGATCCCCGCTCAGAAGCTCACCGACATCGTCCGGCGCAACACCCCGTCGGCCGGCCCGGCGCGGTCGGCTGCGTCCGGCACGGGCATTCTGGGGATGGTCAGCCCCGGCTTCGGCATCGCCGACTGCGCCTTCAGTCGCGATGCGGCGTTGGTGCCCACCGACGTCGCGTGCGCACCGTCGACCCTGTGGGTCGACCCGCTGTCGGACACGTTGATCCACAACGGCCTCGACAACGTGACTGGCTTCGCCGACCCGAACTCGCCGGCCGGCATCCACCTGGCCGGGGGTGCCGGTGACGACTCGATCTTCGGCACCCGCGGCCCCGACCGGCTCGACGGCGGGGCGAGCGGTGGAGACCTGATCGACGGCTACGGCGCTGACGACGTGTTGATCGGCGGGCCGGGTGAGGACCTGCTCAAGGGCGGCGCCAACAACGACACCATCGACTCCGGGGAGAGTCAGGCCGGCGACACCGTCGACGGCAACAGCGGCAGCGACTTCCAGCACTGCGGAAAGTGCCAGGGCGGCATCGTCTCGTCGATCGGCGAGGCGGGCGACGACTACATCCAGGGTGGGGTCGGCGCCGATCTTCTCCTGCAGGGTGCTGAGGGCAACGACTGGATCGAGGGCCTCGACGGCGCCGACGTGGTCAACGGCGACAACGGAGCCATCCCCGGTGCCGGCGTCATGGTCAGCGGTGGGAGCGACGTGCTGATCGGTGGTGGCGGATTCGACATCGTTTCCGCAGACGGGGGCGACGACGTCGTCGGTGCGGGCGACGCGGTCCCGGACTTGATCGTCGGTGGGCAGGGATTCGACTGGGTCACCTACGAGAGCATCGTCCGCTTCGAGAACGGACCGACCGTGAAGCCCGCGGTCTGGACCGACCTGAGCGGCGTGAACCCCAACCCGCGCAACAGCCCGACCGACGCGCTCCTCGGGGTGGAGGGAGTCTCGGGGGGTCCGGGCAACGACGTGCTCTTCGGTGGCCTCGCCACCGACGTGACGGTCCCGTTCGCGGTGGGCAAGCGCGGCTCCACCACGCTCGTGATCCACGGGACCTACACCCAGATCGTGAGTGGCATGATCGCCACGGGGAACGGGATCAGCCCCAACGCCACCACGATCGGGCCGGGTGCGGTCGCCGTGGTCAACGGGGTGACCACCACGACCGTCGACCTCAACGCGCCGTTGACCGCCGACCTGGCCGGGCCGGTCACGTTCGCCTCCGAGCAGCTCCGGAATCCCGGATTGATCACGGGCCTGACACCGCTCCTCCGCAACACGCCGGGCTGGAAGCGCTACACGGCGACCGATCCGAACGCCACGACCTGGTCCGGCGGGACGATCCTCTTCGGCGGGCCCGGCGACGACACCTTCACGGTGACCGGCGGCGAGGGAATCGTGCACGGTGGGGCGATGCTCCACGTCTGTCTGGTGGCGACGTCGGGCGGGGTCCGGTTCACCACCAACGCCGACACCACGTGCGACGGCGGCCCCGGCTACTCGTCGATGACGGCGCTGGCGCCGTTCATGGACGCCGGGACCCTCCGGCCGGGCGATCTCCGCACGGTCCGCGAGCTCGTCTTCCTCTCCCCGTCCGACGTGGCGGCGTCCCAAGACGTGTTGGCGCTCCCCGGTCCGGCGACCGACTACGTGTTCCAGGCGATCTCGCCCCTGCCCGCCGGGGTCACGGCCGGCTTCTCCGTGACGGGTCCCGACGGTCTCGTCACGACGGTCTACGACGTGGCGCTCGTGAAGTTCGGCGCGGCGGCCCCGGTCCCGATGGTGGCGACGCAGTCCACCCTCTCGGCCCTCAGCGTGGTCACGGGCACCACGTCGGTGGCGCTGTCACCGAAGTTCTCGTCGCCGATGCGGATCTACTCGGTGACCGTTCCCAACCTCGGGACGTCCACCAGTGTCAACCTCCGGCCGACGGTGACCACCCCCGGCTCCACGGTCACCGTCAATGGCCTGGTGGTCGCACCGGGCAAGTACTCGAATCCCGTTTCGCTCTCGTGGACCTTGCCGACCGTGGTGCCGGTGGTCGTGACCGCACCCAACGGCCAGAAGACCACCTACACGGTCACCGTCGACCACGCCGGCACGGCGCCGAAGTTCTCGACCCCGGTCACCAACCGGTTCGGCTTCGCCCTCAACCTCACCAACTACGCGGCGACCAACACCTATTCGTACCTGGCATCGGCGGGCAACCTGACCGTGGGCCTGCCGGCCGGGACCAACCTGCCCCTCACGGTCACCGGTCTCGTCCCGGGGCAGTCGTCGGTCATCCAGGTGATCGTGACCCGGCCCGGGTACTCCACGACGTCGGGCGTCGTCACGGGCACCGCCTCGACGACCGCGGCGCTCACGCCGACGTTCGACACGCCGGTGCGGACCCCCGACGGGTTCACGGTGAACGTCACCGACTACGACCCGACCTTCACCTTCACTCCGACCAGCACGGCGGGAGCGGTGAACGTCGGTGCGGCGAACGGGGCCAAGCTCCCGCTCACCGTCACGGGTCTCACCCCGAACCAGGCCGCCAAGGTCACGCTGACCACGACCAGCCCGGGGGTCGTGACGGGCTCGGCCAGTGTGACGGCCAATGCGGCGCTCGGGGCGGCGAAGACGGTCTCCTTCTCGACCCCGGTCCAAAACCCCACCGGCTTCACCGTGAACATCACCGACTACAGCTCGGCGTTCGCCTACGCCGTGACGACCAGCCTGGGGACGGTGACCAAGGGCACCGCAGCGGGTTCGACGCTCCCGTTGCAGGTGAACGGTCTGAGCCCGGGCCAGACCGCCACCATCACCGTGGCGACGACGCGGACCAACTACACGAACGGTTCGGCGACCGTGGCGTCGTCGGCGGTGGGCAGCGCCCGGATCCCCACGACGAGCCAACCGGTCTCCACCGGCACGGGCTTCACGTTCAACATCACCAACTACAGCGCCACCTTCACCTGGAACGCCACCGTCACCGCCGGGTCGGTGGTCCTCGGGGCCGCCAACGGTTCGACGCGGCCGGTGACGGTGTCGGGGCTCTCCCCCTCGCAGTCGGCCTCGGTCCACATCACGGCGACGAATCCGAGTTATCTGCCGGGTGCCACCGACGTCACGGGCACGGCTCCTCTGGCGGCGTGGACCCCGATCCTCGGACCGGTCACCCGGACGTCGACGACGAGCTTCACGGTGCACGTGACCAACTGGGATGCGGCGTACACGTGGGCCTACAGCGCGACGAGCGGAACGGTGAGCGTCGGTCCCCGGTCGGGATCAGACGTGCTCGTGACGGTCTGGGGCCTCAACAAGAACCAGCAGTCCACGCTCACCGTCGCCACCACGAGAACCGGCTACACGAGGGGTTCGACCTCGGTCACCGGGTGACCGGGTCCGTGGGCGGACCCGAGACCACCGGTGCTAGGTTGGAGGCTCCTTCGGGGGTGTAGCTCAGCCCGGTAGAGCGCTACGTTCGCAACGTAGAAGTCGTGGGTTCAAGTCCCATCACCTCCACCACCCCGAGGAACGTTGGCGCGTTCGCCACCGACCCCCGGCCCCGCTCGGGACGAGCACGGCGTGCGGGGCCTCAGGCCGAAGCGAGTCGGTCTGCGATCGCCCGGAGTTGTTGCGACCATTCGTGGGTCGGTTCGACGAGCGAGAAGAGGTCGCCCGACGCGTTGCGGACGACGTCTTCGGACAGGGGCATCACGGCGACGGTCTCGGCGTCGTAGTTGGCGGCCATCTCCGCGGCGAGGTGCTCGAGATCGACACCGCTGGGAACCATGTTGAGCACCAACATGAGATTGGGGACCTTCAGGCGACGGGCCACACCGACCGTGACCGCCGTGCCCTCGAAGTCCTGACGGTCGGGGCGCAGGATGAGGATCAGCGCGTCGCTGATCATGATCGACAGCAGGGTCTCTTCGTTGAGACCCGGATGGGTGTCGATGAGGAGGACGTCGAGGTCGAGGCCTTCGGCGAGGTCCCGGAACCCGTCCTTGAGTCGTGCGACGTCGTAGCCCTCGTGGAGCACCCGGGCGATGTCGCTGGCGTTCACACTCGAGCGGACCAGGTGGAGGGCTCCGCCTTCGGGGACGTCGGCGTGGGCACGGATCCGGTCGGTGACGTCGATCGCCACCTCGGTGATGCCCGACGATCCCCACAGGTACTCGTTGAGGCTCGGTCCTGGGGTGTTGTCGAGGCCGAACAGGACGTGAATGCCTGGGCTCTGGATGTCGGTGTCGACGATCGCCACCCGGGCACCGCCCAGGGCCAGCTGCGCCCCGACGTTGGCGGTGGTGTTGCTCTTGCCCGTCCCCCCGCGGAACGAATGGATGGAGACGATGCTGGCCACGGTGATCCTCCTCGGCGTCTGGAGCGTACCCGGCGGTTCGTGGCAGAATCCTCGGGTGCTTGACCCCCAGGCGGATGCCCTGTGTGAACGGATCCTGCGATCGGGCAGCGGCGGTTTCGCCGGGCGCAGCATTGCCGAGATCCGGCGCCACGGGCTCGACCTCGCCGGGACCTGGTCGCTCGACGACCTCGGCCTGGGGCTGATCTCCCACCTGAGCCGGGCGGGAGCCTCGACCCTCGACGAGGTGGCCGAGAGTCTGGACCTGCCCCGATCCGAGGTCCGAGCCGGTCTGGCGGGTCTGCGCCGGGGCGGCTTCGTCCGGGCGAAGGAGCGTCCGCGAGGCGAGGAATGGTCGGCCGTCATCTCCGGGCGCGGACGTGGACGCGGCGACGCGGCCGGTGCCCTGGCGACGCTCGCCGGTGCGGACGAGTTCTCCGGTCGGGCGCCGGAACCGGGGTCGCGGCGTGACGTCGCGATCGGTGACGGGGTGACCGTGCGGATCTACGTCCCGGACACCGGTGACGCCGGGGACGGGACCCTGCTCCCGGTGGTCCTCTTCCTCCACGGCGGCGCATTCGTCAGCGGGACCCTCGACGGGTACGACAACATCTGCGAGTCGGTCGCCGAGCTCGTGGGAGCGCTGGTCGTGAGCGTCGGGTACCGGCTGGCACCCGAGCACCCGTTCCCCGCTGCGGTCGACGACGCCCGTGCCGCCCTGCGCTGGCTGACGGGCCACGCCGACGAGATCGGAGCCGATCGGAGTCGGATCGCGGTCATGGGTGACTCCGCCGGAGCCTGCCTGGCCACGGTGTTGGCGCTGCTGGCCCGCCGGGAAGGGGCCGACCGGCCCGTGTTCCAGGTTCTGCTCTACCCCACCATCGACGCCACCATGTCGTCGCCGTCGATGGTCGAGCACGCCTACGCACCCCTGTATTCCGCCGACGACGTGGTCTGGATGTACGAGCAGTACGCCGCACCCGCCGACGACTGGCGCGGTTCGCCGCTCGGGTGCGACGACCTTCGGGGCTCCCCCCCGGCGCTCATCGTCAACGCCGAGGTCGACCCCGTCCGCGACGACGGCGCGCGCTACGCCGAACGTCTCCGGGAGGCCGGCGTGGACGTCGTCCACGAGGAGTTCGCCGGGATGATGCACGGTTTCTACGAGTTCGCCCCCACCCTCGACGGCGCATCACGGGCACGCGAACTGGTGGCTGACGCCCTGACCCGCGCCTTCGGTCTGGATCGATGAGCGATCGGGGACCCGCGACTGCGTCGGGTTCCGACCACCCTCCGGCCGAGCCGGTCCGGTCTGCTCGGTGGTCGTCGTTGTCCTGGCGGCTCGCCGTGCTGATCATCGTGCTGCTCGCGACGAGCGCGGTCGTGACGGCCGGGTTCGCGGCCACGACCGTCCGCTCCAACACCGAGTCCATGAACAACGAGTCCACGGTCAACACCCACCGGTCGGTCGCGAAGATCGTCGACCAGGCTCGGACCGACACGAATCGCTACGAGCAGACGACGCTCGCCACCCGGAAAGCCTTCCTGCAGGACCTGACCAACGCGCAGGTCTCGGCACTCGACCAGCTCAACGGGGCGGCCCAGCGCGGTGAGATCAGCCTGGCGAACGCCCAAGAGGTCGGAAAGCAGATGCTCTTCGACTACCGCTACGGCGCGGGTGACTACTTCTTCGCGTTCACTCCGGACATGGTGTCGATCGTCGAGCCGAACCCCACGTTCCGGGGCGACATGCTCGACTACCGCGATCCCAATGGCAAGGCGTTCTTCCGCGAGTTCCAGCAGGTCGCGCTCGGCCCGGGATCGGGCTACGTCGACTACGTGGGGACCCGCGTCGGGGCATCGGTCCCCGCCCCCAAGGTCAGCTACGTCACGTACTACGCGCCCTGGCAGTGGGTCGTGGGCACGGGCGTCTACCTCGACGACATCGCCGCCGAAGCGGCGACGCGACTAACGCAGGCCAAGCAGGACCTCGGGATTTCGCTGGAGCGGGTCCGCTTCGCCTCGACCGGGTTCTTCTTCGTGATCGATCGCCAGGGCGCGGTGGTGGCGAGCCCCCCGGGCCACGGCGTGTCCCGGATCGCCGACACGGCGTGGGGTCGCTCCCTCACCCGCGAGTTGATCGCCACCGCCCCCAAGGGTGGCGGGATCGCCCGGGTCGAGCGATCCGCTCGGTTCGGCCGTTCCACCACCGGGTGGCAGTTCGGCGTGTCGACGGCGAAGTCCAACGACTGGATCCTCGTCTCGGCGGTTTCGGCCGACCAGCTGCACCGGTCGGCCGACCAGCTCGCACTCCAACAGGTTCTGGTGAGCCTCGTGGTGTTGGTCATCGGGCTGGCGATCGGTCTCCTCATCAGCCGTCGGATCGTGCGGCCAGTCCGCGATCTCACCGGTGCCGCCCTGGCGCTCGAAGAAGACCGGTTCGACCCGGAGGCGCTCGACGCCGCGTCTTCACGCCGCGACGAGGTGGGTGGCTTGGCCCGGGCGTTCCGCAGGATGGCCGCCGAAGTCGTCGCCCGCGAGCGCCTGCTGCGTGAACGGGTGTCGCGGCTCCAGGTGGTCATCGACCACAGCAAGGTCGCGGACGAGATCACCCAGATCACCGAGAGCGACTACTTCCGCAACCTCGAACGACAGGCCGAGGAACTGCGCAAGCGCGACTGAACGACGCTCCGGTCAGCCGGTCTTGACCAGGTCGACGTGCCCGCTCTCGAGTTCGTACTCGCCACCGGTGATCATGAGCTTGCCCTGGGAAACGAGATCCCGCAGGAGGGGAACCGCCGACAGCTGGGCGATGGCCCGCTCGATGTTGGTCTGGGTGCACGACTCGAGGAGTTGGTTCGCAGGCTTGTCGAGATTGGCCTGCACCGCCGGGACGATCGGGGCCACCACCTGGCCGATGTCGCCGGGCAGGGTCGCCCCCTTGGTCGCCACGTCGATGGCGCCCTTCACGGCGCCGCACTCGCTGTGGCCGAGGACGAACACGAGGTTGGCCCCCAGCACGGCAACTCCGTACTCGATGCTGCCGATCACGAGGGGGTCGGCCGCGGTGTTGCCGGCGACGCGGACGATGAACAGGTCACCGAGACCCTGGTCGAAGAGGTCTCCATCGACGGGATGTGCGGG
>JBAXBB010000049.1:0-20964 GCA_037142235.1 Actinomycetes bacterium
GCCGCGGTGAACGAGGCGTCGGGGGCGATCGTGACGCTGTAGCGCACCACCGGATCGGGCTGCACCACCACGGGCTGGGGGGAGAACGCGATGATCGACACGGTCGGGGCGATCGCCTTCGGGATGGTCTCGACGAAGGTGGTGGGGAGCGGCGCCGACGTGGGGTTGGTCATGGTGAGCGAACCGATGAACTCGTTGCCGCCCCGACCCTGGAGCTCCCAGACCCGCGTGACCTTGGCGCCTTCGGGTGTGGTGATCGGATCGAAGGTGAACTTGGCCGCCGTGGGGGTGCGCAGCGCGGTCCGGTCGGAGTGTCCGGACTGCAGCGCGAAGAACACCGCGACGAGGGCGACGACGGCCACGATCGCGATCGCGACGACGCCGTTGCGCCGTCGGGACCCTGACGACCGGGGTGATGACGAATCTCCTCGGGTGCGGTCGCGGGCGACCGAGGCTGCCACGGCGGCGGTGGCGAGCCCCGCCGCGCTCGCCGCGACGGGCAGTTCGTCCGGCGCGGCGAGCGCGGCGAACTCCTCGTCGAAGGAGCCGTCGTCGGGCTCGACGATGGCGACCTCGTCGGTGTCGTCGAGGTTGTCGAGGTCGATCTCGTCGAGCGAGAGCACCTCGTCGTCGGGATCGACCGGGTCGTTGCTCCATGCCTCGGACCCGCCGTGCGTCGGGGATGGAACCTCGGGAGGTGCGAACGCGTCGTCGGTGGGCGGGGTCGCGGCGGCCGCGCCGGCCAGCGAGGCCGCCACGACGGGCCGTGACTCGGGTGGGAGGGAGTGCTCGGCGTCGTCCGTGCGTCCGGCGCGTCGTCGTCGTCGCCGTTCGCCGCCGGTCGGTTCGTAGATCGACTCGGTGAGCCCGTCGAGTTCGGCCGAACCGGGTGAGGCGGGGTCGGCCGAGCGTGGACTGCGTCGCCGACGTCGGGTGCCCTCGGTCGCGACTTCAGCTGCGGTCGCGGGTCGGCGCCGACCCGTGGAGCCCGCGGGGATCTCGCCCGGTGTCTCGGTACCGGTCTCGGGTTCGTCGTGCCAGAACAGGGTGGGTTGCGCGGGAGGAGGCGGCGTCGTGCTCCGTCCCGCCCCGGGCCGGGGTCGATCGGGAGATCCGGTCGGGGCGGCCCAGGGCGCGTCGCTCTCGCGGGCCGAGGGTGGCACGGGCGCGTCGGGTGTCACCGGGGCGGGTTCGCCACGGATCTCGGCGAGCGCGGCGAGCAGGAGGTCCTGGGCGGCGTCGAACGAGGCCCCGGCGCTGGTCTCCGGCCCCTCGGACCCGTCGTCGGTGCTCCCTCGCCTGCTCATCCGGCGATCATGTTACGAGGCCCGGGCCTCCGGGTCGTTGCGGTCGCTGGTCGTCGCTGGGGCCGTGATGCAGGCCAGCGCCCCGGCCGCTCCGACCAGGACCACCAGGGCGATGACCGCGGCGGACGCGGCGGAGTCCCGGAATCCGGCCACCCGGGCCAGCAGGACGACCGTGACCGCCTGGACGACGATGACGGCGACCGTCCGCCCTTGCACAGGATGGCGGGGGAGGCGAGCCCGTCCTCGCCAGGCCAGCCGGACGACCGGCTCGACCAGAAGGAGCCCGAAGCACGCCAGCGCTCCGACCACCGACCCGGCGCGACCGACTCCGCCCACTGCCGCCTCCCAGCCGAGGAGCCCGACGGCGCAGAACACCCCGGGACCGAGCGAGGCCCAGGCCACGGGGAACCCGAGCAGGGCGATCCAGACCGCCGCCCCCGCGATGGCCCCGGCCTGCTCGGTGTCGGGGAGGGTCGTGAACATCGCCACGGCTGCTCCCGCGAGCAGCACCGGTCCGAGGCCGGCCTCGGCGCTCACCCCATCGGTGTCGGCGGCCAGGGCCCCCCCGATGACCGTCGTCACCACGAGGGCGGGGCGGATCCACGAAGCCTGGTTCGTGAGCGCGGCGGCGTCGGCCACGACCAGCGCGCCCGGAATCGCGGTCAGTGCGACCAGGGTCGCCCGGAAGCGGGCTGCGGGGAGAAGGGTCGAGGCCAGGACCGGCCCGACCGCCAACAGCGTGAGTCCGATGAGCAGGCGACGCGAGACCAGCGATCCGGGTACGTGATCGAGGGCGACGAGGGCCGTGGCGACCAGGACCAGGCCGGCGACGGGGAGCGGAGTGCGCTGCGCGCGTCGTCGGGCGACCACCGCGATCGCCACCACGATGGCGACTCCGACACCGCCCGCCAGCAGCCCCGGCGAGACGCGGTCCAGTGTGGAGGAGATGGGATACGCCACCGATCTCGCACTCAGGACTTGGGAACGTCGTCGAGTCGCCGGGTGCGACGGCTCGGGTGGCCGTCGTCGAGCGTCTCGGAGCGCACCGGTCGCCGGGTGCGGTGCAGCGGTCCGTAGGCCGGAACCGGCGGCGGTGGCGGTGGCGGCGCCTGGTCGCGGACCACCTGCAGGGTCGTTTCGGTCTCGGGCTCAGTGCCGGCGAGGAGGTCCTGGACGCGTGGGAGGGCGAAGAGCACGAGGAGGAACGGCAGGGCCTGGGTTCGTTGGCGAGCGAGAATTCCGAAGTTCGCGAACGACGAGAACGCGAACGTGAACGCGGCGCAGTAGCCGACGCAGTACGCGACGTACGGCGTCGTACGGATCAGCTTCGGGATGGAGCGCAGGCGGTTCCACGAGAAGAACATCAATCCGAGGAGGAACGAGCATTCCGCTGCGGTGACCAGCTCTTGGGAGCTGCCGGCCTCGAAGGGGAACGGCCGGAAGAACACGGTGGCGAACGCGGGTCCGACGTCGAGCGGGGTGTGGATGATCACGGGTGAGAACGACGATCCACCTTCTTGGGTCTGCCCGACCGTCGAGGTGAGCGCCGAGCTGATGGTGTTCGTGGTGAACGCGTCCTGCTTGAGGAATGACGCGGTCCGGCTGGCCAGGAACGCTCCGAGGACGACGACGACCACCAGACCGAGGATGCGGAAGATCGGCGTGGCCATCGACCGCCCCGGCGCCTTGCGGAGCGCGAAGGCGAAGACCAGACCGGCGAACACGATGAGCGCCATGTGCGGGCGGACCATGAGCAGTCCGGCGACGCCCAGGATGAAGTACACCAAGCCTCCGGACCGGGACCGGAACATCAGGGCCACCCCCAACGCGGCCGCTCCGAGGCACAGCATCATCCACGCCTCCTTGCCGATGGCGCTCGGCCAGTACATGAGGCTGGGGAGGAAGAGCACCAGGATCGTGTAGCGCCGGAACGCGCCGTCGGGGATTGCGACCCGGAAGGCGCGCACCATCATGAGGAGGCCGAGGAACCCGATCCAGGCGAAGGCGAAACCGCCGGCGATCCGCGACGTGCCGAAGATCGCGTAGACGATCCCGGTGAGGAGCTTGATGAAGTTCGTCCCGACGAGCGTCGCCGTGTTCGGGAAGATGAACCTGCGGAGCTGCGGAGCCAGTTGGGCGCCCGCCTGGTCGTACTGCTGGGCGTCGGTGAGGCCGTGGTACACGACGAAGGAGATGTAGTAGCGCACGAGCGCCGCGCCGAGTTTCGCCACGAGGGCGGCCATGACGAGGGGGAAGTACTGCGGGTCGCCTTCGGACCGGGCGAGGCGGAGCGCGAACGGGATGGTGAGCCCGACGAGGATCGGCGCGATGATCAGGCCCTGGAGCATCTCGCCGTCGCTGGCGAGGAACGCCTGCACGAAGAGCAGGAAGTAGCCGATCGCTCCGAAGACGAAGATCGAGAGGACCCAGACCGGAGCCCGACGAGTGCTCGCGGGGACCGCTGCGCCCACGAGCGGTCGGGGAACGGGTCCGCTCATGACTCTGGTGTCCGGTCCGGGCGTTGCGTCCGGGTGCGGTTCAACGCGCCGCGGCGCGCGACCGGGCCCGACCGTTGCGTCCCGAAGTGGACTTCTTCTTCTCCGCCGAGTTCGAGTCGAGGTAGTAGCGGTTGTCGCCGTAGACGTACCCGTACTCGTGCTTCGACTGGACGCCGTTGAGGATCGCCCCGATCAGAGGGGCGTCGACCTGACGCAGCAACTCGGTGGTCCGACGGAGGCCGCGCTTGGTGGAGGTCCCGGAGTTGGCGACGACGAGCACCGCGTCGACGAGGCCCGAGATCACGAGCGCGTCGGTGACCGGGAGGACCGGCGGACTGTCGATGAGGAGCAGGTCGCAGCGGTTGTCGAGGTCCTCGATGACCTCCACCGCGCGCCGGGAGGCCAAGAGCTCGGCCGGGTTGGGCGGGAGGGGACCCGAGGCGACGAGACCGATCGGCAACTCGCGGTCGGCCTGCTGGATCGCCGCTCCGAGCGGCGCGTCACCGAGCAGCACCGAGGTGAACCCGACACGGTTGCTCAAACCGTAGAACTCGTGGACCCGGGGTCGGCGCAGGTCGCAGCAGAGGATGATCACTCGCTGTCCGGCCCGGGCGAACGTCACGGCGAGGTTGGCCAGCGTCGTGGTCTTGCCTTCCGAGGCGAGAGCACTCGTGACCTGGATGCTGCCGATGGGCTGGTCGAGGCTGAGGAACTCCACCGAGGTCCGGATGTTCCGGTAGGCCTCGGCCGCGGGGGAGCGGGGTGCGAGGCTCGAGATGAGGGTCGCCGCTTCGCGCTTTTTCCAGTCGGTGAGGACCGGGATGAGGCCCACGGCGGTCAGGCCCGTCGCGGACTCGAGGTCCTCCTTGGTCTTGACCGAGTCGTCGACGTATTCGCGCAGGAATGCCAGGGCGATGCCGAGAATGAGTCCGACCGCGAGACCGGCGGCCACGTTGCGCATCGGGCTGCCGTTGGTCGGGGTGACCGGAGTCTGGGCCTTCGACAGGATCTGCGTGCCGCCGGTCTGGGCGACCGAGACGCCGACGAGCATCTTCTGGAGTTGGGTGTTGTAGCTGTCGGCGTTGGCCTGCAGCTGCGCCCGCTTGGTGGTCCGGGTGTCGGGGGCGGTGATCGTGGCCCCCTTGTTGTTGATGGGGATCACGGCCGGCGGATTGGCCGCGAGGTCGCCGTCGAGCAGGCCGAGCTGGAACGTGGTCTCGTCGATGCGCTTCTGGAGCTCGGTGGCCGCTTGCTGGAGCTGGCCCGTCACGAGGTCGGTGCGCACCTTGGCGTAGGTCGTGGCGTAGGCGTTGGCGGTGTCGGCCACCAACTTCGGGCTCCCACCGGTGGAGGTGATGGTGATGACGTCGGTTCCGGTGACCGGGTTGAAGGTGGTGTCGGCGGGTACCTGTGCGAGGGTCTTTTGGACCTCGGAGGTCACGGCCGGGCTGGTCACGATCTGGATCTCGTTGGCGCGGTTCTTGTCGAGCCCGCCGTTCGCGGCCGCGCCGCCTCCCTGCTGGGCGATCGGGACGAAGAGGTTGTCGACCAGGCGCTGCTGGACCAAGACGTTGCTGGAGGCCGCGTAGATGGGCTTGCGGGTGAAGGCCATGGCTCCGGCAACGGCTACACAGACCAAGGTCGTGACGGCGATGGTCCACTTTCGCCGACGGAGGACCCGGAGGTAGTCGCGGAGCTCGAGTGTGCTGGGCTGACTGGGGGACCCTCCGGGCTGTGTCACCTGCGTCATCCTATAGGCTGCCCGCATTTGCGGGATGCCGCCGTTGAGGATCGGCCGACGCGGCCACCAGGGAGATCCGGACCGGAACCGGGACCGCGATTCGGGTCCGGGCCGGGATCGGGGCTCCGGAGGACGGCATGACCGACGAGGCGGCGGGTGGAGCATTGGACAACGTTGATCGCCCGCCGATGCTCTCCGGGGTGCTCGTCACCTACCGGCGGCCCGACGATCTGGCGGCCATGCTCGACGCCCTGGCGGCGCAACAGCGTCCCCTCGACCGGCTCGTGGTCGTCGACAACGACCCGTCGCCCGAGAGCCGGGCGCTGGTCGCGCAGCGGGCTCCGGCCGCCGAGTACGTGGCTGCACCCGGGAACCTCGGGCCGGCCGGCGGGATCGCGGTGGGGATGGGACTGCTCCTCGTCGGCGCCACCGACGACGACTGGATCGTCACGCTCGACGACGACGACCCGCCGGGTCCCACGGTGTTCGCCGAGCTGGCCGATTTCGCCCACCGGGCTCGCACGCGCGATCCCCGGGTGGGAGCCGTCGGTGCGTCCGGGGTGCGGTTCGACCGCCGCCGTGGACGGGTGATCCGGATCCCCGACGAGGAGCTCGACGGTCCGGTGCCGGTGGACTCCATCGGCGGGAACCGTTGGCCCACCTACTCGGTCCGGGCGATCCGCGCCGTGGGGACGTTCCGTTCGGAGCTCTTCTTCGGGCACGAGGAGCTCGAGTTCGGGCTTCGCCTCGCCGATGCCGGTTTCGTACTCCTCTCCCTGGGGCCCATGCAGCACCGCATGCGAGTGGAGCGTGGGCGCCTCGCGATCGACTACAAGCCTTCGTTCGCGGTGTCTCACGTCGATTGGCGGCGCTATTACAGCCTCCGCAACCTGGTGCGCATCCTCTGCCTGCGCAGGGCAGTCTTCGGTGCGCTCTACGTCACGGTGGTGGTCGGGATCGGGAAGCCCGTCGTGAATCTCGTCCGAGACCCACGGGTGGCGCTCGAGAACCTCCGTTGGAATCTCCGGGCCCTGCGCGATGGCTGGTCCGGGCGCATGGGCCGTACGGTCGAGCCCGGGTGAGCGCCGAGCCCGTGGCGACCGTGGTGGTCACCACGCACAACCGGCCGGACTTCGCCCGGCGGGCGGTGGCGAGTGCGCTCGCGCAGACCGTGCCGGTCGAGGTGGTGGTCGTCGACGATGGCTCCGAGCCGCCGTTCGACCTCGAGGTGTCCGATGCTCGGGTCCGGGTGATCCGGCACGAGCGGGCGGGGGGCGTGTGCCGTGCCCGGAACGCCGGCCTCGCGGTGGCACGGGGTGCGTGGACCACGTTCCTCGACGACGACGACGTGATCACGCCCGACCTGGTGGAGCGTTCGGTCGCGGCGGCCACGACGTCGAACCTCCCACCCCCGGTGGCGGCGATGTCGGCGGTGGTCGTGCTCGACGTCGACGGAGGCGACGGCGTGGTGCTGGTCCCGCCGTCGGGGCTCGCCCGCGGCGAGGACTTCTTCCTCGAGCGCCGCGGGGCGGCCGGTCGTGCGGCGAACAGCCTCGTCGCACCGACGGCGGTGCTGCGCGAGATCGGGGGCTGGGACCCCGACCTCGAGGCGTTCCAGCACGACGACCTCGGACTGCGGCTGAACGCAGTCGCCTCCATCCAGGGTCTGGTCGACCCTCGGTACCGCATGACGACGCACGTCGCCGCGCGCGTGTCGGAGCGCTGGAACGTGATCCCGTCCGACATGGAGCGCACGCTGGCCAAGCATCCGGAGGCCTTTGCCCGCCACCGTGAGGCCCACGCCCAATTCCTGGGGGCGCTCTCCTTTTACCACCTGAAGGCCGGACACTGGTGGGCCGCCCTGCGGTGGTCGGCGCGTGCCGTGGTGCGCAATCCCGCGGACCGCCGCCTCTGGTTCTTCCTCGCGTCGGCCGTGGCGGGTCCGCACGCCCGCGGGGCGTACCGCCGGATCGTCCCGAAGGAGTCGACGGTCCCCTTCCTCACGCTGATGCGCCGTCGCGTCCGGAAGCTCGCGCGCCGGTCGGCCGACGTGCCGCGCGCCGCGGCCGGTGCGCTGGCGGCACGCGCCACGCGGTGGCTGCTCGGCCGTCGGCTGCCACTGACCGGTCCGCGACCACCCCGTTCGGCCCTGCTCGTGTGCATCTACCGGGCCCACAACGCCCCGACGGTCGTGCGCCTCGTCGACGACGCGACCGCCCACGGGTGGGAGGTCCGCCTCTGGGCGCTCGACCGCGTCGCCCCGGTGCTCGCGACCGCCACCGTGGGCAGCGGTCCCGGACCCAAGTTCCCGTTGCTCGATCGGGTCCTGGGCGATGCTGATCCCGGGCGCTTCGACTGGATCGTGGTCGCCGACGACGACGTCGTGTTCGACGCCGGATCGATCGACGACCTGGTGCTGGTGGCGGAGGCGGCCGGGCTCGACCTCGTCCAACCGGCCCACACCGAGCGCAGTCATCGTTCGTTCGAGTTCACGGTCCGTCAACGGTTCTCGGCGGCCCGGCGGACCACGTTCGTCGAGATCGGTCCGGTTTTCGCGTTCCGGAACACCCTCACCGCCCGGATGCTGCCGTTCCCCGCCGACCACACGATGGGCTGGGGCCTGGAGATCGACTGGCACGACCTCGGGCGGTCGGGTGTCCGCCTCGGCATCGTCGACGGCGTCGCCGTGCGCCACCTGGCTCCGGTGGGGAAGGGGTACGCCGCCAAGACACAGCATCAGCAGCTCGACGAGAGGCTCGCGGCGCGTGGGCTCCGGTCCCTGTGCGACCTCCAAAGCACGGTCGGGGTCTGGCGGCCCTGGAACCGGGCCCCGGAATGGGACGATCCGGCCACTCCGGCGGCCTGACCGGGCGGCGATCTGAAGACAGGCGGAGGCTCCGGATGCCTCACGGGTAGATTCGGGCGCCGTGGGTCCCCGGGAGTCGACGCATCTGGTGGTGGAACCGGCGCGCCGGATCCGGATCGACGCCCGCCGCCACCACTTCCCCGACCTGCGGGAGCTCTACAACTACCGGAGGCTGGCCTTCCTCCTGGGTCGTCGTGACATCACGACGCGCTACCGCCAGACCGTCCTGGGCACGATCTGGATCTTCGCGGGTGCCCTCGTCACCGCCGGACTGTTCAGCTTCGTGTTCGGTCGGGTCGCCCAACTCCCCAGTGACGGCTTCCCCTACTTCGTCTTCTCCTACGCCGCCCTGCTCGCCTGGAACCTCTACTCCAACGTGCTCACGGGCGTGGCGGGGTGCCTCAATCCGAACGCCGCGCTGATCACCAAGATCTACTTCCCGCGCCTCGTGCTCGCGCTGTCGACGCTCGCGTCGACGTTGCTGAACACGGCCATCAGCATCGTGATCCTGTTCTGTCTGCTGGCGGTCTACGGGATCCCGGTGACCTGGCACATGCTGCTGCTGCCGGTCTGGCTCCTCCTCGCGCTGGTGATCGGACTCGGGATCGGGTTGTTCCTGACGTCGTTCTCGGTGGCGTACCGCGACGTCAACTACTTCGTGCCGGTCCTGACGTCGATCCTCCTGTACCTCAGCCCGGTCGCCTATTCGATCACCGCGGTGCCCACGAGGTTGCGCACGCTGTACCTCCTCAACCCGCTCGCGACGGTCGTGGAGGGGACGCGCTGGTCGACCCTCGGTCGCAACTACCTGCCCCCGGCGTGGGCCATCGCCTACACGGTCGGGTTCGCCGTGGTGTCGCTGGCACTGGGCCTGTCGGTGTTCGCTCACCGAGAAGAGCACTTCGCCGATGTCATCTGAGCCCGCGGTCGCCGTCCGCAACGTCTCGAAGGTCTTCGAACTCGGCCTGAGTGGACGGCGGGAGTCGGTCCTCAAGATCGCGCAGCGTCGCCTTCGTCACCCGGTCTCGGGGACGAAACCGCGTGAGCGGTTCGTCGCCCTCGACGACGTCAGCTTCGACGTCGGTCACGGTGAGGCCGTGGGCGTGATCGGGAAGAACGGCGCGGGGAAGAGCACCCTGCTCAAGATCTTGAGCCGCATCACGCCGCCCACCTCGGGCTCCGTGGAGATCGAGGGGCACGTCGGCTCGTTGCTCGAGGTCGGGACGGGGTTCCACCCGGAGCTCACGGGTCTCGAGAACGTGTACCTCAACGGCACGATCCTCGGCATGTCGCACCAGGCCATCCGCCGCCGCCTGGACGAGATCGTGGACTTCGCCGAGGTGCACCAGTTCATGGACACGCCGGTCAAGCGGTACAGCAGCGGCATGCGGGTGCGGCTCGCGTTCGCGGTCGCCGCGCACCTCGATCCGGAGATCCTCATCGTCGACGAGGTGCTCTCGGTCGGCGACGCGGGCTTCCAGGCCAAGTGTCTCGCCAAGATGAAGTCGGTCGCCGCCGACGACGGGCGGACCATCATCTACGTCACCCACAACCTGGTCACGCTGGAGCACTTCTGCCCGCGGTGCGTCTTGCTCGAGGGCGGACACAAGGTCTTCGACGGCCCGACCCCCGAGGCCGTCTCGCTCTACATGGCGAGCTTCCCCCACGGCCGGCAGGGCGAGATCGCGGGTCTGTACGACCTCCGGACCGCCGACCGCGCGGGAACCACCTACCAGCAGGTCTACAGCTCCCTGGGCATCCACCCGGAGGGCGCAGGTCTCGGCGAGAACGTCCGCATGGGCGACCGGCTCCGACTGGAGATCGGGGTCGACGGTCTCGCCGACATCCCCGAACCGCTCTTCTTGGTCACGATCCACTCGGCGTCGGAGCAGACGCTCTTCCGAGTTTCGTCGGGGATGGTGCCGATCCCTGCCCTGCACCCGCGCACCCGCTCGGAGCGGGTCGTGATCGACTTTCCCACCCTCCCGCTCACCCCGGGGGAGTACTCGATCGAACTGCAGCTCAAGGACCATGCCCGGACCGTCGACTACATCCGTCGGGCAGGCACCTTCAACGTCGTTCCGGCCAACATGCTCGGGACCGGGTACCACTACCACATGGATGACGGCCATGTCGTCGTGCCGTGGGAGTGGGAGGTCCGTCCCGAGACCTCGGCGGAGTCGACCGCAGCGGCCGAGTGAGCGACGCGGCCGTGCCCTTCGGCGAACGGCTCGGCATCTTCCAGGGCCGGCTCGTCCCGTCCCCGCCGGGAGTGCTGCAGTGCTCCCCGGGCGACCGTTGGCGCGAAGAGTTCGACCGGGCGGGCTCACTCGGTCTCGCCCACGTGGAACTCCTCGCCGAGCGGATCCGGCGTCCGACCGAGCCGATCTGGTCGGTCACCGGGCGAGCCGAGTTGCGCGCCGTGGCCGCCGCCCACGGCGTCGCGCTCGTGAGCCTCTGTTGCGAGGAGGTGCTCGAGGTCCCGCTGACCGCAGGGGACTTCGCTGCCGGTCTCGCCGGACGCCTGGCCACCGTCGTCGGTGACCTCGGCCTCGAGGTGGTCGTCCTCCCGCTGTTCGAGGCGAGCGATCCCTCCGGTCTCGGGTCTTCGGATCTCGCGGCGGCGTTACGGGTGACGGCCGGTGCCCTCGCCGCGGCGGGGGCCCGGACCGTGCTCGAGGTCCCGCTCGGAGCCGGGGCGTGCGTCGACCTCCTCGAGGCGGTCGGCTCACCTCACGTCGGTCTCTGCTACGACCTCGGCAACGCAACGGCGGCGGGCTTCGAACCGTCGGCCGAACTGGGGTTGCTGGGCGATCGGGTGTGGCACGTGCACGCCAAGGACAAAGACGTGGCCGGGGCCAACGTGGTGTTCGGGAGCGGTCGGGTGGACTTCCCGGCCGCCTTCACGGCGCTGGCTCGGCTGGGCTACACCGGGAGGTTCACGATGGAGGCGACGCGTGGCGACGATCCGGTCGCCACTGCCGCCGCGCACCGGGACTTCCTCGGTCGGATCGCCGAGGCGGCCGGAATCTGATCCGAGCGGTTCCGCCTCGGTCCGGTCTGCCTATCATCGGTGCCGGACCGGGGACGCCGCGTCCTCGAGGAGGCAGCGTGGTCGGGAAGGCCGAAGTCGGGACGATCGAGATCGGTGGTCGGCGGGTCGGCGGGGACGAGCCCTGCGTCGTCGTTGCGGAGATCGGGATCAACCACAACGGCGACCTCGGGTTGGCCCAGGAGCTGGTGGCCGCCGCCGCGGCGGCCGGGTGCGACGCGGTGAAGTTCCAGAAGCGGACCGTCGACGTCGTCTACTCCGCCGAGGAGCTGGACCGCCCGCGCGAGAGCCCGTTCGGGGCGACGAACGGCGACCTCAAGCGCGGCCTCGAGTTCGGCGCCGTCGAGTTCGACGTCCTGGCCGAACAGTGCCGGGCGCTGGGGATGCTGTGGTTCGTGTCCTGTTGGGACGAAGGCTCGGTCGACTTCATGGAGCGGTACGACCCGCCCTGCTACAAGATCGCTTCGGCGTCCCTCACCGACGACGACCTGTTGCGCCACCACCGCACCTACGGTCGTCCGATCATCCTGTCCACGGGGATGAGCAGCCTCGACGAGATCGACCACGCGGTCGAGGTGCTCGGACGCGACGACCTCGTGCTGGCCCACGCGACGAGCACCTATCCGTCGCAGACCGAAGAGCTCAACCTCCGTGCCATCACGACGCTGCGAGACCGCTACGGCGTGCCGGTCGGCTACTCGGGCCACGAGGTGGGCCTCGCGGCGTCGGTGGCGGCTCGGGTGCTCGGGGCGTGCGTCATCGAGCGCCACATCACCCTCGACCGTGCGATGTGGGGCTCCGACCAGGCGGCGTCGGTCGAGCCCTCCGGTTTCGCCCGACTGGTCAAGGACGTCCGGGCCGTCGAGTCCGCGCTCGGCGACGGCGTCAAGGTCGTCTACGAGAGCGAGGTCCCGATCCGCGAGAAGTTGCGCCGGGTCGACACCCGGCGCGACGCCGGCGCCGGATGACCGGTGGCGTCCTCGCGCTGATCCCGGCGCGCGGCGGTTCCAAGGGCATCCCGCGCAAGAACGTCGTCGAGATTGCAGGGAAGCCACTGATCGCGTGGTCGATCCAACAGGCGCTCGATGCCGCGAGCATCACCCGGGTCATCGTGAGCACCGACGACGACGAGATCGCGGACGTCGCGCTCCAGTGGGGAGCCGAGGTCCCGTTCCGGCGGCCCGCTGAGTTCGCCGGCGACCTCTCCCCCGACCTCGACGTCATGCGTCACGCTCTGGCCCACCTCGCCCGCGAGGAGGACTATGCGCCGGAGATGGTGGTGCACCTGCGACCCACGGGCCCGGTCCGGCGGGTGGCCGATCTCGACGCGGCGGTGGCGCTGCTCGCCGGTCGGCCCGACGCCGACGCCGTGCGCTCGGTGTCGGTCGCGCACCAGACCCCTTACAAGATGTGGCGGATCCTCGCCGACGGCACGATGGAGCCGCTGCTCGAAGTGCCCGGACTGCCCGACTGTCAGAGTCGGCCCCGCCAGATGCTGCCGCAGGTCCACTGGCAGAACGGTTACGTCGACGTGTTCCGTCCCCGGGCGCTCGAGCACGACTCCATGTGGGGCGAGCGGGTGCTGGCCTTCGTGGTCGAGACCCGACTCCTCGACCTCGACTACCCCGAGGACCTCGCGCCGGTCGAGGCCGAGTTGCTCCGCCTCGCCCGCGGCGACGCGCCCGCGGCCGGACCCACCCGGCACTCGGTGTGAGCGGCGTGCGGATCCGGCTCCTCGCTCTCGACGTCGACGGTGTGATCACCGACGGCACGGTGGCGCTCCTCGCCTCGGGCGAGGAGGTGCGCAGCATCCACTTCCACGACCTCGACGCCGTGGCGCGGGCGCAGCGGCTGGGGCTGAGCGTCGCCATCCTGAGCGGCGAGGACTCCCCGGCCGGCCGGAGGCTCGCCGAACGGTTCGGCATCAGCGAAGCCGTCTGGGGGGCCAAGGACAAACGTGCCGGCCTCGCGGTGCTGACCGAGCGGCTCGGGATCCCGGTCACCGAGACCTGTTACGTGGGCGACTCCGACCGCGACGCCCCGGCGCTCTCGGCCGCGGCCGTGGGTCTGGCGCCCGCCGACGCCACGACCCGGGCTCGGAGTGCCGCTGATGCCGTGCTGTCCGTCGGCGGTGGTCGTGGCGTCGTGGGGGCCGCGCTGGAATGGCTCGAGCGCACGTGTGACCTGCCGGGCGGGGAGGAGCTCCGATGACCGTCTTCGATCAGCACGTGGCCGACCTGCGCGAGGCACTCGACGCTCTGCCGGCGTTGAGGGCCCCCCTCGACGCCGCGGCCCGGGCGGTTGCCGACTCGTTCGTGCAGGGAGGGAAGCTGCTGGCGGCCGGGAACGGGGGTTCGGCGGCCGAGGCCCAGCACTTCACCGCTGAGCTCGTCGGTCGCCTCTACCCGCACCGCGAGCGACGCGCCCTGCCCGCGGTGGCACTGCACGCCGACACCTCGGCGCTGACGGCCGTCGGGAACGACTACGGCTACGACCAGGTCTTCGCCCGGCAGGTCGAGGCGATCGGTCGACCCGGCGACGTCTTGGTGGTGCTCTCCACGAGCGGTCGGTCTCCGAACCTGGTCGCCGCTGTCGACGTCGCGAACCGCTCGGGGCTGGTCACGGTGGGCCTGCTCGGCCCTGGGGGCAGCCCCCTCCACGGCGCGTGCACCCACGTGTTGGCGGTGCCGTCCGACAGCATGGCCGCGGTCCAGGAGTGCCACCTGGTGCTGGTCCACCTCCTCGCCGAAGCGGTCGAAGACCACCTGGGCGAGGGTGGGGCATGAGCGCCACCGACCGCTCCCGGCTCGACGGGCGCACCGTGGTCGTCACGGGGGGTGCGGGCTTCCTCGGTCGACAGTGGTGCCGGGCGCTCCTCGACGCCGGCGCAACGGTGGTGAGCCTCGACGTCGTCGACGACGAGCGCACGGAGCCGCGGTTGCGATCCGAGCGCGTCGACATCACCGACGCGGCCGCCGTCGCCGACCTCGACCGACGCCTCGCCTCCGACGGGCTGGTCGTCGACGTGCTGGTGAACAACGCCGCGCTCGATGCGCCCGTGACCGCCACCGGCCTGGCCAACGCCGAGCGGTTCGAGACCTTCCCGCTCGAGCGGTGGGAGCAGGAGTTCGCCGTCGGGTTGACCGGTGCGTTCCTCTGCAGTCGCACGTTCGGGCCGGCGATGGCCGAGCGGGGTGCGGGGGCGATCGTCAACGTGGCCTCCGACCTGGCCCTCGTCGGCCCCGACCAGGGCCTCTACCGCGTCGAGGGTGTGGCCGACGAGCACCAGCCCGTGAAGCCCGTCACGTACTCCGTGATCAAGACCGGGATGATCGGGCTCACCCGCTACCTGGCGACCTACTGGGGCGATCGTGGGGTCCGGGTCAACGCGCTCTGCCTCGGTGGGGTCGAGCGCGCCCAGGACCCGGAATTCCTCGAGCGGATCGCCACGCGCATCCCGCTCGGGCGCATGGCCCGACCCGGTGAGTACGGCGAAGCGATGGTGTTCCTCTGCTCGGACGCGTCGTCGTACATGACCGGGTCGACTCTCGTCGTCGACGGTGGCCGCACCACCTGGTAGAGCCCGCTCACACCAACCCGCGGCGCGGCGAACGGCCGCGTCGGCTGGTTCGGTTCAGGCGGTGGGGCCGGGTCCGGGGAGGAATCCTCCGCCGGTGGCCGAGGAACGTTCGACGGCCTCGGCGATCCGGACCGCGGCGATCCCGTCCTCGAGGGTGCAACGAGGTTCGGCAGAGCCGGCGACGACGGCGAGGAGGTGCTGGGCTTCGGCGACGAAGAGGTCGTTGCGTTCGGCGACGCCCGGCACGCTCTCGGTCCGCCAGGAGCCGGCGTCGGACTCCCACAGCCGCAGTTCCCCGGCGATGAAGTCCCAGACGAGGGAGCCACCCGTCGCGGTGATCTCGACCCGGTGGGTGGCAGGACGGGTCCAGTAGTCGAGGTGGACCACCGCCTCGAGGCCGCCGGGGAACGTGAGGCGGGCGTCGGCACCTTCGGCCACGTCGAGGCCGAGTGGGTGGGCGTCGCTGAGGGTGCCGGCGACGCGCTCGGGTTCACCGAAGAGCATGCGCAGGTAGTCGAACGGGTGACAGATCGTGTGGTGCACGCCACCGCCGAGCTCGCGCCGGGCGGCATAGCCCGTCCGCCAGTCCTCCCAGGGGTGCCAGTCGGGTAGGTGTTCGCCCCAGACGACCCGCACGGCGAGCGGCCGGCCGAACGCGTCACCGGTGAGCAGGTCGCGGATGCGCTGCAACGCCGGATGGAAGCGGAACTGGAAGCCCACCAGGACCCGGCTGCCCGACCGTGCGACGTCGGCCCGGAGGGCGTCGACGTCGTCGAGGTGGTCGGCGACGGGCTTCTCGAGGAGCAGGTGGCAGCCGTGTGCCGCGCACGCCCGCGCGGTGTCGACGTGCAGGGAGCTGGGGTTGGCGATCACCGCGAAGTCGGGCCGTTCCGCCGCCAGCGCGGCCTCGAGGCTGCGGTGGACGCGCACCGGCCCCGGGGGCTCGAACGCCAGCGTGCCGGTGCCGGTGTGGACCACGGCCCAGTCCGTGACCCCGAGCTCGTGGAGGTTGGTGAGGTGCCGATGACCGATCGAGCCGTACCCGACGAGCAACCCGGCGAGCGGGCTCATGCCTCGGCGTCCAGGACGCGGGCGACGAGCTCGGCGAGGCCGGCGACCTCGTCGCGGCGCTGTGCGCAGAGCGCGAGGAGGCGGTCCCGCCAACCGGCGCGGTCGTCGACGTACGCGCGCGCCTGCTCGGCGATCCGGGGCAGATCCGGAGACAGCCAGGTGCTGTCGAAGGGGGTACCGATGAGGCCGTCGAGCATCTCGCACGCCCCGTGCACCTTGTGGTTGGTCGAGGCCAGGGTGATGGTGGGGCAGCCGACGAGGGCCGCCAGGATCGGGTTGTGGTACCGGCCCGACACGAGGAACTGCGCGTCGGCGACGAGGGCCATGAACTCGCGGTACCCCACCACGGTGTCGACGTAGAGGCCGCCGACCTCGCGGGCGGTCTGTTCCATGTAGGCGTCGGCGGGGGCGCTGCACACGAGGACCGCCTGCGGGCACACCTCCTGGAGCGTGGTCAGCAGTCGGTGGAGTGCGGAGGTGGCGCCGGGACGCGCGTCGAGCGGCATCGGGCCGGGGTCGAAGCAGAAGTAGGGAGCGCTGCCGATCCGGGAGCGGACCTCGGCGACCGCGCTGCTGGTGAGGGCGTCGGCGGGGGAGAAGGCGAAGGCGGAGTCCGGGAAGCACCGAGCTGCGACCTCCGGCACGTACTCCCGGAGGTTGCGCAGCGAACGGGGTTCCCGCACGGCCACCGCGTCGAGGGAAGCAAAGGTCTTGCGGACCATCGCCGGGAGCACGGGCATCACGTCGGTGAGGTGGATCCCGCCGTTGACGTAGGCGGTGGGGATCCCGAGCCGCTCCTTTGCGAACCAGGCGAGGTAGAGCTCGCGGATCGCGCTGAGGTTGGTGCGGTAGACGCTGCCCTCGCCGTTGAGGAGGACCAGGTCGGCACCCGAGAACCGTTCCAGGAGCTCGGGCACGCCGGGACCGCCGCGACCGGCCTGCCAGTCGTCGGCCACGGTCTCGAACTGGTCGGCGACCTGGGGGTAGGTCGCTGCGGGCTGGTGCAGGCCGACGCCACCGTCCACGAACGCGCCGAACCCGAAGGCGGCGTCGATCACCCAGTGCGACGGCACGGGCCGGAGGGTGGCCGTCGGGAGCCGGTGCGCCAGGATCCGGATCAGGCCGTCGACGAGGGCCTCGGCCCCGTAGTTGTCCTGGTCGCGGCAGTCGTTGAGGAGCACGATCGTGGGGCCGGGTGGGGTCGTGGGCGTGACGGGCGCGACCGGGGCGAGGAACCGCTCGGTGACGGAACCCGGAGGGATCGCCGGCGCGTGGTGACGGCGCGCGAGGGGTCGGATCAGCGCCCGGGCCCGGGAACCGACGTTCACGCCTGAGCCCCGGCGGGAGCCGACCGGCCACGGCGTCGGCGCAGGACCGACACCGGGACGTCGTGACCGAGGGCCTCGAAGACGTCGGCGACCTCGGGTCGGGTGAACAGTGCGTCGGGTGCCTGTCGGCACCACGACCAGAAGTCCTCTTGACCGGGGGTGAAGTCGGTGTAGACGCGGTTGTGCACGGCGGCCAGGGAATAGCAGACCCAGGCGCGCTCCTGCTGGTCGGGGAGGACCGGCAGACGCCCACCCACGCCGAGCCGGACGAGCTGGAGGTACTCCTCGCGCGTCGACGCAGTGTGCACGAAGCCGAGGTCGTCGAAGTAGCACGAGCCCGCGATCAGCACCGGCGTGCCGAGGGCGGCCGCCTCGATCGCGATGGTGGAGACGTAGGGCAGCACGAGGCGTGCGGCGGCCAGGAGGTCGTAGCTGCTGGTCGGATCGTCGGCCGCCACGAAGCGCACCCGGGGGTCGTCGCCGAACCGGTCGCGCAGGAGCGCGCCGACGTCGAGGCGGCTGCGTTGGCCGGCCCGCCGCTCGGAGGGGTGCTGGCGCACGACGACCGTCCCGGCGTCCTCGGCGAGGACGGTGGCGACGGTCTCTCCGATCCAGTCGGCGGAGTTGCGGAAGAACCGGTGGCGTCCGAGCGCGGCGGCGTCCCACTCGACGTTCATCGGGATCACCGCCGCGATCTCACCGACGCGAGGGGTGGTGTCCGCGGCGGTGTTCGCGGCGGTGTTCGCCGCGACGACCTGGAACCCGTACCGGTCCACATTGCGGGTGCGCAGGGAATACTCCTCGCGCCCGATCGCGACGTCGGGGGCGCGGCCCTCGGGGCCCTCGTCCCACACCGAGGTGAAGGCCCGGGCGAGGTCGCCTCCCTGCGCCGCGACCCCGCTGACGCACACCTGGACGATGCCGCGGTCGACGTCGAAGGTCGCACCGCGTGCGCCCTGCTCGCCGGCGGCGGCGAGGAACAGGCCGCTGGTGTTGCAGACCCCGCCGGGGACGACGACGAGGTCGGGTGTGATCTCCGTCAGGGTGGCCCGGATCCGCCCGAGCGCCTCGCCGAGCGCGCTCCGGAACGCGGCGGCCAGGCGTTCGTCGCCCTGCGGGGCGCCCCGCACGGCCCAGGTGACGTTCTGGTCGGCGAGCGACGCCACCAGTTCGGCGTCACCGGCCCGGGCGGGGGAGGGGCTCTGGCTGCCCACCCGGACGACCGGGAGGTCGACCGCACCGAGCACCCGTTCGATGGTCCGGAGCTGGTCGGTCAGGTCCTCCTGGGGGACCGGGGTGTCGTCGAGGCAGAGCACGACCCGGCGACCCCGGCGGGCCAGACCGATGCCGAGCATGATCGCGAACCAGGGGACGGGCGAACCGAACCACGGCGAGACGACGACCGCCACCGCGGGACCGTCGGCGGGGGCGACTCCGGTGAGCGGCGCGAACTGGCGCAGGGAGCGCCGCATCGTGTCGCCGGTCCGGGGGAACCAGCGCTTGTAGTCGTCGACCCGGTAGCCGCGGGGAGGCAGGGGCCGGACGATGCGTTCGAGGAGGGGGCGGTCGTCTGTGGTGTTCGTCATCCGCGTTCCCCGTCACCGGTCGTCAGTTCCGCCGTGGCGGGGGCCCGATGGTACCGGTGGACCCGCTGGTAGCGTTGGGCCGATGGCACGGCGAACCCCGACGGCCATGACCAGTCAGCGCCCTGGCTGGCGGGCCCGCCGCTTCTCCCGCCGGATCGCCCGACGACTCGGCGGGTGCGGCAGCGGCGTGGAGATCGGTCGGCCGGCCACGATCAAGAACCCGGCCTCCGTCGTCCTGGGCGACGCCGTCGTCGTCCGGGAGCACGCCTGGCTCAACTGTGAGTCTGCAGCCGGCCCCACCCTGACGATCGGCCACGGCTCCTACATCGGTCGGTTCGCCCACATCAATGCCGCCCGCTCGGTGGTGCTGGAGGACGAGGTCCTTGTCGCCGACCGGGTGCACATCTCGGACTACCAGCACTCGTTCGCGGATCCGACCCGATCGGTGGTCACCCAGGGGAGTACCGAGCCGCGGCCCGTGCGGATCGGCGCGGGGAGCTGGATCGGCGTGGGTGCGGTGATCATGCCGGGGGTGAGCGTGGGGCGGGGTGCCATCGTCGGCGCCAACGCGGTCGTCACCCACGACGTCGGGGAGTTCGAGATCGTCGGCGGGGTCCCGGCCGTGGTGATCGGCAACCGCCGGCCCTGACCGGTCCGCGCCGTCGTCCCGGTCAGGTGGTCAGGCCCATCTCCGCCAGCGCCTCGAGCAGCGAATCGATCGGGACGCGGAGGTCGGCGTCGCCGGCTTCGGGGTTCGAGACGCTCTCGCAGAGCAGGTAGCGGTAGTCGTGATGGCACGCGGTGGCAGCCGTCCAGAGCGCGTGGACGATGTGCCGGGGCTCCTGGAACTGCAGGATCCGGCAGCCCGCCGGCGAGAAGACCGTGTTGAAAAGGCCCGCTCCCGTGCCGATGACGACGTCGGCGTCGGCGAACCGGGCGATCTGCTCGGCGAACGTCAGGCGTCCGGGTGCGACGGTCTCGAAGCCGAGTGGCGCGAGTACGGCCTCGACCTCGGCCTCGTTGACGGTGCGCCAATGACCGTCGTGTCGTCGGCTGAGCAGGAGGCGTCGGGCCGGCGGCTCCGGGGTGGGCGTTCGCGAAGCACCGAATCGGGCGAACGCGGCGTCGCGGAACCAGCGGAACGCATCGGGGGTGTCGATCTGGGTCTTGAGTCGTGGCGTGACCACGTGCAGGCGCTCGAGTTCCCAGGAAGCGCCGTCGGGGAACGCAACCTGCGGGTGTCGCTCCAGTCCGAGGAGCGAGAGCATCTCTTCCTGGAAGGGACGCAGACCGGTGGGCACGATCAGGCGGGTTCCGGGCGGGAGGTGATCGGCGATCCCACGGGCGCCCATCACCAGGTCGTGACCCCAGTGGTAGTAGTGGCCGACCCCGAAGCCGAGCATGGCGTAGTGGTCGCCGTCGTGGTGCTCGGTCGGCGGTGCCGGGCGAAGGGACGCGGGCTCGGAGGCCAGCATCGAATGTCGGCCGGCGGGGGTGAGCGCCACCGTCTCGCCGACGAAGGAGCCGTCAGGGAGCACGGTGAGCGTGACCCGACTCCGGGGCGCGCCGTACAACCGGCCCCTGGGGACGCTCACCAGGGCTCGTTCGGGAACCGGGAACGAGATCAGGTCGGCGAACGATGGGTCGACCTCGGCGCCGACGGCGCGCGGGAGTGGCCGCTCGGCCCTGGTGGCCGGGTCGAGCACTACGCGCGCGGCTCCGGGCCAGGTGGCGGACCAGGCCGCGAGGTCGTCGCAGACGGCGGGGGGTGTGGCAGCGGAGCGGGTGCCGCCGAGGCGACGGGGGACGGAGCGTAGCGGGTGCTTCACCGGGGTCTCCGGTTCGGTGGGTCGGTGCCGGGCTCGGCCGGGCTCGGCCGCTCACCCTAGGTGACGTCCCGACCCGCCCCGGAGTTGGTCCGGAGTTGGTCTGGGG
>JBAXBB010000050.1:0-20707 GCA_037142235.1 Actinomycetes bacterium
CGTGCTGGATCGGGCCCCCCGAGAGGGAGAAGTCCCCGGTCATGTCGACATGGAAGACCTGGTGCGCGTCGCCACCGTCGAGGACGAACTGGTCCGCGCCGGGACCGACGATCGTGAGGTCGTCCTCGGTGACCTCCATCACCGAACCCACCGCAACCGGGCTCGACGCCGTACATTCCGCCGTGATCGTGATGGTGTCGGGGCCGACGTTCGTCTGGGCGTTGGCGACCGCGTCGCGCAGCGAGCCGACACCCGAGTCGTTGCAGTTGGTGACATCGGTGGCCGTGGCGCCGGCCACTCCGCCGGAGAACGTCATCACGGCGCCCCCGGCGGCGCTCGCCAGCACGGCCGCCGAGCCGGCCGCCATCGCGGCCCGGGCCCGGTGGCGGCGCTCGGCACGGTTGCGGCGGACGGGCAGGACGGTGGGGTCGTTCACGGTGTCGGACATCGGCGCAACGTAGCGCCGCCGAACGAGGAACCCTGGTATTACCCGAAGCGGTCGACCAGGTGGTCGGTACCCGGGACGGTCGGCACGAACGGCGCCAGCCACTCGAGGGCGACGGCACCCGACGCCCCGATCCGCTCGGCCAGCGGCACGAACACGGATCCCCAGACCTCGGTCGGGTCACACTCCGTGAACCAGAGCATGAGTGTCCGGCTCCTCGGCTCGGTGTCGCGGGGCAGATCCGCCGGGCGATCACCGGCGAACGGACGCACCGTGAATGCCAACACGTTCGCCACTGCAGAACCGGGCAGGACGGCCGGGAGGCACTCGTCGCGCAGCCAGGCCCTCACGGCGCCCGGGTCGTCGCCCCGGGCGTCGCGCACCACGACCGTGACGAGCCCCGGAAAGCGCCGGTCGAGGGTGAGCAGTGCCGGCACCGGGTCGGGGTCGCGAGCCGCGCTCCAGGCGAAATCGACGAACCGGGTCAGCACGTGGTCGCGCTCGGGCCAGAGCCGCCCCGCCGGACCGAGCGCCGCCACCGCGTCGCTCGCCGCCACGTCCCACTCGTCGATCCGCTCGGCGTCGATGTAGTAGGTGGTGAGGAATGACCCCTGCGTGGCGTCGGGGACGACCGGCGAGTCGACCGGGAGCCGCAGGGCCTTGAGTTCGGGAGTGGCGACCCAGCGCGCACCCGCGACCGATCCCGGCAGGGTGAGCACCCCCGAGTAGAAGTGGTCGCGCTCGTACCAGCGGTTGTAGGCCCGGTGGAGCCCCGGGTGGGGCTCCATGCAGGTGTAGAGCATCATCCCGAGCCGCACGGGCGACTCGCCCATGAGGGGCCGGGTGTCGGCCACCGGGTCAGACGTTGTAGCCGTACCCGGCGACCGCGCCGCCACCCGGCAGGCCCGGCTCGAGCCGACCGGTGATGGTCCCGCCGTCGACGACGAGTTCCGTTCCGGTGATGTAGGAGGCGTCGTCGCTCGCCAGGAACAGCACGGCTGCGCCGATCTCACGCGACTCGCCGATGCGCTTGATCGGCTGGGCCTGGTACGGACCGGTCTCGAGCTCGGGCATCTGGAGCGGGTTGCCCATGATGGTGTTCACGCCGCCGGGGTGGATCGAGTTGACCCGCACGTTGAAGAAGCCGAACTCCATCGCCGCGACCTTGGTCATACCGCGGCTCGCCCACTTGGAGGCGGCGTAGGAGATGAGGCCGTTCGAGCCGCGCATGCCGTCGATCGAGGAGATGTTCACGATGGCGCCACCGCCGGTGTCGCGCATCGGGCCCACGACGGAGCGCATCCCGAGGAACGTACCGACCTGGTTCACGTTGATCACGGAGAGGTAGTCGTCGAGGGAGGTGTCCTCGATGGCCGCCGGGCGGATGATCCCGGCGTTGTTCACCAGCACCTTGAGGGCGCCGAGGCCGGTGGCGGTGGCCACCACGTTGGCCCAGTCGGCCTCCTTGCTGACGTCGAGGTGGACGAACGTCGCTGCGGCCCCGATCTCGGCCGCGACCGCCCGACCCTCGTCGTCGATGACGTCGCCGAGCACGACCTTGGCGCCCTCCTCGGCGAACATCTGGGCTTCCACGGCCCCCTGGCCGCGTCCGGCCCCCGTCACGATCACGACCTTGCCGTCGAAACGCCCCATGTCGGTCCCTTTCTCGGAAGAAGAAGCGCAACCTAGCGCGGATCGCCCCGAGTGCGCTGACACCGGGGTCACCTGCCGGCGGCGGCCGCCGCCGGTGGGGTCAGGTCGGGGCGAGCCGCTCGAGGAGGCGGTCCACCGCCCGGGCGGTCTCGCGTTGTTGCGTCTCGGTGAGCCCCAGCGAGTCCTCCCAGGCGTGGAGCGCCGCGTTGATGCGGGTGGCGACCTCGAGGCCCGCCGGGGTGCACGTGACCACCACTCGCCGCCGATCGTCGGGGTCGGGGGTCCGTGCGACCCACCCCGAACGGGCGAGTCGGTCCAGGGTGAGGGTCATCCCGCCCGACGTCCGGTCCAAGACGGCGGAGATGTGCCCGGGGGTGGCCCGGTGCTCGGTCGAGCGCCGGACCACGGCCAGGACCAGGTAGTCCGCCACCGAGACCCCCTCGGCCGCCGTGAGGTCCTCGAGCACCCGGCGCAAGAACAGGTCGAGGCGCACCAGGCGGGCCACGATCCCCACGTCGCCGGGGAGGCCGAGGTCGGCGGCCCAGTGGTGAGCCGGGCTCACGCCGTGATCCCGAACCGCTCCAGCCCGTAGGCGCGCACGGCGTTGCCGCGGAGCAGCAGGCGGCACTCGTCGGCGTCGAGGCCCGCTTCCGAGCAGAGCCGGTGGGCGACCGACGAGCTGTTCGGCCACGTGCCGTTGGCGTGCGGGTAGTCGGTCTCGAACACGATCTGACCCATCCCGATCTCGGAGCGGCTCCGGAGCCCGTGGAGGTCGTCGAAGATGCAGCCGAAGACCCGATCGGCGACGTACGACGACGGGGCCTGCGGGAGGTCGACCCCGCCCACGTCTTCGTGCCAGACCCCGTCCATGCGCTCCAGGAGGAAGGGCATCCAGCCGACCTGGCTCTCGGCGTAGGCGAGCTTGAGGGTCGGGAACCGCTCCAGTGAGCGCGACCAGATCCAATCGCACAGGGAGCCCTGGGCATTCTGGGAGTTCAGCGACATCGACACGGCCAAGGGGGCGTCGACCGACGTCGTGGGCATGCTCGACGACGAACCGATGTGCATCGACACCGTCGTGTCGGTCTCGGCGCACGCCGCCCAGAGAGCGTCCCACTGGCCGGTGTAGAGCGACGGGTAGCCCAGCTTGGCCGGGTTCTCGCTGAAGGCGATGGCGTAGCTCCCCTTGGCGGCGCAGCGCCGGACCTCGGCGGCGGCGAGGACCGGGTCCCACAACGGCACCACCGTGAGGGGGACCAGCCGACCCTTCCCGGCACCTCCGCACCACTCGTCGATCATCCAGTCGTTGTAGATCTGGAGGCACGCCAGACCGAGGTCGTGATCGGCCCGCTCGGCGAAGCCCTGTCCGGCGAAGCGGGGGAAGGTGTTGGGGTAACAGATCGAGACCTCGATCCGCCCTTCGTCCATGTCGGCGAGCCGGGCTCCCTGGTCGTAGGTGCCCGGCCGGAAGTCCTCGTAGATCGCCGGCCGGTTCTCCTGCTCGGCGGGGGGGATGCCCGCGCAGGCGTGGAGGAGCCCGGTGGGCAGGACGAGGTCGTCGAACTCCCAGACATCGCACCAGTCGCCGTCGGGGACGTCACGCAGGAGGCGGATGCCGCCGCCGCCGAACTCGATCTTCGCCCGCTGGCGGACGACCCGGGGGCCGCGGTCCCTCATCGAGGCGGGGAGCTCGGCCTGCCAGAGCTCGCGCGGCTCGAGCACGTGGTCGTCGACCGAGATGATCGCGGGCAACTCCTCGAGGCGGGGGGTGACGGGCATCGGGAACCTCCAGGGTGGCGATAGGACGCTTGGGACAAAGTATCTCATCTACAAGATACTGTGGTCAAAGGGGAGTGTCCATGACCCGCTGCGACGCGGCACCCTGAGGTGTGCCCGACTGGTCGTGCTGGTCGAATGGCTCCTGGGCACCCTGGTGCTCGGTGGGGTGGGCGTGGTCGAGGTGGCGCTGGCCAGCGAACTGATGGCCCGGATCCCTGCTCGCCCGGCACGATCTCGCCGTCGGGGGCGACCGGGGCTAGCGTGATCCGGCGTTCGTCCGAGGCCGGGAGGCACCGTGTCCGACACCCCCGCATCCCCCAAGGTCTCCGGTCTGGGCCCGGTGATCCGCCGGTTCGACGACCCCGACGTGCCCTGGCAGGTCGTGAAGGCCCAGCGCAACGCCGACGGCTCGGAGTCGTTCGTCAAGGAGAAGTGGTTCGCCTTCTCCAACACACCGGCCTACCTGTCGTTGTACGCCACCTACGACCCGGGAATGGTGGTGCGTCGTCACGGGCACTTCAGCCCGCACATCGTGTTCGTGATCGAAGGCGACCTGACGGTCGGCGACGAGCACTGTCCGGTCGGAACCCACCTCGAGTTGCCCCTGGGCGCGGCCTTCGGCCCCCTGGTCGCGGGCGACGCCGGCTGCACACTGTTCGAGGTCATGCTGGGCGATCCGCGCTCGTGGGGTGACGAGCCCGAGGCCTTCGAGCGCGCGCTCACCCAGCGCGGCGCGACCCGGCTCCCCGATCCTCCCCTCGTCTTCCCCGACTGGCTCGCCGACCTCCGGTCGCACTGGGCCGGTGCGGCGCCCGAGGCCGGATGACCCTCGAAGGCCGCCCGCAGGTCAGCACGCGCGACCGCGACACCCTCCGAGGGAACCTGGCGGACTGGTGGGCGACCCGCGACCCCGACGGGGCGCCGGTGATCGGCGACCTGGCGGCCCCGGAGGGCACGGGCATGTCGAGCGACACCGTGCTCTTCTCCGCCACCTGGCCCCATGGTCGCGCTGAGCGCTTCGTCGCCCGGCTGGCCCCCGACGCCGACGCCGCGCCCCTGTTCCCCGAGTACGACCTCGGGCTCCAGTACGCCACCATGGGATCCGTCGCCCGGCACACGAGCGTGCCCGTCCCGCCGCTCGTGGCGCACGAGACCGATCCGCACCACCTCGGCACCGAGTTCATGGTGATGGGAAGGGTCGACGGCTCCGTGCCCACCGACATCCCGCCGTACACCTTCGGCACGGGGTGGCTCGCCGAGGCCACCCCGGCCGAGCGGGCGCGTCTCGAAGGCTCCTCCGTGGGGATCCTGGCCGCCCTCCACGCCGTACCCGAAGCCCCGGCCCGGTTCCCGTGGCTCGTTCGCGATCCGGGGTCGAGTCCCTTGCGGGCGCACGTCGACCACCAACGCGACTACGCCGATTGGGTCCTCGACGGTCGATCGGGGAACCTGATCGACCGGGGGTTCGCCTGGCTGGAAGCGCACTGGCCCGAGCACGAGGGCGAGACCGTCCTCAGTTGGGGAGACGCGCGCATCGGCAACGTGCTGTACCGCGACTTCGAGCCCGTCGCGGTGCTCGACTGGGAGATGGCGGGCCTGGGTCCCCGTGAGCTCGACGTGGCCTGGATGATCTTCCTGCACCGCTTCTTCGACGACCTCGCGGCCCAGTTCGGCCTGCCCGGGCTCCCCGACTTCCTGGCGCGCGATGCCGTGGTGCGGTCGTACGAGGCGAGCACCGGCACCACGCTGCGTGACCTCGACTGGTTCACCACGTACGCCGCGGTGCGCCACGCGATCATCATGACCCGGGTCGGCGTGCGCGCCGCCCACTTCGGAGAGGCTTCCGTGCCCGCTGATCTCGACGACCTGGTGACCCACCGTGCAGCGCTCGAAGCGATGCTCGCCGGCACCTCCTGGGACTCGGTCCCGCGGTGACCCTCCACGACGACCGTCCGCGCGGCCCGATCACCCCCACCCGGCTCCGCCTGGCCGACGCCACCCGGAACCTGCTCCACGCGGCGGTGGCCGCCGACGCCGACGACGCCACCCTCGAGCGGGTCGCCGAGTTGGTCGAGGAGGCCAACGAGGTCCTGGCCGACGTTCCCTGGCGCCGTCGCGCCACGCCCGACTTCGCGGCGATCCGCGCCGAGCGCGAGCGCGGGGGCACGGAGTCCGGTCTGCACGCCTTGGCCGACCGCGCCGTGGCCGGACCGGCCAACCCGGGGTCGGTCGGATACACGCTGCGCCGTGACGGCGACGCAGTGGTCGCCGACGTGGAGTTCGGGCCCGCGTTCGAGGGTGCCCCGGGACGTGTCCACGGAGGGATCCTCGCGGCGGTCTTCGACGACGTCCTCGGCGCGGCGATGGCCGGCGCCGGAGCACCGGGCTTCACCGGTCGGTTGACCGTCCACTTCCTGGCCCCGGTCCCCGTCCTGCGTCCGGTCGAGATCCGGGCCTGGATGGGCGGACGCGACGGGCGCAAGCTCTCCGTGCACGCCGAGGCCCACCTCGGCGCCGACGTGGTGGCGCGCGCCGATGCGCTCTTCATCCTGGTCGCCCTCGACCACTTCCGGACCCACGCCCACGACCTGCCCGTGGGCGAAGGAGCCGGTTGAGGTGCGCCGTCTCATCAGCGTTCCCGTCCTCGTCCTCCTCGCCCTGGCTCTGACCGTGCTCGCCCCGTTGTGGGTGCCGGTCGTGCTGCTGGTCGACCTGTGCACCGCTCCCCGCCGCTGCCCGCGGACGCGACTCCTCGCCTTCGCGACCTGGTGGGCGTGGCTCGAGACCCTCGGGCTGGCCTGGGCGGGGTGGACACTCGTCACGGGTCGGGCACGGCGGCCGGGTCCGCACTACCGCCTCCAGGCCTGGTGGGCCAACGGTCTCGTGGTGGGGCTCCGCCTCACCTGTCGCCTGGTGCTCGAGCCCCGCCACACCGACGCTCTGACGCCGGGCCCCGTCATCGTCCTGCCTCGACACGCCAGCCTGGCCGACGCCCTGCTCTCGGCCTGGTTCGTCACCCAGGTCGGGTACGAGCCCCGGTACGTCTTGAAGCAGGAACTCCAGCTCGACCCGTGCCTCGACATCGTGGGTCACCGCATCCCGAACCACTTCCTGGACCGCACGGCCCTCGACAACTCCGAGGAACTCGCCGCCCTGCGTACGTTGGCGGCCGACGCCGAGGCCGCCCGCTCCTGCGTCGTGATCTTCCCCGAGGGCACGCGTGCCAACCCCGAGAAACGGGCGCGCGCCCTGGCCCGCATCGCCGAGCGCAACCCCGATCGGGCCGACCGGCTGGCGGCGCTCGAGCACTGCAACCCACCCCGCCTCGGGGGCACGCTCGCGGTCCTCGCCGGCGCGCCGACCGCCGACGTCGCGTTCATGTGGCACGCCGGCTTCGAGGGCCTCGACACGTTCGGGGGAATCCTGCGCACGATCCCGGGAGCGGCTCCGATCCTCATCGATTGCGTCCGGGTGCCGCGGGCCGAAGTCCCCGAAGGTGACGACGAACGGGCGGCCTGGCTCGACACCGAGTGGCTCGCCCTCGACCGCCGGGTCGACACGCTGCTCGCCGAGCGTGCGACGATGACGGGGCGAACGACCACCGACGAACGGAGTGCGTCAGCGTGAGCCCGACCGCCACCGCAATGATCGGTTCCGCCGTGGCGATCGCCGTCGTGATGCTCACCACCTGGGTCGTGAGCCTCCCGCTGCGCAACGCCTCGATCGTCGACCTCGTCTGGGGCCTCGGCTTCGTGGTGGTGGCCTGGACGGTGCGGGCCACGGTCCACGGCGATCCGGTCCGGCAGTGGATCCTCGTCGCGATGGTCACCGTGTGGGGTCTGCGGCTCTCGCTCTACCTCGCCTGGCGCAATCTCGGCCACGGAGAGGACTACCGCTACCAGGCGATGCGTCGGCACTGGGGGTCGCGATTGTGGATCGTGAGCCTGGCCACCGTCTTCCTCCTGCAGGGCGTGCTGATGTGGATCGTGTCGATCGGGGTGCAGCTCGGTCAGGTGCCGACGTCACCCGGGATCGGCGTCCTCACCGGCGTGGGGCTCGCCGTCTGGGCGGTCGGCCTGGGCTTCGAGGCGATCGGCGACGCCCAGCTGGCGCGGTTCAAGGCGGATCCGGCCAACGCGGGAACGACGATGAACCGCGGGTTGTGGCGTTACACCCGTCACCCCAACTACTTCGGTGATGCGCTGGTGTGGTGGGGCATCGCGTTGGTCGCGGCCGAGAGTGGGCTGGGAGCCTTCGGATTGGTCGGCGCCGCCGTCATGACCCTGTTCTTGCGCCGCGTCTCAGGGGTGACCCTGCTCGAGAGATCGCTGAAGAAACGGCGGGCCGGTTACGAGGACTACATCGCCACCACGAGCCCGTTCGTCCCGCGTCCACCCCGGCGCGCTCCGGGCGGCGGCTGAGCCGGAGGTGGAGGTCCAGCCGCTCTCGCCGGCCCTGGGTGCCCGGGTCGTGGGCGTCGATCCCGCCGATCCCGACAGCGTCGGGCGTCACGCACCGGCCCTGCGCGCCGCGATGGCCGAGCACCTGCTCCTGGTCCTCTCCGTCCCCGACCTCGCTCCGGCCGATCAGCGCCGCCTCGCCGCACTCTTCGGGCCCGTGGCCGACGAGAGCGCCGACGGCTCCGGCTGGACCCTGGTCTCCAACGTCGAGGAGGGCGGGCGGCTCGGCGACGGCGCCTACCTGTTCCACAGCGACCTCGAGTTCACCGAGGCGCCGCTGCGGTACCTCAGCCTCTACGCCCTCGAGGTGCCCCGGACCCCCACGCACACACGTTTCGCCAACGGGATCCGGGCCGCGGCCCACCTCGACGCCACCACCCGTGCCGACCTGGCCGGACGCACGGCGGTGCACGTCTTCCCGCTGGTCGACGCTCGGGGCGACCGGCGTTTCCGGCTCGCCGACCTCGACCCCGGAGCGCCCCGGGCCGTCCATCCGCTCCTGCTCGAGCACCCGGAGACCCACGCCACCATCCTCTACGCCACGGCCATGCAGACCGACTCCGTCGTCGGCCTCCCGGAGGCGCAGAGCGAAGCGCTCCTCGCGCGCGCCTGGGAGGCCGCGTACGCCCCCGACAACGTCTTCGCGCACGAGTGGTCCACCGGAGACCTCCTCCTCTGGGACAACCTCGCCCTCCAACACGCTCGCGACGAGGTGTCCGGCCGGCGCACGTTGCGCCGGGTCCCGGTGGGCACCCGGGTCGCCCATCTGCGGACGGGGGTCTGATCCGGCGCGGGCTTGGCGCGGGCGCCGGGTCGACCTCGGCGTCCTGCTCGTACTCCACGGTCCCGGTGGCGGCCCACCGGGCGACCGGGTGCAACGTGACCTCCCGAGTGGTCGGTGACCGGGTGCACGCCCTCCCGGGCGAGCTCGGGCGGGCGGGGTCGATCCGGTCCGTCGTGGTTCGAGCGGTCGACTGCCCGGAACTGCCGGCCGCACTCGAGGCACTGGACGACTGCGTCACCGTGGGCCGCGTCGTGGTCCGGCTCGACCGTCGACCCGGCGATAGCCTCCGGCGAAGCGTTCCCCACGGACCGGAGGTCCCCCGTGCACGATCTCGTGATCCGCGCCGGCCACGTCGTCGACGGGACCGGCGCACCGGGCCGCACGGCCGACGTCGCCGTCGACGGCGGCATCGTCACCGAGGTCGGACGGGTCGGGTCCGGCCGCCGGGAGATCGACGCCGACGGTGCCCTGGTGACCCCGGGGTTCGTCGACGTGCACACCCACTTCGACGGCCAGGCCACGTGGGACCCCCATCTGACCCCGTCGTGCTGGCACGGTGTCACCACCGCCGTGCTCGGCAACTGCGGCGTGGGGTTCGCGCCCGTGGCGCCCGACCGTCACGACTGGCTCATCGGGCTCATGGAGGGGGTCGAGGACATCCCCGGCACGGCGCTCCACGAGGGGATGGCGTTCGACTGGGAGTCCTTCCCCGAGTACCTCGACGCGCTGGAGCGGATGCCGCGTGCGCTCGACGTCGGCACTCACGTGACCCACGGGGCGCTGCGGGCCTACGTGATGGGTGATCGTGGGGCGCGCAACGAGGGCGCCACCCCCGACGACGTCGCCGAGATGGCGCGCCTCACCGAAGAGGCGCTGCGGGCCGGGGCGCTCGGCTTCTCGACCAGCCGCACCATGGGGCACCGGGCGATCGACGGCGAGCCGGTACCCGGCACCTTCGCCGCCGAGGACGAGTTGTTCGCACTCGGTGAGGCCTTGGCACGCGTCGGCCACGGCGTGTTCGAACTGGCACCCGCCGGCACCGGGGGCGAGG
This sequence comes from Actinomycetes bacterium, assembly GCA_037142235.1. Classification (GTDB taxonomy): domain Bacteria; phylum Actinomycetota; class Acidimicrobiia; order IMCC26256; family PALSA-555; genus CAIUKV01. Next base: position 10,173 of record JBAXBB010000050.1, read on the forward strand.
CCGCCGGCGACGCCCCCGACGCGCACGAGCACGAGATCGACTGGATCGTGCGCCTGGCCCGTGCCACGGGCGTGCCGGTGACCTTCCTGATCATGCAGTCGCACGTCGATCCCGAACGCTGGCGCCACCAGGTGGAGGCCGCGCGTGCGGCGGTGGCCGAGGGACTGGTCGTGCGCCCGCAGGTCGCCTCCCGTTGCTTCGGGATGCTGGTGGGCCACCAGTCGCGCGCCAATCCGTTCCGCCAGCGACCCAGCTACGCGGCGCTGCTCGACCTTCCGTTCGCCGAACGGGTCGCCCGGCTCCGCGACCCGCAGGTCCGGGACCGGATCCTGGCCGACGCACCGCCGACCTCGACCCCCGGCACCATGTCGGCCCAGATGGCGGGGAACCCGTTCGAGCGGTTCTTCCCGCTCGGCGAGCCGCCGGAGTACGAGCCGACCCCCGACGCCAGCATCGGCGCACTGGCGGCGGCGCAGGGTCGCACGCCCGACGAGGTCGCGTACGACCTGATGCTGCGCAACGACGGCAAGGAACTGCTCCTCTACCCGTTGCTCAACTACGGCCACGGCAACTACGACGCGCTGTACGAGATGATGGCGGACCCGATCACCCTCCAGGGCCTCGGTGACGGTGGCGCGCACTGCGGCATCATCTGCGACGCGTCGATGACGACCTACCTGCTCTCGCACTGGGTGCGCGACCGGTCTCGTGGGCCCCGCCTCGCGCTGGAGGACGTCGTCCGGCGGATGACCTCCGACACCGCCGGCCTGTACGGGCTCCACGACCGCGGCGTGCTCGCCCCCGGGCACCGGGGCGACGTCAACGTCATCGACTTCGACCGTCTCGCCCTCCGGCGGCCCGAGATGGTCCACGACCTGCCGGCCGGCGCCGGGCGCATGGTCCAGCACGCGACGGGTTACGTGGCCACGGTGGTGGCGGGGGAGACGGTCGTGGAGGCCGGGGAGTGCACCGACGCCCGGCCCGGCGCCTTGGTGCGTGGACCGCAGGCGCTCCCACCGGGCTGAACGTCAGTGCGGGTTCACCCGGTGCGGGCGCCGCGCACCAGTCGGCCGGGACGCGCGCCGGTGTCCTCGCCGTCGCGGTGGACGACCTCACCGGCGACGATGGTGGCGCGATAGCCGCGTGCCTTCTGCACCAGGCGCCGCCCGCCGGCGGGCAGGTCGCGGCGCATCGTCGGGGTACCGGTGGTCAGGGCGTCGAGATCGATCACGTTGACGTCGGCCCGGTGGCCGGGCACCAGGCGGCCCCGGTCACCCAATCCGACCAGGTCGGCGGTGTCGGCGGTCTGGCGCTTCACGACCCATTCGACCGGCAGCCGGTCGGCCGGGTCGGCAGTGCGGGCCCAATGGGTGAGCAGGAACGTCGGCATGGAGGCATCGCAGATGAGGCTGCAGTGAGCGCCCGCGTCGCTGAGTCCGGGCACGGTGTTGGGGTCGAGCAGCATCTCCCGGGTGGCGTCGAGATTGCCGTCGGCGTAATTCATCACGGGCAGGTACAACCGTCCGGTTCCGCCGGCGGTGAGCATGGCGTCGAGCGCCACCTCGAACACGGACACCCCTGTGCGCTCGGCGATCGCCTGGAGGCCGTCGTCGACCGGCGGCGCGTACTGCGGTGGATCCCCGAGCCCGAATGCCGTCCCGAAGCGGGTCAGCGGGCTGTGCTCCGCCCGCCGGATCGTCTCGTCGAGCACGCGGCTGCGGGTCTCGGGGTCGCGCAGGCGTGCGGCGCGCGCGGTGTCGGACAGCCCGGAGAGCGCCTGGAACGTGGGCGAGGCGACGAACGGGTTCACGCGGCTGGCGAGGCTCATGATCATGCCCACCGGCCGGGTGGGGACCTGGCCGTGGACCGGGAGTCCGTCGGCGACCGCCGCCGCGATGAGGTCGAGCACGGCGCGGTACCCCCGCGGGCTCTCGGGTTTCTGCAGCACGGTGAGCGACACCGGGCGGCCGCTGACCTCGGCCAGCGCTCGGATCAGGGCGAACTCGGGCTCCAGGTCGTCGAGGTCGGCGACGACCTCGAACACGCCCTGTCCGGTGGCGCCGACGGCACGCGCGATGCCGAGGAGCTCGTCGGCGGAAGCGGTGAGCGACGGCGTGAAGGCGCCGCTCTTGGAGCGGTGGTTCACGGTGCGCGAGGTGGAGAAGCCGAGCGCCCCGGCCCGGACGCCCTCGGCCGCCAGCGCCCCCATCCGGAGGATCTCGTCGGGCGTCGGGACCTCGGCGTGGTCGCCACCACGATCGCCCATCACGTAGCCCCGGAGTGCGCCGTGGGGAACCTGGGCCCCGACGTCGAGGGCGTACTCGCGGCGTCCGACGGCGTCGAGGTACTCGGGGAAGGACTCCCACTCCCAGGAGATGCCTTCGTGGAGTGCCGTGCCGGGGATGTCCTCGACCCCCTCCATCAGTTCGATGAGCCAGGCGTGCCGGTCGGGGCGGACCGGTGCGAAGCCCACGCCGCAGTTGCCCATGACCGCGGTGGTCACCCCCTGCCACGACGACGGCGCCATCAGCGAATCCCAGGAGACCTGGCCGTCGTAGTGGGTGTGGATGTCCACCCAGCCCGGGGCCACCAGCAGGTTGCGGGCGTCGATCTCGTCGCGTCCGACCCCCACACCGTCACCGATCTCGGTGATCCGACCGGCGTCGACGGCGAGGTCGGCCTCCCGGAGGGGTGCCCCGGTGCCGTCGGCGACCGTTCCCCCGCGGATCACCAGGTCGTGACGTGCGGTCATGGGTCGCCTCCGGTAGGGCTCGGTCACTCGGTGATCAATGCCGCGCGCGCCTCGGCCAAACGGTCGAGGAAGGCGGCGAGGTGGGGCAGGTCGATCGTGAGCCGCCGCACCGAGCCCGTGAAGGGGAAGGGCGGACGGTAGGACTCGCTGACGGGCAGTCCCCGATCGTGGCCCAGGTGCAGGCGCGAGCCACCGATCTGCCAACGGAACGGCAGGTCGCGCGACAAGGTGCCCGACCCGATCTCGGTCTCGTGGGCGAACAGCCGCACCGGGCCGCCACCGGGCTCCTGGCGGTGGTACTCCACCCGGAGCGAGGTCGTGCCGACGGGAAGCGGAGCGGCCGAGGTGATCCGCGTCTCCACGCCGAAGCGGTTGAGCACGGCGACCAGGTGTCCGTCGAGGGCGAGGATCGCCCAGCCGTTGTTCCAGTCACCCTGGGCGCACAGCACCCCCTGGGCCCCGGCGGCGATCGGATCGCACTCCAGCGTGGCGACGAACCCGCCGGCCAACGAGGGCGTGGCGGCCTCCACGATGCGCGAGCCCGGGAGATAGACGAAGCGCGCCCGGGGTGGGTGCGGCGACGGCTCCATGGCGACCACGCGACCGGTGAGGGTGTCGTCGAGGGGCAGGACCTGAAAGCGCCCGGCTTCGACCCACCAGCGCTCGTCGAGCTCGCGGACGATCTCGGGGTGCTCGGCGGCGAGGTCGTGGGCCTCGGAGAAGTCGGCGTCGAGGTCGAAGAGCGACCAGGTGTCGTCGGCGAAGGAACGACTGCCCGCCAGCAGGTCCTCGTCGGGCACCCCTTGACTCAGGTGGTCGGTCGTGGCCTTCCAGCGCCCGTGGACGATCGAGCGCGATCCCAGCATCTCGAAGTACTGCGTCGAGCGGGGCGCGGCCGATTCCGGCGCGGCGAAGGTGGAGAGCAGGCTGGCTCCGTGCATCGGCTGCTGGTCGACGCCGCCGACCTCGGTCGGCACCGCGACGCCCGCCGCGTCGAGGATCGTGGGCGCGAGGTCGATGGCATGACAGAACTGCGGCCGGACCGCACCGCCGTCGGTGATGCCCCGCGGCCAGTGGACGATGAGGGGCGTCCGCACGCCCCCGAGCCACGTGTAACGCTTCCAGAGCCGAAACGGCGTGTTCCCCGCCCAGGCCCAGCCCCAGGAGTAATGGTTGTAGGCGCGGTGCCCACCGAGGTCGTCGACCCGTTCGCGCATCACGTCGAAGTCTTGCTCCTGGCCCAGCGCCCAGGAGTGCTCGTTGAACGAACCGTGCACGCCGCCTTCGGCGCTCGCGCCGTTGTCGGAGCAAACCATCACGATCGTGTTCTCCAACACGCCCAGTGCCTCGAGCGCGGCGATGACCCGACCCACGTGGTGGTCGGTGTGCGAGAGGAAGCCGGCGAACACCTCCATCTGGCGGGCGTAGATGCGTTGCTCGTCGGGCGGCAGGTCGTCCCACGCGGCCAGGCCCTCGGGACGCGGGGTCGGGTCGGTCCCGGGGGGCACGATGCCCTCCGCGAGCTGTCGGGCCACGATCCGGTCCCGCCAGGCGTCCCAGCCGTCGTCGAAGCAGCCGCGGTATCGGTCGATCCATTCGGACGGTGCGTGATGGGGAGCGTGCATGGCACCGGTGGCCAGGTAGCAGAAGAACGGCTGGTGGGGTGTGCTCTGCTGCTGCTCGGAGATCATGGCGATCGCCTGGTCGCAGAGGTCTTCGGTGAGGTGGTAGCCCTCATCGGGGGACCGCGGCGGATCGATGTAGGTGTTGTCGCGGATGAGGTTGGGGGCCCACTGGTTGGTGTCACCGCCGGGGAACCCGTAGAAGCGGTCGAAGCCCAGGCCCAGCGGCCAGCGGTCGAAGGGGCCCGCCGCGGTCTGGTCCCAGGGAGGGTTGAGGTGCCACTTCCCGACGGCGAAGGTGGCGTACCCAGCGTCGCGGAGGATGCGCGGCAGGGTCGCCGCGCTCTCCGGGATCCGGGCGTTGTAGCCGGGGAAGCCGGTGGGGACGTCGGTGAGGAAGCCCATGCCCACGGCGTGATGGTTGCGGCCGGTCAGGAGCGCGGCCCGGGTGGGGGAGCACAACGCCGTCACGTGGAAGCGGTGGTACCGGAGGCCGTCGGCGGCGAGCCGGTCGAAGGTGGGCGTGGCGATGTCGGAGCCGAAGCACCCGAACTGAGCGAACCCGGTGTCGTCGAGGAGCACGACCAGCACATTGGGAGCGTCGGCGGGGGGGCGGGTCGCGGCCGTGAACGAGGGCGTCGACTCCGCCAACGTGCGGCCGATGCGGGCGGCGGGGGTCACCGTCAGGCCAGTCGCTTCGAGACGTCGTCGCCGCGCAGGATCTTGTCGCGGTAGTCGTCGAGCCAGCGCGAGAACTTGCCCGACTCGTCGTCGGCGGCGCTCCGACGGGGGTAGGCGGGCACCTCGTAGGCGGGATCGAGGGGAGGATGATCGGACGCGGGCTTCCGGGCCATGACCCGCTCGATCACGGGCTCCAAGCGCCGCTGCTTCTCCCGCTCGAGTTTCTCGTCACGTTCGATGAACTCCGGCAGCACTTCCTTGGCGATGAGCTCGTAGCTCTCCATGATGTGCTCGTGGCGGTTCCGGCCCGCCGCGGCCGAGAGGATCAGCATGTCGACGCCGCAGTCCTCATAGCGCTGGAAGTAGTCGCGGACCTGGGCGGGGGTCCCCATCGCACCACGCAGGCCGCTCGTGCCGGCCTCCACGACCTTCGCGCCGAGGCGGTCCTCGTTGGCGGCGGCCAACGCCACGACGTCGGGGTCGTAGCCGGCATCGCGTCGACGGGCCTGGTAGTCGGCCCAGAGATCGGTGTCGCCAGGGCGGTGGTGCCCGAACACGTAGTAGTGACCGAGCGAGTAGCCGAGGAAGTTCGAACCCTCTGCGCCCCGCCGCACGGCTTCCACCGGGTCGGGATGACACATGAACCCCGTGACGCAGGCGAGGTTGGCGTTGACCGCATCGCCGATGGGCACCCCCTCGTGCGCGAGGGTCGTGTAGTAGTCGTCGACCCAGGCCTTCGCCTCCTCGGGGTCGAAGAAGGCGAAACTGAGAGCGCCGATGCCGCGCTGGGCCGCCAGGTGGATGGTGTCCCGGCGGGTGCAGGCCACCCAGACCGGAGGGTGCGGCCGCTGCACGGGCTTGGGCACCACGTTACGCGGCGGCATCTGCACGTGGTCGCCGATGAACCCCGTGAACGGGGTCTCGCTCATGCAGCGCAGCGCCACGCGCAGGCCCTCGTCCCACATGGCTCGCTTGTCCTCGGGGTCGATGCCGAAGGCGTCGAGCTCGTTGGCGGCAGAGCCCTCACCGGTCCCGAACTCGACCCGACCACCCGACACGAGGTCGAGGGTGGCGATGCGTTCGGCCTGCCGGGCCGGGTGGTTGATGGCCGGCGGCGCGTGCATGATGCCGTGCCCGAGCCGGAGGTGGGTGGTCCGTTGCGAGACGGCGCCCAGGAAGACCTCGGGGGCCGAGGAATGGCTGTACTCCTCGAGGAAGTGGTGCTCGACCATCCAGAGGGAGTGGAAGCCCGCCCGGTCGAGGAACTCGGCCTGCTCGAGCGCCTCGGTGAACACCCGTTGCTCGTCGCCCTCGGCCCACGGCCGGGGGACCTGCATCTCGTAGAAGGCGCCGAACTTCACCGGGAGAACGTACCCCACCGGCTGGTGGACGGGCGTTCCAGCGGCGAGAATCGCCATCCGGTGCGACAATCAGGAAGGCAGTTCCATGGCGCTCCCCGGCGATGCGGTGATGATCGAAGTCGGCATGAACGAGGGAGCCGGTCGCGGGGTGAATCCCCACGTGCCGGTGACCGCGGCCGAGGTGGAGGCCGACGCCCGGCGGTGTCGTGATGCCGGGGCGGTCCTGATCCACTGGCACGCCCGCGACGCCTCGACCGAAGAGGAACGGCTCGCCGACACCGACGAGTACGCGGCGGCGCTCGCACCCATGCGGGCCGACGGCCTCCTCGCTTGTCCGAGCTACCCGGTCGACGGCGTGCCGGTGGGCCGCCGGTTGGACCACGTCTGGGACCTCCACGAACGCTGCGGGCTCGAGCTCGTTCCGATCGACACCGCATCGGTGACCACGGTGCCGTGGAACCCGCGCCTCAACGACTTCGTCGGGCTCGACTGGCTGCGCACGCAGTCGGGAGTCGTCGACAATCCGCTGCCGTTCGTGGTCGACGCGGTGCAGATGGCGCGCCGCCACGGCATGGTCCCGTCGTTCGGGGCCTTCGACGTCGGGGGGAGCCGGATCGTGGGGATGTTGCACGAGTCGGGGCGCCTCGACGGTCCGGTGATCCACAAGGTGTTCCTCTCCGAGGGCTGGGCCGTCGGTCCGATCCCTTCGGAGGCGGCGCTCGACCTCCACCTCGCGCAGCTCCCGCCGACCCTCGACGCGGAGTGGGTCGTGGTGCCCTACGCCCACCACGATCCGCTGGTGGTGGAGCGGCTCTGCCGCGCCGCCCTCGAGCGGGGCGGTCACGTGCGAGTGGGGATCGGCGACAGCCCGGCCGCCCACCCCGAGGCGACCAACGCCGAGCTCGTCGCCGCCGTGACGACCTGGGCCCGCGAGGCCGGCCGGCCCGTCGCCGACGTGGCCACCGCCCGTGCCCGGCTCGGCCTGGCGGGTGTGGCACCATGACTCCGATGCGCCCGGCCGGGCGCCACCACGGAACCTGGAGCCCCGCATGAGCGAGATCCCCCGGATCATCTCCGTCGACGACCATGTGGTCGAGCCCGCCGACCTCTGGTCGACCCGGCTGCCCGAGAAGTTCCGCGAGAACGGTCCGCGCGTCGTGCGCGAGAAGGCCAAGTTCAACTTCATCGGCGGCACGTTCTCCTTCGAGCGCAACGCCCCCGACGGCGAGTGGTGTGACATCTGGCTCTACGACGACCTCGTCTACCCCTTCCCGAAGCTCTCGGCGGCGATCGGTTTCCCCGACCTCGACAACACGCCCGTCACGTTCGACGAGATCCGGCCGGGCTGCTGGGACCAGGCCGCGCGGCTCGTCGACATGGAGGCCAACTGGACCGACGCGTCGATCTGCTTCCCGAACGTGCTGCCGCGCTTCGCCGGGCAGACCTTCATGGAGCGCCGCGACAAGGACCTCGCACTGGAGTGCGTGCGGGTCTACAACGACTGGATGATCGACGAGTGGTGCGCCGGAGCAGGCGCCGGCAAACTCATCCCCCTCACGATCGTGCCGCTCTGGGACGCCGAACTGGCGGCCGCCGAGGTGCGTCGCTGCGCCGACAAGGGCTCCTACGCCGTGGCGTTCACCGAGAACCCGTTCCCCCTCGGGCTGCCTTCCGTCCATGACCCCGCACGCTTCTGGGACCCGTTCTTCCGCGCCTGCGACGAGACGGGCACGGTGGTCAACATGCACATCGGCTCGTCGTCGAGGATGCCCTCCACGTCGCCCGACGCGCCGTTCATCGTCTCCTCGACCCTCACGTTCACCAACGCCATGGGCTCGCTGTGCGACTACATCTTCTCGGGCACGCTCGACCGATTTCCGAACCTCACGTTGGCGTACTCCGAGGGTCAGGTCGGTTGGGCGCCCTACGTGCTCGAGCGGGCCGACAAGCTCTGGGAGGAGCGGGCGGCCAACTCGTTCGGCTCGAGCCTGCCGCACCCGCCGAGTTCCTACGTCCCGGGGCGCATCTACTTCTGCATCTTCGACGACGAGGTGGGTCTCGCCAACCGCGACCGGGTGGGGATGGACCAGATCACCTTCGAGGTCGACTACCCCCACGCCGACAGCACCTTCCCGCACACGAAGGAGACCGCCCAGCTCATCTGCGACAAGGCGGGCCTGAACGAGCAGGAGCGCTACAAGCTGATGCGGGGCAACGCCATCCGGGCCTACGGCCTGGGGCGCTACGGCATCACGGCCTGACCGAGGCCGGGGTTCCGGCCCGTCACGGTCCACCCTGCGCAATGCCGGGTGGACCGTGACGGCGCGCACTACCCTGACGGACCGGGAAGCGGGCCCGACCGGGAGTTGTCGTGTCGCGTCCCCCCGCCCGCCCCAGGTACCACCACAACGTCCCCCGGCGTGTCGTGTCGCCCTTGGTGACCGCCCTGGTGGCGGTCGGTCTCTCCGGACTCGTGCTGGTCGGGAGCCCGGTGGTGCCGGCGGGCGCTCAGGAGATCTCGGTGACCCGGCTCCAGCGGGACATCGCCGACAACAGCGCCCGCATCGACGACCTCACCCGCCAGGCCCGTGACGCCCAGGCCCGGGCCGACGTCCTGGCGACCGACATCGACGCGACCCAGACCCACCTCGACCAGACCCGCCTGCACGCCGTGGCGCTCAAGGAGCAGATTCGCTCCCGCATGGCCGCGATCTACATCACGGGGCGTCACGGAGCGCTCCCGGTCACCGACGCCCAGTCCTTCTCCGACGCCGCGTCGGCCCGTCACTACGGCAACGACGTCACCCAGATCGACCGTTCACTCCAGACCGAGCTCCTCCAGAACGCCGAGTCGCTCGACGCCGACGTCGCGCACCTGCGCGACGCCAAGGCCGAGGCCGACTCGCAGAAGGCGGCGTCGCTCGCGGCCCGGAACCAGGCCGAGGACCTGCTCACCCGCCAGAAGACGCTCCTCGCGGCTCTCGACGTCATCCCGTTGATGGGCACCGCGCGGCTCAGCGCCCGGCAGATGGCCGACTGGTACGACTCGACGGGCTTCGTCGCCCGCCTCTCCGACGGCATGACCATCCGGGATCTAGCCGGGATCTACCTCCAGGAAGGGGCCGACGAGGGCGTGCGCGGCGACCTCGCCTTCGCCCAGTCGATCCTCGAGACCGGGTACTTCAGGGGAGCGACCGACAACAACTACTCCGGCCTCGGCGCCTGCGACTCGTGCAGCGGCGAGCCCGCCTTCCCGTCGCCGCGTGACGGCGTGCGGGCCCAGATCCAGTTGCTGAAGAACTACGGCGATCCGGATTCCACCACGGCCACGCTCCACCACCCACCCCAGCCCACCTGGTGGGGTTCCGATCCGGGGCGCGCCGCGCACAACTTCGACACGTTCTACGCCAAGGGACGCGCGCAGACCTGGCAGGCCATGGGCAAGGGCAATTGGGCTACCGACCCCAACTACTCGGCGAAGGTGATCGGGATCTTCATCCGGATGTCGGTGTTCGCCGCCGACCACGCCTGAGGCCGGTCCGAGGCGCGAGCGTCAAGGTCGCGTTCGGCCGAGGAGCGCGGCCCGGATCACTGGAAGCACCTGCTCCACGAGTGGCGCGATCTCGGCGTCGGTCCAGGTGGCGGTGGGGATCCAGGGGTAATCGACGATCACCATCGGATAGTCGGGGTGACCGCTGATGCGGGCGATCGCCGCAGCGGAGTCGCGCAACTCGCGGTGGACGATGCACACCGCCGGCACCCCGGCCCACTCGAGTTCCACGGCGTCCCGCAAACTGCGGGCACTGCAACTGCCTCAGCCACCGAAGCCTGTGATGGCGACGTGGGCGCCTTCGGTGAGGCGCGACCAGTCGCCGGGGTCCGGTGGGATCGACACGCTCGCCTTGACGACCTTCACGACGCCGGCGAGGTCGTCCTCGGCCCGGAGTCGGTCGGCCAGCTCGTCGAGCAGCGCCTCGCCGCGACCGAGACCGTTCGCGACCAGCCCGAGCGTGAGGCCGGCCAGGGCGGTGGGGCGGTCGGCGAGCCGACGCTCGCCCTCGGGGGCGGGCGCGCTGCCGGTGGGGTCCAGGGCGACGATGGGCATGCCGTGAACCTAGA
>JBAXBB010000051.1:0-20393 GCA_037142235.1 Actinomycetes bacterium
AGTCCGGCGGGGTCGTGGGGGTTGCCGAGGAGGAGGAGGGTGCCGTGGGGGGCGAGTTGGGTGTGGTGGTGGGTGCAGATGGTGGCGAGGTTCCAGAGGTTGTCGGTGCCGCCCCAGGAGGAGGGCCAGAGGTGGTGGATCTGGAGTCCGGTGCGGCGGTCGCAGCCGGGGTAGCGGCAGTGGCTGTCGCGTTGGCGGATGACTCGTTTGGTTTTCTCGGTGAGGGTGGATTGGGTGCGTCCGACACCAACTGGTGTGGTGCCGTTGGTGAGGACGGGTTCGAGGTGGGCGTCGGCGCGGAGTCGTTCGACCATCGCCACGGGGAGGGGGATGCCGGCGACGGTGGCGGGCCCGTTGGTCGGGACCTGCACGACGAAGTGCGCGCGGTATCCGGTCGTGGGGGCGTTCGGGTCGCGTTCGGTGTATGACCGGCAGAGTTCGATGAGGGCGTCGGCGCCCCGTCGGTCGCGTGACTCCCATGCCTGGCCTCGTGCTGGACGTAGGTGCTCGACGAGGTCGTTGACGGCGGTTTCGAAGGTGGCACCGTCGATGTCGGGGAGGGAGAACTTCCCGTCGAGCATGCCGGAGTGTTCGTTCCACCAGAACCGCAGTGTGCGGTTGGCGCGGCGGGCGTCGGCTTCGGCGATGGTGGGGGTGCGCCGGATCCGGGCTTCGTGGGCGAGGTCGTGGGGCGACCAGGCTGGTGCCCGAGCCGCCCATTCGTGTTCGTCGGACGGGTCGGCGACGCGCACGACGTGGGTGAGCTGCGCGTCGGAGAGTCGGCCGGCTGCAGCGGCTGCGGCGATGGTGGGGAGGTCTTCGAGGAGGCGGGCGGTGGTCAGGGTGTCGCGCACGGACCGGATCGTGACGCCGTCGGTGGCGGCGAGGGTGTCGTCGACCGCGCCGCGTTCGTCGAGCACGCGGGTGAGGGCGAGTTCGCGGACGCGGAGCGCGCGTTGGTTCCGGACCACCCGGTCGCGTTCGGTGCGGATCCAGTCGGTGGTGTGGCTGCGGTATTCGTCGACGAGGAGGGGGTAGTCGACGATGCCTGGGGTGGTGGGGTCGGGTTCGCTGGTGGTCCGGTGGTCGATCACGTCGTCATCGTGACCCAAGGGTGTGACACTCAACCGCCCTGCGGTCGGCGGACTAGCGTCGTCTCGCATCGCACGGGCCGCACTCGCGCGGACGTTCCCCCCTCGGAGGTTTCCCATGGCCACTCTCCTCGACGGCCCCGACGCCGTCCGTGCCGCCGTCGGCACCCATCTCGGGTTCAGCGACTGGCTGTCCATCGAGCAGGACCGGGTGAACCAGTTCGCCGACGCCACCGGCGACCACCAGTGGATCCACGTCGACCCCGAGCGCGCCGCCACCGGGCCGTTCGGTGCGCCGATCGCCCACGGGTACCTCACGATGTCGCTGTCGAACTCCTTCCTGCCGCAGATCGTGGAGGTCCGGGGCTTCTCCGCCGGGATCAACTATGGGGTCGACAAGGTGCGATTCCCGGCGCCGGTGAAGGTGGGCGAGCGCATCCGGGCCGGGGCGGAGCTGGTCGAGGTGACCGACGTGCCGGGGGGCGTCCAGACCCGGATGGTGGTGACGATCGAGATCGACGGCGGCGCCAAGCCGGCGTGCGTGATCGAGTCGTTGTCGCGCTGGCTCGTCTGAGGAGTGCGGTTCGGCGCTGGGCCTGAACCGGCCTGGGAGCGGCCGGGGCCCGGCTGGTAACGTTCTCGGTCGCGGGGTGGAGCAGTCTGGTAGCTCGTCGGGCTCATAACCCGAAGGTCGTTGGTTCAAATCCAACCCCCGCCACCATCGCAGGATCGAAAGCCCAGGTCGCTGACCTGGGCTTTCTCCGTTCTCGGAGCGTTCGTCCGGTTCACGGGGTTCGTCTACCGGTTGTGTTACCGGGCGATCTTCTACACCGATTTCTACACCGCGGTGTGGGACGCGCTGGGACGGACCGGTCCGCGACGCCACGCGACGGGAGATGCCGCTCACTCATTCAACGGGGCGCGGCTCGCCGGCGACGGTGCCGCGGCAGCCTGATGGGACCTGGATCCACCCGCAGGGCTTCAGCCAGATCCTCGACCGCAAGGTCGCCAAGCTTGCGATCCCGACGATCCCATTGCACGACCTGCGCCATACGCATGCGACCCTGCTGTTACAAGCCGGCGTCCCGGTGAAGGTCGTCAGTGAGCGCCTCGGTCATGCCAACGTCGCGTTCACGATGAGCGTGTACCAACACGTCCTGACCGGCATGCAAGCCGAGGCTGCTGAGACGTTCGCAGCGCTCCTCGCTGACCAGTCCGGCGGCGACATGACCAGTCCGTCGGAGTGACCCCTTGCCGGCGATAGGGGGTGCATCGCGGAGCGCTCAGCGCATGCCGACCTGCCGTCGCCGCAAGTCGCAGGCTGATCCTGAGGCCCGATCACCTCAGCTCTACGTTCTGACGAGTCACTCTGCACGTTCGGCCGCGGTCGGACCGAGGAGCTCCTTGGATGACCGTTCGTGACGGCTGAGCAGGAGCCATCCGGGGATCGCCACGCTGAGGGCGACGGCTCCGACCGCGAGCGACGCGCGCGCCCCGAAGGCCTGTCCGAACCAGCCGACGATCGGCCCTCCGATGACGCGTGTGCCCAGGACGCAGATGGCGTACAGGGCCATCACACGCCCGCGCATGCGCGGGGCCGCCTCGAGCAGAAGCCGGGTGCTCGCGACCGCGACGAGGATCGCACCTCCCGCGCCCGCGAAGAACAACGCCACAACTTCGCTGGCCACGCTTGGCGCGAGAGTCGCAGCCCACACCGCGACCGTCATACCGATCCCGGCGAGTCCGAGCATCCTTCGTGACGGATTGGCGCGCCGCGCCGACTCCAGGCCTCCCACCACGGCGCCGACGCCGACCGCAGAGGCCAAGAGTCCGAAGAGTGCGACCCCACCATCGAACGTGAACTGCGCCATCAGCGGTAGCGACACCTCGAACTCCCAGGCCAATCCGAAGACGATGGCGATCAGGATGAGCGTCGACCGGAGCTCCGGTGTCGCACCGACGTAGGCGAGGCCGGCCCGGAACTGTCCCTTCGCGTGCGGCTCTCGTTCGGCTGGGTGGAACTCGGAGGGTCGCATCACAAGCAGCGCGGCGATCATCACCAGATACGAGGCGGCGTTGACCAAGAAGCATGGACCGATCCCGACGACCGCGATGGTGATCCCGGCAAGGGCTGGACCGACAGCTCGACTCGTATTTCCCAACGCCATGTTCAGGCTCACCGCGTTGGGGAGGTCGGCGGGTCCGACGATGTCGATCACGATCGTCTGGCGAAGCGGCTGGTCGACTGCGCTCATGACGCCGAGGACGACCGCGAGGGCGTACACCATCCACAGCTCCGCGACACCGGCGGTCACGATCAGGCCGAGCACGAGCGCCTCGACCGCGAGCACGCATTGGGTCAGCAGGTAGAGCCTGCGGCGATCGAACCGATCAGCCAGAACGCCCGCGGGACCGCCCAGCAGGAGCAGCGGCCCGAACTGGAGCGTGGTGAGGAGCCCGAGAGCCGCACCGCTCTCCGTGAGCTGGAGGACGAGCCACGCCTGCGCGACCGCCTGCATGAAGGTCCCGATGCTCGACACCGTCTGGCCGGCAAAGTACAGCCGGTAGTTCCGAATGCGGAACGACTGGAACACAGCGCTTATCTCACTCCTGTCGGTCCTGATGTGTCGGCGAAGACTTTGCGACGTTCGCCACTTCTCGTCACATGCTCTGGTTGCGCCCGTGGCGAACATCCCAGACGTGCCGATCGGGGACGCGCTATTGCTGCGCGTTCACCCTACCGAGAAGTCGATCAAGCTCGCGGCGCGGCACGCGCAGTGTGCTCCTGACTTGACGGCCACGCGGACCTGACGATAGGGTTGCATCGTCATGTCTCATGACGTGGTGCAAGGGGGATGACGAGAGAGGGATTCGTGGATCTCGGGATTCAGGGCAAGGTCGCGCTGGTGGCGGGCGCCAGCAAGGGCATGGGCCGGGCGGCAGCAGAGCTCCTGGCTCGCGAGGGGTGCCGTGTCGCGGTCGCTGCGCTCGAGCGCGACCAGGACTCGATCGACGAGGCGGTGGCGGGGATCACCGAGGCTGGAGGCGAGGCGATCGGCGTCGCCGCCGACTTCACGGACGGCGGGCAGGTCGAACGTGCGGTGGCCAAGGTGACGAAGGAGCTGGGTTCGCCGGATATCGCGATCGCGAACGTCGACGGTCCGGGAGCGGGGTCGTTCGACGAGGTGTCCGACGAGAGCTTCGTGAAGGCATTGAGCAACATGACGATGAGCGTCGTGTACCTGGCCCGGGCCGTCGTGCCCCACATGCGGGAGCAGGGCTGGGGGCGCATCATCGCCATGAACAGCATGGGCGCGAAGGAACCCGAGGGCGGGCGGGTGATGGTGAGCCCCGCGCGGGCCGCGGTGGTCGCGCTCAACAAGAGCCTCTCTGACGAGTTGGCGTGCGACGGGATCACGGTGAACAGCATCGGGACCGGGTGGTTCAGCACCGACCGGATGCTCGCCGGGTACGCCGCAAGGGCAGAGCAGCGGGGGGTCACCTTGGACGAGGTGCTCGCCGAACTCACCGCCACGTTCCCGGCCAGGCGCTTGGGCAAGCCCGAGGAGATGGCAGCGGTGTTGGCGTTCCTCTGCTCGCAGGGCGCGGCGTACATCACCGGCGAGTTCATCAACGTCGACGGGGGATACCACCGGAGCGCCTTCTGATCCTTCGGCACACGGTGCCCGAAGGAGGTCGGAGGTCTGCAACACACGCGTCGTATGCGGATCCCGGTTGAGGAGTCGTGTATCCACAAGACAAACTTCGAAAGTCAGGCGAACGTTCGTGGCCGCCCGGGGTGCGGGCGAGTGCCAACGGCGCGGGCGGGTGTGTCAATCTGGCGCCACACCACCGAGTTGGCGCCACACCTCCGAGGCGATTGCGATGCCGATACTGGAGCGAGACGGAGCCAAGCTCCACTACGAGGTGTTCGGGCATGGATATCCGCTCGTGCTCTTCGCTCCTGGCGGCATGAACTCGAGCGTTCGGCTCTGGGCCGAACGCCCCGGTGCCCCGGGCCAGCCGCCACCGTGGATGGATCCGACCGTTACGCTGGCCGGCGACTTCCAGGTCATCGCCATGGACCAGCGCAATGCGGGACTCTCGACGGCGCCGATCGACCACGGTGACGGTTGGGAGACCTACACCGCCGATCATCTTGCGCTGCTCGACCACCTTGACCTCGACCGCGTGCACGTCATGGGCGGTTGCATCGGAGCGTCGTATTGCCTCGCCCTCTGCGAGAGCGCCCCCGAACGCGTGAGCGCGGCGGTGCTCCAGAATCCCATCGGGGTGAGCAACAACCGGGACGCCTATCTCGACATGTTCGATGCCTGGGCATCTCGGTTGTGCATCGACAGGACCGACATCAGTGAGCAAGCACTGGCCGGCTTTCGTCAGCACATGTTCGGAGGCGAGTTCGTCTTCAGTGTCGACCGGGACTTTGTGCGGAGGTGTCCGACGCCATTGCTCGTCCTGGCTGGTGACGACGATGACAGATACCACCCCGCAGCGGTCGCCTGCGAGATCGCCGCTCTTGCGCCTGTCGCCGACCTCATACTCGAGTGGGCTGGACCCGAGCACCATCGCGAGACGCTCGCCAGCGTGCGGGACTTTCTCCGTGCCCATACCCCAGAGTGACTCGGTCGGTTGACCCCTCGTCATCTCATGCTCACGCTGCCTCCGTCCGGGATGACGACGCCATCAGACCTGATGCGCGATAGACCCTCGTGCTGGAAGGCCAGACACCGTTCGGGCGCATCAATTCTTGGGATGCAGCCGGGCGGGCCAACGGCCGTTGTAACTCGCCGTCTCGAACGGGGTCTGATCTTCGATGGGGCTGCTGAGCGGTATGAGGGTCGTCGAGGGATCTGCGTTCGTGGCCGCGCCGCTCGGGGGCCTGACGCTCGCGCAGCTCGGCGCGGACGTGATCCGATTCGACACGATTGGCGGTGGGCTCGACTATCTACGCTGGCCCGTCACCGACGATGGCGTGAGCCTGTACTGGGCCGGGCTCAACAAGGGAAAGCGGTCGATCGCGATTGACCTTTCCCAGGCCGAGGGTCGGGAGTTGGCAACCGCGCTCATCACGGCCCCGGGCAAGGACGCCGGCATCTTCCTGTCCAACTTCCCCGCGCATGGCTGGTTGGCCGATGCGTCCCTGCGCGAGCGTCGTCCAGATCTCGTGTACCTGAACATCATCGGCAATCCCGACGGCTCGACGGCCGTCGACTACACGGTGAACGCGTCGTCCGGCATTGCCAGCGCGACGGGCCCTGCCGGGTCCCTGCTACCGGTCAACCACGCGCTCCCGGCTTGGGACATCGCGACCGGACTCCACGCTGCGATCGGCATCCTCGCCGCCGATCGGCACCGTCGCTCCACCGGCGACGGTCAGTTCATCTCCCTGTCGCTCGCCGACGTGGCCTTCACGACGGTCGCCAACCTGGGGTTTCTCGCCCAGGCCCAGCTCACGCACGAGAACCGTCCTCCGCTCGGCAACGACATGTACGGCGCTTTTGGGCGCGACTTCGCGACGCGTGACGGACGCCGGGTCATGGTGGTGGCGATCAGCCTCAACCAGTGGCGCACCCTCGTACAGGCCACTGCCATCGAGGAGCACCTTCCGCAGATCGAACGGGCCTTTCAAGCCGATTTCCGCAAGGAGGAGGACCGATATCGAGCGCGCGACGCCATCGCGGCCCTGATGAAGCCGTGGTTCGAGTGCAGGACACTCGACGAAGTGCGCAAGAGCCTCGACGACCACGGCGTGTGCTGGGGCCCGTATCAGACGTTCACCCAGCTGCTCGAAGACGACGGGCGCGCGTCCGCCGACAATCCGGTCTTCGCCCATGTGGATCACCCCGGCATCGGCTCGTTGCTGACCCCGACATCGCCGCTCCGTTTCGGCGATCTCGTCGACGAGGCCCCAGGGAGCGCGCCTCGGCTCGGAGCCCACACCGACCAGGTACTCGAGGAGGTGCTCGGCCTGACGCCACCCGAGGTCGGACGACTCCATGATGCCGGGCTCGTCGCATCGCCGGACGGAACGGGAAGGTGAGTCCGACCGTACCGACGCTTCGAGACGCCGGCTTCGCGCCCGAGGCGGCGGATCGAATCTCACGAACGCGCGCTCAGCTCCTCGGAGCGTGTCTCGATGCCGCGCCGAACCGTCTCACCGGCGACACTCTGCCACTGCTCTGGCATTGGGTGTTCTTCGCCCCAACCATCCCGACCGCCGATCTCGGTCCCGACGGCCACCCGCTCCGCAGCCCGGAGATGAACGCATTCCCACAACGGATGTGGGTCGGCGGACGCGTCCAGGTCAATCGTCCCTTGGACCTCGACGAGGAAGCGATTCGGACCAGCCGGATCGCGTCTGTCGCCATGAAGGAGGGCGGCTCCGGTCACTTCTGGCTCGTCACCGTGGCCCACGAGATCGCCCAGCGAGGCGAGTGTCGCATCTCCGAAGAGCAGGACCTCGTCTTCCGATCCGCAGGGACCCTGACGCGACCCGGCCCGGATCGCCTCGAACCTCCCCACGCGACATGGGTCGAAGAGTTCGTCGCCGACCCGGTCTTGCTCTTCCGGTTCTCGGCGGCTACAAGCAACGCACACCGAATCCATTACGACCAGCCGTACGCAACCGGCGTGGAGGGCTATCCCGATCTGGTGGTCCATGGTCCGCTCACGGCGATCCTCCTTGCCGAGTTCGGCCGCCGCCGAGCCGGTCGCGACTACACCGACATCTCGTTTCGGGCCCGAGCCCCGCACTTCGCCAACCGTCGGTGCTGGCTGACCGGGCGTGTCGAATCCGATGGCACGGCGAACGTCACCGCGATCCGCGCCGACGGAGCCGAAGCGATGAATCTGAGAGCCTGCTAGTACTCCGCTTACGCGGTGCCATCGAACCGTAGAGCCTCTTCGACGAGGTACGAAGCGAGCGACAGGTCTTCGCTCAGCTGATCGTTCGCGTCACCAGCCTCGAGCAGACCGCTCACGAGGCTGTCGTCGCTCATACCGAGTGCCCATCGGCCGGCGCCGCTGCCCTCCCTAGGTGTGGAGGTACTCCCGTACGGCCGACACGAAGCGGTCCGTCTCAGCGGGCTGAGGCGGCGTCTTCTCGGCCCGGTCGTACAAGGCCTGGTGAGCGGCCACCGAATAGGGCTCCCACCGGGAAAGGAGGATCATGTGGAAGTGCACTGAATGCTCCTCGCCAAAGGAGGCCATGTAGACCCGTTCAGAACCGGTGGCGTGGATGGCCCCCGAGAGACGCGCCAGCAGGCGGCCCAACTCGCTCGCCTCATCGTCGGAGAGCGCCCAAAGGCCCTCCTTGTGCTGCTTGGCGTTGATCGTCACTCCCCAGGGGTACCGGGGCGAGATGGCGGTCGCGAAGTGCTCGGTATCGATCACGCTCACGCGATTGCTGTCATGGACGCGCTCGCAGATGTCGCAGCCATCCACCGGAGCCCACTCGTCGGACTGTTCAGGATTCATCTTCATCTACTCCGCAGTAAGAGTGTGATGCCACTCTGTCTGCCCGTCGTTTTGGGCGATGAAGGCTTGCAGCCGGACCCCGGACACCTTCGCGATCACGACGGTGAAGTGCGACAGATCGCCCGGACGACCCTTGATCGCGGAACCCTCCATGAGATGGCCGCAGATCGTGGTCTCTGCGTTTGTGGCCACGAGGTGGACATGAATGTACGGGTCACCGTGTCCCTTGAAGCTCAGATGGAAGAACCCACGCGGATCGGGGGGCTCAACTCCCGGCGCCCAGCCCTGGCCGATGAGCCCATGGCCGGAGACCTCGAGAGGACCCTCCATCTTGAGGAAGAATGGCTCCATGTCAGCCATGTTGAGCACGTCGTAGCGCGGCTGCACCGGAATGAGGGATGGAAAGTGCTGGAGATGGGCATTTGCCAACGCGCCAGTGATGGACATGATGACACCGGTCTTGATGTCTTCCTGCTTGCATACCTCGTGCAATGAGTTCATCAAGTCAGCGCCAGCATCAAGCTGTGCGTAGATGATGTCATCAAGCTTGCCGTGCTGAATCACCGTCATGATTTCCTCCAATGGATGTGTTCAGAGCGGGACATTACTGCGGGTGTGTTTCAGAAACGCGTGTCATCAGTACGACCGGGGCATGCCGAGGACATTCTGGCCAAGGAATGCGAGGACGAGGTTGTTCGCCACCGGGGCGACCTGGTAGAGCCGGGTCTCACGGAACTTGCGCTCGATGTCGTACTCGACCGCGAACCCGAAACCGCCGTGTGTATCGAGGCACGCGTTCGCCGCGGCCCACGAGGCCTCCGACGCGAGCATCTTCGCCATGTTCGCCTCGGCGCCGCAAGGTTGCTGCTGCTCAAAGAGCCAAGCCGCCTTGTGGCGGACCAAGTCGGCGGCCTGGAGCGCCGCGTAGGCCCGGGCTATTGGGAACTGGACACCTTGGTTCGACCCGATCGGACGTCCGAAGACACGGCGCTCTGACGCGTACGCCGCGGCCTTCTCGACGAACCACCGGCCGTCACCCAGGCATTCCGATGCGATCAGGACCCGCTCGGCGTTCATGCCGTCGAGGATGTATCGGAACCCTTTGCCCTCCTCGCCGATGAGCGCCTCCGGGCCGACCTCGACATTGTCGAAGAAGACCTCCGTGGTGTTGTGGTTCATCATCGTACGGATCGGCCGGATGGTCACGCCTTTCGCCGCACGGAGGTCGACGAGGAACACCGAGAGCCCTTCGCCCCGCTTCGCCACTTGCTCGATAGGAGTGGTCCGAGCAAGGACGATCATGAGGTCGGAGTACAGCGCGCGCGATGTCCAGATCTTCTGGCCATTGATCCGGTATCCCGTGCCGGTCCGCTCAGCGGAGGTGGCCAGGCTCAACGTGTCGGAACCTGCGCCGGGTTCCGTCACCCCGAAGGCCTGGAGGCGCACGTCGCCTGCTGCGATCTCGGGCAGCCAACGCCGCTTCTGCTCCTCCGAGCCATGGCGTAGCAGGGTTCCCATGATGTACATCTGCGCGTGACAGGCCGATGGGTTCGCACCCGAGGCAGAGATCTCCTCGAGGATGATCGCCGCGGCAGTCAGCCCGAGCCCACCACCGCCGTACTCCTCGGGGATGAGGACCGAGAGCCACCCGAGTGCAGTGAGCGTGCGGACGAACTCCTCGGGGTAGAGGTCGGGTTCCAAGTCGCGCCAGTACTCGCCCGGGAACTTCGCACAGATCCGGGCGACCTCCCGACGAATGTCGTCGAAGTCGGACGGCAAGGAGAAGTCCATCAACGCTCCCATACTCGATCGCGGGCCACCGCGGGGCTCATGCCAAACCCGAGACATCATGAGCACGAGGTACTCGTGCGTCACGTACTTCGGCGGGCAGCAGGACTCGTACGGATGCTGGATGCCGCCTTACCGGACTGCGCCGTCGAGTCATGGTCGTAGCGCTCCGAGGAACAGGTTGACGTAGGTAGCCGCGACCTCGTCGATCGTCATGTCGCCGTCGGGGCGGAACCAGACGGCGATCCCCGAGCAGCTCGCGAGCAGCGAGCGTGACACGAGCTCGACGCTCGGCACCGCCAAGACCCCCGTGTCCCGTCCCGCACGCAGTGTGGAGCGAAAGATCTCTTCGTATCGGTCGCGGAGCGCCACGATCTCGGGCCGTGCGTCGGGGACGAGGGCCCGAAGCTCTGCGTCGCAGAGAAAGACCTCACGATGGTGGTCCACATGGAACAGGATGTGCGAGGTCAACGCTTTGCTCAGTGCGCGCACCGGATCCGTCTCGGCTTCGATCGAAACCTGTACGGACGCGGTGAGGCTCTCGAGCGTGGTTCGCATGATGTCGACGAGAAGCTGCTGCTTGTTCGGGAAGTGGTAGTAGAGGGTTGCCGACCGGATGCCGGCTTCCTGCGCCAGCTGCTTCATCGAGGCGCCGTGATATCCGAACGCGAAGAACTGGTTGGTTGCAGCTTCGATGATGCGTGTCGCGGTGGCGCTCGCGGCACCCTGCGGGTTCGCCGTCAAGATGCGGACTGGAGCCCGAGGCCCCGAGCGATCACCAGGCGTTGGATCTCGCTGGTGCCTTCGCCGATCTCGAGGATCTTCGCGTCGCGGTAGTACCGGTTGGCCGGGGTCTCCTCGAGAAAGCCTGACCCGCCGAAGATCTGGGTCGCGGTGCGTCCTGCATCGACGGCGGCCTCGGTGGCCTGGAGCTTCGCGATCGCCGCGACGTGCCCGGAGGGGCGGCCCTGATCCTTCAGCCACGCCGCCTGGTAGGTGAGCAAGCGGGCGCTCTCGACCGCCACGGCGAGGTCGGCGATGGGGAAGCTGACTCCCTGGAAGCGTGCGATCGGACCGCCGAACGCGCTGCGTTCGTTCGCGTAGGTGACGCAGACGTCGAGGCATGCTCGTGCGAGTCCGAGCGCGAGGGCCGCGATCGCGATGCGGCCTCCGTCGAGGATCTGCAGGAACTGCTTGAAGCCTTGGCCGGGCGTGCCGAGGAGGTTGGCATGCGGAATCCGACATCCGTCGAATCGGAGCGGATGCGTATCCGACGCGCGCCATCCCATCTTCTTGTACGCGCGCTCCACCGTCAGTCCGGGTGTGTCTGCCGGCACGAGGAACGCACTGATCCCGTCCTCGGTGCGGGCGGCCACCGTGATCACCCTGGTCAAGGGCGTGCCCGAGTTGGTGATGAACTCTTTCGCCCCGTCGATGACCCACTCGTCGCCGTCCAGCACGGCTCGCGTGCGCAGGGATCCTGCGTCAGACCCTGAGTCCGCCTCGGTGAGCCCGAAGGCTCCGAGCGCCCGGCCGGCGGCCATGTCGGGGAGCCAGTGGTTGCGCTGGGCTTCGCTGCCGAACGACAGAATCGGTCCGATTCCGAGACCGACCCCGGCCGAAAGCGTGATGGCAATCGACGAGTCGACGGCGGCGAGCTCCTCCACCGCGATGCAGAACGTCGTGAAGTCGGCGCCCGAACCGCCCAGATCCTCTGGGACGAGGAGGCCGAACAGACCGAGCTCGCCCATCTGGCGCACGACGTCGGTGGGGAACACGCCTTGCTGGTCCCATTCGGCAGCGTTCGGGGCGAGGACCTGTTGCGAGAAGTTCCGCACGACGGAACGGAACGCGTCCTGTTCGGGACTGAAATCGAAGTTCATTGGGGTAGCCTATCGAACGACCGATAGAAAGGCAACATGTCCGATCCCCGTACTCCTGGTCCCGCGCCCCTGGACCCGCTCGCGCACCTGCATCGAGCGAGGCTCGGGAACCGCGAGACCGCACGCGAGAAACTGGCGACCCAGGGGAAGCTGCACGCGCGCGATCGGCTTGCGCTCCTGCTCGACGAGGGGAGTCTCATCGAGGACGGCGTGCTCGCCAATGCGAACGCGGGCAATCTCCCGGCCGACGGGGTCATCGTGGGTCGCGGCACCGTGGATGGTCGTCCGGTGTGCGTGATGGCGAACGACGCAACGGTCAAGGCGGGCTCGTGGGGAGCGCGCACGGTCGAGAAGATCGTGCGTCTCACCGAGCTGGCGCTCGAGGCCGAGCTGCCCATCTTCTGGCTCGTGGATTCAGCCGGGGCTCGGATCACCGACCAGGTCGAGCTCTTCCCGGGGCGACGCGGAGCCGGTCGGATCTTCTACAACCAGATCCGGCTCTCTGGTTGCGTCCCGCAGATCTGCTGCTTGTTCGGGCCGTCGGCCGCGGGCGGTGCGTACATCCCGGCATTCACCGACGTGGTGTTCATGGTCGAGGGGAACGCCTCGATGTATCTCGGATCGCCGCGGATGGCGGAGGTGGTGATCGGTGAGCACCTCTCGCTGGAGGAGACCGGTGGAGCGCGCATGCATGCGGAGGTGTCGGGCTGCGGCGACAATCTGGTCGCCGATGACGCCGAAGCCATCGATTGGGCGCGCTGGTACTTCTCGTATCTTCCGCAGAGCTGGCGTTTCGACCCGCCTCGGGACGCATCGGCTGCTCCGAGCCGGATGTTGGACCCGTCAATGATCCCCACGGTCGACACGCAGGGCTACGACGTGCATGCCGTGATCGACGGCATCGTCGACGCCGGATCCTTCCTCGAGGTCAAGCCCCTGTTCGCCTCGGAGCTGACGGTCGGCTTTGCCCGACTCGATGGCCATTCGATTGGTGTGGTTGCCAACAACCCCCAGAATCGCGGAGGCGTGCTGTTCATCGACTCCGCGGACAAGGCGGCCCGTTTCGTCAACCAGTGCGACGCGTTCAACGTTCCGCTGTTGTTCCTCGCCGACGTTCCCGGCTTCATGATCGGTGCGGCGGTGGAACGGGAAGGCATCATCCGCCATGGCGCGAAGATGATCGCGGCGATCTCCGAGGCAACCGTTCCGAAGATCTCGGTGATCCTCCGGAAGGCCTACGGCGCGGGCCTCTACGCGATGTGCGGTCCCGCATTCGGACCCGACGCGTGTCTCGCGCTGCCGAGCGCGAAGATCGCGGTGATGGGCCCTGAGCCCGCGGTGAACGCGGTGTACGCGAACAAGATCGCGGCGATTGCCGATCCGTCGGAGCGAGAGGCGTTCATCGCCGAGCGCATCGCCGAGTACGAAGAAGACGTTGACTTGATGCGACTCGCCTCGGATCTGGTCGTGGACGCGGTGGTTCCGTGTCAGGAGCTCCGAGACGAGCTCGTGGCACGGTTTGCATTCGCAAGGACGAAGGACCGGTTCTTCAGTGACCGTCGACACGGCAACCCGCCGGTCTGAATCAGGGACTTGACATGGCCCGTTCTGTTCCGCATCACGGTCGTTGGTTCGAGGACCTGGCAGTCGGCGCGTTGATCCCGCACGCGTTGACCCGCACGGTGACCGAGACCGACAACGTCCTGATGACCACCTTGACGCTCAATCCGGCACGGCTGCATCTCGACCATGCGTACGCGTCCGAAGAGACCGAGTTCGGGCGCCCGCTGGTCAACAGCATGTTCACCCTGGCGTTGCTGGTTGGCATGTCGGTACTCGAGTCGACCCACGGGACCACGATCGCCAACCTCGGGTTCGAGGCGGTGTCGTTCCCGGCGCCGGTGTTCTGCGGCGACACGCTGTACGCGGAGTCGGAGGTCGTCGCGGCTCGGGGCTCGGGCTCGCGGCCCGATGCGGGAATCGTGACGTTCGAGCACCGGGCCTTCAACCAGGACGACGTGCTGGTGTGTCGGGCCCGCCGCAACGCGCTGATGCTGCGCCGTCCGGTCCGATAGGCGGTGGTCGACGATCGGCCGCTGTGGGCTCCGAGCCCCCGCCGCGCGGCGGAGGCACGGCTGACCGAGTTCGCGGCGTTCGTCGCGAGGCGAGGCGCGCGCGGGCTCGACTCCTACGCCGCCGTGCACGAGTGGTCGATCCGTGAGCCCGCCGCGTTCTGGGACGCGGTGTGGGACTTCGCGGCCGTGCCCGGGACGCGCGGGAGCGCCCGGGTGGTGGAAGCCGCCGACCCGTTCTGGAAGACCCGCTTCTTCCCCGACGCGCGGCTCAACGTGGCCGAGGCGTTGCTGCGCGCACCCGACGACGTCCTCGCGCTGGAGTTCGCGCGCGAGGACGGGCTCCGGCGAACCCTGACCCGCCACGAGCTCCACGGACTGGTGTCGCGGGTGCAACAGGCGCTGCGGGCCGCGGGTGTCGGCCCGGGGGATCGGGTCGCAGCATGGATGCCGAACGCTCCGGAGACCTACGCGCTCATGCTCGCCGCCGCCAGCCTGGGCGCGGTGTTCACGTCGACGTCGCCGGACTTCGGGGTCGACGGTGTCGTCGACCGGTTCGGCCAGGTCGCGCCGACGGTCCTGGTCGCTGCCGACGCCTACTGCTACGGCGGGAAGCGGTTCGACTGCCTCGAGCGGCTGGCCGAGATCCGCGACCGGCTCGCCTCGGTCACCACGGTGGTGGTGCTGGAGTACGTCGACGACGACCCGCCGGTCGACGGCGTGCGCGACGCGACGACCTGGCAGTCGTGGCTCGCGCCGCACGCGTCGGCGGCGGTGGAGTACACGCCGTTGCCGTTCGACCACCCGTGGTGCGTGCTGTTCTCGTCGGGCACGACGGGCGCACCGAAGTGCATCGTGCACCGCACCGGCGGGGTGCTGCTCAAGCACCTGTCCGAGCAGCAGCTCCAGTGCGACGTCCGGCCCGGTGACCGGGTCTGCTATTTCACGACCGCGGGCTGGATGATGTGGAACTGGCTCGCCTCGGTCCTGGCGAGCGGCGCCACGGTCGTCGCGTACGACGGCTCGCCCGCGTACCCGCAGCGAACCGCGTTGTTCGACCTCGCCGACGAGCTCGGGATCACGTTGCTCGGCACCTCGGCCCGGTTCCTCGACGAGCTGCGCAAGGCCGGCGTCCGTCCCGTCGACAGCCACCGGCTCACGAGCGTTCGAACCATCGCGTCCACCGGGTCGCCGCTGCTCCCGGAGGGGTTCGCGTACGTGTACGACGCGGTGAAGGCCGACGTGCACCTCGCGTCCATCTCCGGCGGCACCGACCTGTGCGGCTGCCTCGTGGGTGGCGACCCCACCGGCCCGGTCTGGGCCGGGGAGATCCAACGGCCGTCGCTCGGCCTCGCGATTGATGTGCTGGGTCCCGACGGCGCCCCGCTGGCGCCGGGTGAGCGGGGCGAGCTCGTGTGCCGTTCGGCGTTCCCGTCGATCCCGCTCGGCCTCTGGGACGACCCCGACGACACCCGGTTCCGAGCCACCTACTTCACCCACTTCCCCGGCTGCTGGCACCAGGGCGACTACGCCGAGTGGACCGAGCACGGCGGGGTAGTGATCCACGGGCGGTCCGACGCGACCCTCAACCCCGGCGGGGTGCGCATCGGAACCGCCGAGATCTCCCGCCAGGTCGAGACGGTGGCGGGCGTGGCCGACAGCCTCGTCATCGGCCAGGAGTGGGAGGGCGACATCCGCGTGGTCCTGTTCGTCGTCATGGACGCCGGCCTCGCGCTGACCCCCGCGCTCGAGGCCGAGATCCGCCGGAGGATTCGGACCGGCGCGTCGCCGCGGCACGTGCCCGCGAAGATCGTCGCCGTTGCCGATCTCCCCCGCACTTGGAGCAACAAGCTCAGCGAGCTCGCGGTCCGCGACGTCGTCCACGGCCGCCCCGTTCCCAACACCGACGCGCTAGCCAACCCCGAAGCCCTCGCGTACTTCGCCGACCTCGAGGAGCTGCAGACGTGAGCACTCGGATGCGCAGCCTCTTCACCGTGCCCGCGAACCGGGCTGACCTCGCGGCGAAGGCGCCGCGGTCGGGGCCCGACGCCGTGTTCCTCGACCTCGAGGACGGCACTCCGGTCGCGGCGAAGGAGTCGGCGCGGGCCCTGGCGGTCGAGGCGGCGCGGGCGCTGACTCGCGACCACCCGGCGATCCAGGTGTTCGTCCGGGTCAACGGCATCGGGACGCCGTGGTTTGCGGGCGACGTCGCCGAGGCGTTGATCCCCGAGCTGACAGGGATCGTGGTGCCCAAGCTCGAGTCTGCCGCCGAGGTGGGGGTCGTCGTCGCCGCCCTCGCCGCGGCCGGTGCTCCCGATCTTGGCATCCTCGCCGGCATCGAGTCCGCGGCCGGGGTGGCGCGCGCCGATGAGGTGCTGCGGGCCCCGGTTCGGTGGTGCTACTTCGGCGCGGAGGACTTCGTCGCCGACATGGGCGGCGTGCGCACCGAGTCGAACGTCGAGGTGCTCTACGCGCGGTCGCGGGTCGCGCTCGCGGCGCGTGTCGGCGACGTCCACGCGATCGACCAGATCGTCGCCGACTTCCGTAACGACGACCGCTACGTCCGTGACGCGTCCGAGGCGCGCGCGCTCGGCTACCGGGGCAAGCTGTGCATCCACCCGGCGCAGGTCGCGCTCGCGCACCAGGTGTTCACCCCGTCGGCCGCCGACGTCGACCGGGCGCGACGCCTCCTCGCCGCACTCGACACCGCCACCGCACGCGGCGAGGCCACCCTCGACTTCGAAGGCGAGATGGTCGACGAGCCCATGGCCCGCCGCGCCCGCGCCACCCTCTTCGCCGCCGGCGAGACGCATATCTGAGCGCCGCAACGGCGGCGTAGGGCGGTCGCGACGGGGCGAGCGCGGCGACGAGGCGATCCGCGCCGGGGCCTCGCTTTCGACCGAGCACCCCGAGTTCTCACGTTCGACCACACCGGTGGTTCGGGGCCCGCGCTGTCGAAGGTGATGGAGGCGATGCTCACGGTCATCGCGTCAGAGCGCCACGTTCATGGAAGAATTCTGCGTCGCGTTTCATCGCGGAGAGGCATCAGCGCGCGGCTCGATCTTGGAGCTGGTTCACGACGGGATGCTGGAATCGGACTCGGTACGGCTCGTCGATTCGCTCGGGGCGCCGATCACGACGTGATCTGCGATGTGGAGAGCCTGACTCCTGATCTCGGGCACCGCGGTGGTCTCCCACAGAGTGCCTCGCCGCGGCGGCCCGAGTACGAACACGTTGGGGATCGTGCCACCAGATGCGTCCACCAGCTGCCCATTGGGTGTCGATGCGAGGCCGAGCCCGAGCGGGTCGGGAATCGCGTGCCCTCGTTGGACGAGGTCACCGATCAGTGTGCGTGAGGATTGCTGCCAGCCGCGGCCCGGCCCGGTGCAGTTCACGACCGCGTCGGACTCGACGCGGACGGTACGGCCGGCGACGCGGAGCTCTACTGAGATGGTCGCTGCACGCGCCTCGACGCTCACGACTGTCGCGGCGAGCGTCGACAGCCTGCCCGTCGCCTCGAGCTGTGCCACCTTCGACGCGGAAGCAGGAGGCATCCGGTGGCGATGGACGTCCCAGAAGCGCGCCAGGCGTGTGACGAAGTTCTTGCGTTCGATCGCGCTGAGTCGTGTCCAGTGCGCGTTCAGCAGAGGCCGGAAGCCATCGACGACGTCTCGCCAATCGACGTCGTTCTCCGGATCGCGGGCAAACGCGCAGACTCGTCGAGTCAGGTCGCGCAGACTGTTGGCATCGGCGACGAGTTCGGTGACGTCGACCTTGCCCGGGCGAGCGTCGGCGAGGTGCGCGGCGGGAAGCAGGCCATGCCTCGAGACCGCAACGATCTCGGCCTGGCTCGTGCGCGACGCGCTCAATAGCACGTCGATCGCGGTAAGTCCGGTTCCGATCAGCAGAATAGATCGGGCACGAGCGAGTCGTTCGATCGCACCCGGTGCCCACGGATCCCCGATCCACGACTCATCGTGGGCGACAGGCTGTAGCGCGGCTGGAACGCCGGGCGGAGGGTTGCCCGTGGCAACAACCGCAGCGTCGGCGTCGAGCCTGCGGCCCGTGCGCAGTTCGATCGAGCAGCGAGACTCGGACGGCTCGAGGCGGACCGCTTCGTCGTGCAGGATGTCGAGGCCGCCGTCGGGTGCTCCACACGCGGCCGCCTCGAGGTGATTGGCGAGGTAGGCGCGATACCGGAGCCGAGGAGCGAACTGTGTCGGGTCGCGCATCCCTACGCCCGAGGCCCAGTCCGCGAATTCGTGAGGACGTGAAGGGTCCGCACTCATTCCCGATGCCCGCACATTCAAGAGGTGCTCGCTGTCATCGGTACCGTACGCGACGCCCGCGCCTACGATGCGCCCGCGCTCGAGCAAGGTCACACGTGCTGGATGGGCTCCGGTAGCGTCCAGGACGCGAGCCGCGACCAACACGCCCGAGGCTCCGCCGCCGATGACGACGACGTGCTTCGGCTTTTTGACGTCGCGTCTGCCTACACGCGTAACGCGTTCGGAGCTCTCCACTCGCTCAAGGATAGACCGCTTCTGGCGCTCGAGAGCATCGGATTCTCTGTGGAGTCATCGTCGACTTCGATTGCGATCCCGGGCTTACGAGGTTGTGGCGGCCTCGGCGTACGCTCGGGCGACAGCCAGAAGTGAGAGCGCTGCCTTAGGCGGTGTTGGTCCGTACCAGACTGCCCGCAGAGTCCTCTTGAGGTCGATGCCGTCGACGGCAATACGTACGAGGCGGCCGGTCGCAATCTCTCCCGCTACGGCAAGCTCACTCAGGACGGTGCAGGCAGTTCCTCCTGCTACAGCCGCTTTCAGTGCGCTTGTGGAACCGAGGACGCCGTGAGGTTGTACCGGCGGTAGGCCTTTGCGTACCAAGGCGTCGTCGAAGAACTCCCGGGTCCCGGAGCCGAGCTCTCGAAGCAACAAGGGCGCGGACGCGAGCCGCTCGGCAGTGAGGGCCGTGCTTCTTCGCGTCCATGGGTGGGAACGGCCCACGACGACGATCAGCTCGTCGTGCCCGATGACCTCACTCGTCAGGTCCTCGAAATGCCGGGGAGACTCGACGAAGCCGATGTCAACGGCTTTTGAGGCGACCCGATCTGCAACGACTACGGAGTTCGCGACTTCGAGGTCGACCGCCCAGTCTTTCCGCGGCTGGCGACACTCGATGAGCCAAACTGGGAGTAGATACTCTGCGATCGTTAGGCTTGCCGCGACCCGTAGGTGCGGTTCGGCCCCCTCACGAAGTGCTTCCACCCCAGCTGCAAAGCGTTCCGTGGCGACGGTGATCTCCCGCGCCCACGCGGCCAGCGCGGTCCCGGCGGCGGTCGGGGACGACCCGAGCGCACCGCGCTCGAGCAGCGGGACGCCGAGACGTGTTTCGAGATTCTGCAGCTGCGCCGTCGCTGCGGGTTGGCTCAGGAAGTGGCGCCGTGCGGCAGCGGAGATACTTCCTAGCTCAATGGTGCTCAAGAGGAGTTCGAGTCCGCGAAGGTCTTCGACCTTGAGTTTCTGCATCGAATACGGAATCCAGCCCTGTCCTCGCACGCGTCCGCTCGGAAACAGACTCCCAACTCTCGCTTGCACGGTACATGCTCCCACCAGTGGAAAGAGAAGACCGTGGTCGTCGACGGAGGTCACTCCCCAATGATCGTCGGCATGCAACGTCGGATGGCGAATGCCTCAGGGGTGTCCGACTGAGAAAGGCCGTATTCGCTGCTTCGTATCGGTGGGTGGGGTTGGTGTGCGTTCGACTGGTTTCGGGGGTCGACGGTAGTGTCACGGCGATGAAATGGCCGCGGAGGCGGTGAGCCCGATCGTCCGCGGTCGCCAACCCGGAGTCCGAGTATCGGCACGGTGTCTGTCGTCTGAACCGCCCTGGGTCTCATGGAGGCTCGGGCATTGGATTCCGACCCCGGTGGGGTTGGCTCGTTGGGCAGCGTAGAACGCCTGCTCGAACTCGGCGGGTGGCTCGTCGTCGCAGTGACCGTGGGCCTGTTTGGGGGTACTGATGTGAGCACCGAAGTTCGTTTCGACGGGCAGGTCGCGCTG
>JBAXBB010000052.1:0-20376 GCA_037142235.1 Actinomycetes bacterium
CGCCCGGCACCCGGCCGGGCTCCTCGACGAGCCCACGCCGTTGGTCGGGGTCGGCGGCGAGGGCGCGCACCCCGCCGCCCACCACCTTGGGCAGCGACTCCACCCCGCCCACGAGCGTCGTGGTGACCTGCCCGGCGATCTCGTCGACGGTCAGTCGCCGCCCGGCGACCTCGACCGCGGCCAGCGCGGCGAGTGGTCCGTCCGCCGCGCCGCCGCGCACCGCCGCCGCGACCAGCCCGGCCAGCTCGCCCATCGCCGCGCGCCCGGCGTCGCTCATCCCCGGACGCAGTCCGTCGCGACGGGCGGACGCGTTCACCAGGTCGACCACCCGCTCCTCGTCGAACCCGGCCAGGCCCAGCGCGGCGCAGGTGGCGCGGGCGGCCACGGGCGCGGCGTAGTCACGGACCACGTCGAAGCCGCCCGCGGGTGTCAGCCGGTCGAGGAGCGCCCGGGCGTGTGAGCGGACCGCGCCGTCGGCCCGGCGGACCGCCGCCGGGGTGAACACCGGGGCCTGCGTCCCCCGGAGCGCCGTGTGCACCGGCGGGTCGGCCATCGAGTACGACCGCACGGGGTCGGCGGGGTCGGTCGGCCCGGCTGCCGGCGGACCGGGGTTGTGCACGAGCAGCGCGTCGCGGCGGCTGACCGGCCCCTCGACGATCGAGAAGTGCTCGCGGTCGCGGCTGACCTCCCACACGTCGGCGAACCGGGGGAGGGCCACCGCGTCGTACTGCGGGAGCGGCTGAGCGGGCCCGGCGGAGCGCAGTGCGGCGTAGATCGGGTACGGGTCCGTCATGACCTCGGGCGAGAACGGGTCGTACACCACCACGGGCCGCACCGTATCGCCCTACGATCCCCGCCGGACGCCGCCGCCGACCGGCGCGGCCCGATCGTCGACACCGGGGGGAACGATGGGACTGGCCGACCGCACACCGCCGACCGCCGAGGAGTACGCCGCCTGGCGCACCGAGTTCTGCAACTGGGGCCGGTGGGGCGACGACGACGAGTTCGGCACGCTCAACCTCGTGACCCCCGAGGTCCGCCGGGCGGCGGCCACCCTCGTGCGCGAGGGGCGCAGCGTGTCGTTGGGGCGCCCGCTCGACACCCACGCCAGCCCGGCCAACCCGTACCCCGCCCACCACTTCGTGGCGGTCGAGGGCTCCGGCGGGATGCTCGACTACGTCGGGTGCTTCGTCCACGGGTTCACCCAGACCCACATCGACGCTCTCTGCCACCTCGGCACCCTCGAGGGTGACGTCTTCTGGAACAACAAGCCGTTCGGCCACTCGCACCTGCCCGCCGACCACACCGGCACCGTCGACTTCTGGCGCGACGGCATCTCCACCCGCGGCGTGCTCTACGACATCCCCCGCCTCCGCGACACCTTCGCCGTGGTCCCCGGCGAGCCGGTGCACGGCTGGGAGCTGGTCGACTTCGCCGAGCAGCACGGGATCACTCCGCGACCCGGCGACGCCGTGATCATCCGCAGCGGGTTCGAGCCCTACTACGCCACCACGGGCGCCGACCGCACCTTCGGCTTCCCAGCCGGCGTGCACGCCTCGTGCGTGGAGTTCCTCCACGAGACGGGTGCGAGCCTGCTCGCCTGGGACATGCAGGACGCACCCATCGCCGACCAGGGCATCCCCAACCCCGCCGCCCACCACATCCCGATGCACGTCCACGCCATGGTCCTGCCCTACCTCGGGATGCCCATCGTCGACAACTGCGACCTCGAGGACGTGGCCCGCGCCTGCGCCGAGCTCGACCGCTGGGAGTTCCACCTCACGATCGCCCCGCTCGTGATCACCCGCGGCACCGGCTCGCCGGTCAACCCGATCGCCCTCTTCTGAGCCGTCGGGCCCTGTCCGCAGCGTGCGTGCCGGGGCTAGCGTCGGGCCCATGACCGACGACCTCTCCCACCTCGACGCCACCGCCCAGGCCGACCTCGTCCGCCGCGGCGAGGTCACCCCGCTCGAACTCGTCGACGCCGCGATCGCCCGGGTCGAGGCCTCGAACCCGGCCCTCAACGCCGTCATCCACGAGCGCTTCGACCGGGCCCGCACCGAAGCCGCCGGCACCCTCCCCGACGGACCGTTCCGGGGCGTGCCGATGCTGCTCAAGGACCTCGACGGGTCCCTCGCCGGCGAGCCGGTGCACCTCGGCAACCGGCTCCTGAAGGCGATCGGCCACACGGGCGCGACCAGCAACTACCTCTTCGACAAGTTCCACGCCGCCGGCGTCGTGGTGATCGGCAAGACCAACACCCCCGAGTTCGGACTCCTCCCCACCACCGAGCCCGAGGCCTACGGCGCCACCCACAACCCGTGGTCGCTCGACCACAGTCCCGGCGGCTCGAGCGGTGGCTCGGCCGCGGCCGTCGCCGCCGGCATGGTGCCGGTCGCGCACGCCGGCGACGGAGGAGGTTCGATCCGCATCCCGGCGTCGCACTGCGGGATCTACGGACTCAAGCCCTCCCGGGGCCGCTCGTCGCTCGGACCCGACGTCGGCGAGGCCTGGGCCGGCCTGGTCGTGCGCCACGTGGTGAGCCGGTCGGTCCGCGACAGCGCCGCCTTCCTCGACGCGATCACGGGCCCGATGTCCGGCGACCCGTACACCGCGCCGCCGCCCGCCCGTCCCTACGCGGCCGAGGTCGGCGCCGAGCCCGGCCGCCTCCGCATCGGCTTGTGCACCGCCGCCCCCAACGGACTCGCCGAGGTCGACCCGGCCTGCGTCGCCGCCACCGAAGACGCCGCCCGCCTCCTCGAGTCGCTGGGGCACACGGTCGAGGTCGCCAAGCCGGCCGCCTTCGACGTGCCCGGCCTGCTCGAGACGTTCTCGGCGGTGCTGTGCGCCACCGTGGTGCACGAGATCGACCACCTCGCCGAGATCGTCGGACGTCCCGTCACCTCCGACGACGTCGAGGCCCTCACCTGGTTCCAGTACGAGATGGGCCAGGGCATCACCGCCGGGCAGTACCTCGGGGCGCTCTCGGTCGCCCACTCCTGGAGTCGGGCGGTCTGCGAGTGGTGGCAGACCGGGTTCGACCTCCTCCTCACGCCGGTGTGCGCCGAGCCGCCACCGCTCCTCGGCGACGTCCACGCCACCCCCGACGACCCCTACCGCGCGCTCGGGCGGGGCCTGCCCTTCGGGGCGTTCACCGCCGGCTTCAACATCACCGGCCAGCCCGCCGTGTCGGTGCCGCTGCACTGGACCGACGCCGGACTGCCCATCGGCGTGCAACTGGTCGCCGACCAGTACCGCGAAGACGTCCTGCTCCGGGTCTCCGCACAGCTCGAGCAGGCCCGCCCCTGGGCCGACCGGCATCCGCCGCGTGCCACCGGGTGAGCGCCGGCGCCGCTCGGGCACGGACCCCGGCAGAATCCCGCGTCCGCACGAGGGGCTGACGCCACCGTGCGCTTGGCCTTCCGTGAGATCACCCGCGCCCGGCTGCGGTTCGGCCTCCTCTCCGGGGCGGCCGGGCTGCTGGTCTTCCTGATCCTGTTCCAGTCGACCCTCCTGAGCACGCTGCTCTCGTTCTTCTCCGGGGCGCTCCAGCACCAGTCCGCCGCCGTGGTCGTCTACAACGCCGACGCCCGCAAGAACCCGGAGGGGTCGGTGCTCCCGACCGCCACCGTCGACGCCGTCGCCGCGGTCGACGGCGTCGCGCGGGCCGAGCCGTTCGGCGTCGACACCATGACCGCCCGCGCCGGCGGGAAGGAGCTCGACGTCGCGGTGCTCGGCTACGTCCTCGGCGGGCCCGGCGCCCCGACCGACGTCGTCGAGGGGCGCCGACCCCGGTCCGACGGTGAGGGGGTCGCCTCCGACATCGACGCCGACCGCGGGTTCGCGCTCGGCGACACCGTGCGTGTCGTCGGACCCGACGGCACGTACCCGATCACGATCGTCGGACGGGCCCACGACATCCGCTTCAGCGTGAACCCCGGCGTGTTCGTCTCGTATGCCACCTTCGAGGCCGCGTCACGCGTCAAGAACCCCGATGCCCTGGCGGTCCTCCCGTCGATGGTGGCGGTGAGCGTCGAACGCGGTGCCGATCCCATCACGGTCGCCGCGCGCATCGACCGCACGGTCCCAGGGGTCGATGCCCTCGACCGCGACGCCGCGGTGCAGTCATTGCCAGGAGTGTCGGCCGTGAAGATCTCGTTCAACATCATCCAGGGGCTGGCCTTCGTCGTGGTGACGATGGTCGTCGGGATCTTCTTCGTCATCCTCACCGTGCAGAAGGCCGCCGCGCTGACGCTGCTCCGCGCCATCGGAGCCCCGACCGCGACGCTGGTGCGTAGCCTCCTCGTGCAGGTCGTCCTCGTCATGGTGGCGGCGATCGTCGTCGGGACCGCGCTGCTGACACTGGCCTCGCTCGGCTCGAGCGCCAAGTTCCCCATCGAGGTCGATCCGGGAGTGGTCCTCACCCGGGGGGCCGTGCTCCTGGTGCTGGCCCTGCTCGCCTCGCTCGCGTCGATCCGACGCGTGCTGCGGATCGATCCCATCGCCGCGACCGTGCCCGCCGGGGTGGAGCGATGAGGCTCGCCCTGCGCGAGCTGCGCCGCCGGCGGCGGGCCTTCGTGCCCACCACCCTCGCCCTGGCCCTGCTCGTGGTCCTGCTGCTCTCGCTCGGCGGACTGCTCGACGGCCTGTACCTGTCGTCCACCGGCACGTTGCGGGCCCAGCAGGACCCGTTGGTGGTGTTCTCCGACTCCGCCCGCGATTCGGTCATCCGCTCCCGGATCACCCCGGAGATCCGAGCCGCGGTCGAGGCGGTGCCGGGCGTCGCGCGCACCGACGGCCTCGGCGTGGCGCTGGTCGGAGGTCACGTGCCGGGTCAGGCCGACATCGCCGACACCGCCGTCGTCGGCTACGAGGGCGCCGTCGAGGGTGTGCCCGCTCCGCCACCGCCCGGGCGCGCCTACGCCGACCGCTCCCTGCGGGCCGCAGGAGTCGACCTCGGCACCACGGTGCGGGTCGGCCCGGAGCACATCCCGCTGAAGGTGATCGGCTGGGTCCGCGACACCAACTTCCTCCAGCAGGGTGCCCTCTGGGTCGAGCCCGGCACCTGGCGGGATGTCCTTCGCACGGCGTTCCCCGGTGCGGCGGTCGGTGACGGCACCTTCCAGACCCTGTGGGTCGCGCCCACCCCCGGCACCGACCCCACCGGGCTGGCCGCCCGCATCGACCGGGCCGTCGGGGGCACGCACACGATCAGCCGCGACGACGCCGTGCTGGCCATCCCCGGCATCAAGGAGCAGCGGTCGACCTTCACCCAGATCATCGGGGTGACCTTCTTCGTCGCCGCCCTGGTCGTGGCTCTGTTCTTCGCGCTGCTCACCCTCGAGCGCACCGCGTTGTTCGGGGTGCTCAAGGCCATCGGGGCGTCGTCGCACCAACTCGCCACCACCCTCGTGACCCAGGCCGTGGTGATCACCGCCGTCGCGTACGGGATCGGCGGGCTGATCGGGGTCGCCCTCGTGATGGTCGCACCGGCCCAGGTTCCCATCACCCTCACGCCCTCACGGGCGTTGTTCGTGGCCGTCGGAATCCTCGTCGCCGCGCTCCTCGGCGGCGCCGTCTCCCTCCGGCGCATCATCCGCATCGATCCTGCCGCCGCCATCGGCACCGGGACCTGAAAGGCACCACCATGCCCGCACTCCAATTGCGCGACGTGCGCAAGACCTACACCTCCGGTGATTCCGAGATCGTCGCCCTCGACCACGCCACGCTCACCGTGGGGTCCGACGAGATCCTGGCCCTGGTCGGGCCGTCGGGCTCGGGCAAGACCACCCTGCTGTCGATCGCCGGCGGTCTGCTCTCCCCCACGTCGGGGACGGTGTCGGTGGGCGACCACGACATCACCGGGTACTCCGGCAAGGAGCTCACGCGCTTCCGCCGCGAGCAGGTCGGCTTCGTGTTCCAGACGGTCAACCTCGTGCCGTTCCTCACCGCACGCGAGAACATCATGGTGGCGGCCGAGCTCTCCGGACGAGGCACCGCCCGGTCCACCCGCGAGCGCGCCGACCAGCTCCTCGGGGAGCTCGGGCTCGGGCAGCGTGGGGACAACCTCCCGGCCCAGCTCTCCGGCGGCGAGCGCCAGCGGGTGGCGATCGGCCGGGCGCTCATGAACGAGCCCCCGCTGATCCTCGTCGACGAGCCCACGTCCGCGCTCGACACCCGCCTCGGAACCCAGGTCATGGAGCTGATCGTCGGTGAGGTGAAGCGCCGCCACACCGCGGCCGTGATCGTCACCCACGACACCCGTATGACCCACTACGCCGATCGCACCGTCGAGATCCTCGACGGCACCCTCGCGGCCTAGACCGGGTCGGGCGAGGTCCCGCCGGAGTCGCGCGCGGCCAGGCGGAACTTCACCACCACCAGACCCGCCGCCACCGCCGCGAAGGCCACCAGTCCCCCGGTGGGTGGAGGGCCCCACGCGTGCGGCCAGTCGCACACGGCCCAGAGCACCGACGCGACCACCAGCGCCGCCATCCCCACCAGCATCGCCGGCTCCGACTTCCTGACGACCAGCGCCGTCACGAGCAGCACCACGCATTCGACGGGGAAGAACACCGGGAACACCGCCAGGATCGCGCCGCCCGCCGCGGCCACGCCCTTGCCGCCGCCCCGGAACCCGGTCCACACCGGCGCCACGTGGCCCACGATCGCGGCGGTGGCCCCCAGGTACGCCCCGGCGTCGCCGGCGAGGAGCCAGCCGAGCAGCGCGGCCAGCACGGCCTTGCCGCCGTCGAGCAGGATCACCACCGCGCCCCAGACCTTGCCCACCGAGCGGATGGTGTTGAAGCCACCCGGGTTACCGCTCCCGGACGCGCGGATGTCGACCCGGCCGCGCGTGGCGAGCCGGGTGACGATCACCGCGCTCGGGATGGTCCCGAGCAGATAGCCGACGACGACCGCGGCGAGCGCGAGCACGCCGTCGGCCACCGGATCAGCCGCCCGAGACGTCCTGCGGGCGAGCGCGGCCGGCCCCGATCCAGGGCATCATCGCCCGGAGCCGTTCCCCGACCTCTTCGATCTGGTGGTCGGCCCCCCGGCGCCGCAGTGCGTTGTAGACCGGGCGACCGGCGCGGTTCTCGAGGATCCACTCGTTGGCGAACCGGCCGGTCTGGATCTCGTCGAGGATCTCCCGCATCTCGGCGCGGGTGTCGTCGGTGATGATGCGCGGGCCCCGCGTGAGGTCGCCGTACTCGGCGGTGTCGGAGATCGAGTAGCGCATGTTGGTGATGCCGCCCTCGTAGATGAGGTCGACGATCAACTTCACCTCGTGCAGCGTCTCGAAGTAGGCCGACTCCGGCTGGTAGCCGGCGTTCACCAGCGTCTCGAACGACGCCATGATCAACTCGGTCAGACCGCCACACAAGACGACCTGCTCACCGAACAGGTCGGTCTCGGTCTCCTCGGTGAAGGTCGTGTCGAGCACACCGGCGCGGGTGGCACCGATCGCCTTGGCGTAGGCGAGGGCGGTCTCCTTGGCCTTGCCGGTCTCGTCGGCGTGCACCGCCACCAGACCCGGCACCCCTCCGCCTTCCTCGAAGGTGCGCCGCACGAGGTGACCCGGGCCCTTGGGCGCGATCATCCACACGTCGACACCCTTCGGGGGCTTGATCTGCCCGAAGTGGATGTTGAACCCGTGCGCGAACGCCAGGGCGTTGCGCTCCTCGAGGTTGGGGGCGATGTCCTCCTCGTAGACCCGCGCCTGCTCGGTGTCGGGGAGGAGCACCATGATGATGTCGGCCTCGCGGCAGGCCTCGGCGGTGGTGAGGACCTTCAGACCCGCCTCCTCGGCCTTGGCCCAGGAGCTCGACCCCTCGCGCAGGCCGACGATGACGTCGACCCCCGAGTCGTGGAGGTTGCGGGCGTGGGCGTGGCCCTGCGACCCGTAGCCGAGGACCGCGACCGTCTTGCCCTCGAGGTGGGCGGAGTCGGCGTCGGCGTCGTAGTAGATGGTGGCGGGCATGGTGTGGTCCTTCGTGGAGTTCGAGGAGAGTGGTCTCGGGGAGGAATCAGGCTAGTTCAGCCGGCGCGGTTCTTCACGGCCCGCAACTTGGCGGGCCGTCGGGCCAACTTGGGCAGGGCCACCCGGCCCGTGCGCTGGAGCTCGACGATGCCGAACGGGTGGAGCAGGTCGGCCATGGCGTCGAGCTTCGACGGGGCGCCCGAGACCATGATCGTCAGAGCGTCGTAGCCGACGTCGTCGATCTTGGCCTCGAAGATCGACGCCAGTTCGGTGATCTGCGAGCGGGCCTCGGCCGTGGCCTTCACCGTGACCAACATCAACTCGCGCTCCACGGCGTCGACCGGGGAGAGCTCGACGATCTTGATGACCGGGATGAGCTTGTTGAGCTGCTTCGTGATCTGTTCGATCGGCGCCGACTCGGCGTCGACCACGATCGTCATCCGGCTGAACCGCTCGTCCTCGGTCGGTCCGACGGCCAACGAGAAGATGTTGAAGCCGCGCCGGGAGAACAGGCCGGTGACGCGCGTGAGCACGCCGAACTTGTTCTCCACGAGCACGCTGAGGATGTGGTGCTGGGGGATCATCGTGGGTCTCCTCCCGCGCTCAGTGGCCCGCGGCGAACGGGTCTTGGGCGGGGTCGAGGATGACGTCGTCGTTGGTGGTGCCGGCCGCGACCATCGGGTACACCTTCTCCCGGTAGTCGGTGCGGAAGTCGATGACGACCGGACGGTCGTCGACCTCGTTGGCCTTCTGGATGGTCGGCTCGACGTCTTCGGGGGTGTCGACGCGGAACGCCACGCAGCCCATCGCCTCCGCCCACTTGACGTAGTCGGGCAGGTCGGGCGAGAGGTACACCTCGCTGTAGCGCTCCTCGTAGAAGAGCTCCTGCCACTGGCGCACCATGCCGAGGTAGGCGTTGTTGAGGATGGCGACCTTCACCGGGATGCGCTCGGCGCTCGCCGTGACGAGTTCCTGGGCGGTCATCTGGAAGCACCCGTCGCCATCGACGGCCCACACCATGCGCTCGGGCTTGCCCACCTTGGCGCCGATGGCCGCCGGCACCGAGAAGCCCATGGTGCCGAGACCGCCGGAGTTGACCCAGGTGTAGGGGTGGTTGAACTTCCACCGCTGCGCCGTCCACATCTGGTGCTGACCCACGCCCGAGGCGACGATCGTGTCGTCGGGGGTGTTGTCGCGCAGGGTGTCGATGACGAACTGCGGCTTGAGCGGCCCGTCCTCGAGCTGCTCGAACACCAGCGGGTAACGCTCTTGCCACTCGCGCAGCTGCGTGTGCCACGGGCCGAGCGCCGGGAACGACCGCTTGGCCTTCTCGGCCCGCACGACCTTGACCAGCTCCTCGATGACCACCCGGCAGTCGCCGACGATCGGCACGTCGGCCCGGCGGACCTTGGACAGCTCCGCCGGGTCGATGTCGACGTGGATGATCTTGGCGTCGGGGGCGAAGCCGTCGAGCTTGCCGGTGACGCGGTCGTCGAAGCGCGAGCCCAGGGCGATCAGCAGGTCGGACTTCTGCATGGCGGTGATCGCCGTGTAGTTGCCGTGCATGCCGGGCATGCCGAGGCAGCGCTCGTGGTCGTCGGGGAACGCCCCGCGAGCCATGAGCGTGGTGACCACCGGGAAGTCGGTGGTCTTGACCAGCTCCATCAGGGCCTCGGCGGCGCGGGCCTTGAGGATGCCACCGCCCACGTAGAGCACCGGACGCTCGGCCTCGGCCATGAGGCGAGCGGCGTCCTTGATCTGCTTGGCGTGACCCTTGGTGGTCGGCTTGTAGCCGGGCAGGTCGACGGAGTCGGGCCACTCCCAGTCCATCGTCTGGTTGGCGATGTCCTTGGGCACGTCGACGAGCACCGGGCCGGGTCGGCCGGTGGTGGCCACGTGGAACGCCTCCCGGATCGTGCGCGGGATGTCCTGGGCGTCGGTGATGAGCCAGTTGTGCTTGGTCACCGGCATGGTGATGCCGACGGTGTCGCACTCCTGGAAGGCGTCGGTCCCGATCACCGAGTACGGCACCTGGCCGGTGATCATGACCAGCGGGATCGAGTCCATGTAGGCGTCACAGAGCGGCGTGACGACGTTGGTGGCCGCCGGACCACTCGTGACCATGGCCACGCCCGGACGCCCCGTGGCGTGGGCGTAGCCCTCGGCCATGTGGCCGGCGCCCTGCTCGTGACGGACGAGGATGTGGCGGATCGACGAGTCGATCAGCGGGTCGTAGACCGGGAGGATCGCTCCACCCGGGAGGCCGAACATGACCTCGACGGACTCGTGCTCGAGGCTCTTGATGAGGGCCTGGGCGCCGGTCAGCTTCATGGGGTGCTCCGAAGGGCTCGGTGGGACGGGGGACCCTGGATCGGCTTCGTCACGTCTCCGGGCTCGCTCTCCTCGTCCGGACGTACGAAGCCCCTCGCCAGGGCGAGGGGCGGGTCGCGCACGGACGCAATGGGGCGCCGTGCGCTACGTAACGACTACGAGGAGGGTGCGGCGGGACATGGCCCCCCATTGTGCCGTCCGGACGGCGAAATCGCAACTCTGGCACCACCAGCCCCAGGGGTCCGGCCCGGAGCGGGCTCAGACCTGGTGGAGGCTGCAGGAGAAGGTGGTGCGGCCGCCCACGGTGCGCCGCAGCATCGGGGCCCCGTCCCGGGGGCAGACCGACCCGGGCTCCCGGGCGACCATGTGGTCGCCGGTGTGGGATCCGCCCCGGCGCTGGAGGGTCCGCACCGTGGTCCGCACCGCCCGGTGGAGGGTGGCCACCTCGGTGGGATCGAGGGAGTCGGCCGGGCGGGAGGGGTCGAGCCCGGCGCGGAACAGCGCCTCGTCGGTGAGGAGGTTGCCGAGGCCGGCGATGCGGTGCTGGTCCATCAGCACCGCCTTGACCGGGGCCCGGCTCCCAGCCAAGACCCCGGCCAGGTAGGGCTTGGTCAGGTCGAAGGCGTCGGGCCCGAGCCGGTCCTCGTCGGGGTCGAGCTCCACCGCCCCGAACCGTCGGGGGTCGCGCAGGAAGAGGGTCCCGCCGTCGGCGAAGGTGAGGCCGAAGCGGCGCCACTCGGGGGCGTCGCGGTTGGAGGCGTACAACAGCGGGTCGCCCGCCGCGTCACCGTCGACGAGGATCCGGCCGCTCATGCCGAGGTGCAGGGCGAGCACCGGGCCATCGTCGGAGGTGTCGACCAGGATCTGCTTGCCCCGCCGCCGGGCCCCGGTCAGCGACCGGCCGCGCAGCGCGCGCTTCGCGCCGGTGGCGGTGAGCCCGCGCTTTAGGTACCACGCGTCGGGGGTGAACACGGACGCGATCGGACGGTCGAGCGCCCGGGCCGCGATCAGCGCCCGCGCCTCCTCCGCCTCCAGCATCTCCGGCATCGCACTCCCCCCGACCGCGCAGCGTTTGTTCGTTTGTGCGCGCCAGGGGCGCCACAAACGAACAAACGCTAGAAGTTGGTGATGGCGCCGCGCTCGGCGCCCTGGGCGAGCCGCGCGTACTTGGCCAGGAACCCACTCGTGTAGCGCGGCTCGAGCGGCTTCCAGCCCGCCCGGCGTTGCTCGAGTTCGGCCTCGTCGACCATCAGGTCGATCGTGTGCGCCTCGGCGTCGATCACGATCCGGTCGCCGTCGCGGACGAACGCGATCGGACCACCCTCGACCGCCTCGGGGGCGACGTGCCCCACGCAGAACCCGTGCGTGCCCCCGGAGAAGCGTCCGTCGGTGATCAGCGCGGCATCCGCGCCGCGGCCCGCACCCTTCATGGCCCCGGTCACCGCCAGCATCTCGCGCATGCCCGGACCACCCTTCGGGCCCTCGTAGCGGATCACGACGATGTCGCCGGCGTTGATCTTCCCGGCCAGGATCGCCTCCATCGCCAGCCCTTCGCCGTCGAAGACGCGAGCGGTGCCGTCGAAGTGGGGGTGGTCGATACCGGCGACCTTCACGACCGCACCCTCGGGGGCCAGGCTGCCGCGCAGGACGGCGATGCCGCCCTGGGTGTTGATGGGGTTGGAGAGCGGGTGCACGACCTTGCCGTCGGGAGCGGGCGGGTCGAGCGCCTCCAGGTTCTCGGCGACGGTCTTCCCGGTGACCGTGAGGCAGTCGCCGTGGATCAGGCCGCGCTCGAGCAGCTCGCGCATGACCACCGGCACTCCGCCGATGTTGTCGAGGTCGGTCATGTGGTACTTGCCGTGCGGCTTCATGTCGGCGATGTGGGGCACGCGTGCGCCGATGCGGTTGAAGTCGTCGAGCTCGAGCTCGACGCGGGCTTCGAACGCGATCGCCAGCAGATGCAGCACCATGTTGGTGGAGCCACCCACCGCCATGCCCACGGCGATGGCGTTCTCGAACGCCTCCTTGGTGAGGATGCGGCGCGGACGCAGGTCGAGATCCAGGAGGTTGATGACCGCCTGGCCGCTCGCGTACGCGAGGTCGTCACGGCGCCGGTCGACGGCCGGGGCCGACGACGAACCGGGCAACGACAGCCCGAGCGCCTCCGCCACCGACGCCATCGTGTTGGCGGTGAACATCCCGGCGCACGACCCCTCGGTGGGGCAGGCGCGCTTCTCGATCTCGCCGAGCTCGTTCTCGGTGAGCGTGCCGGCGGCACACGCCCCGACCGCCTCGAACACGCTGACGATGTCGAGGGCCTGGTCCTGGTAGTGCCCCGGGAGGATGCTTCCCCCGTAGACGAACACCGCGGGGAGGTTCAGGCGAGCCGCCGCCATCATCATCCCGGGCAGGCTCTTGTCGCAGCCGGCGAAGGTGACCATGGCGTCGAGTCGCTCCGAGTGCATGACGCACTCCACCGAGTCGGCGATGATCTCGCGCGACACCAGCGAGCCCCGCATGCCTTCATGACCCATCGAGATGCCGTCGCTCACGGCGATGGTCACGAACTCGATCGGGAAGCCCCCCGCGGCCCGGACCCCGTCCTTGGCCCGCTTGGCCAGCCGGTCGAGGGGCATGTTGCAGGGGGTCACCTCGTTCCACGACGAGGCCACCCCGACCTGGGGCTTGTCCCAGTCGTCGTCGGTCATCCCGATGGCACGGAGCATGGCCCGGGCCGGAGCCCGCTCCATCCCGTCGGTCACTTCACGGCTGCGCGGCTTCCGGTCGGTCATGGGGAAACAGGGTACCGGCGGGGCCGGAGGTCCCTTTCCGGACAGCACTTCGATCGCCTACGCTGCGCACGGACCGACGGGGGTGCGAAGCGGACGATGGGTCCCGAGACCGCGACCAAGTTGACCATGGCCGGAGGCGTGGCTGAACGCGGCCGGGTCCAGGACCGGACCTTCGCCCGCAACGGTGAAGCCCCCGACGCCCGCCTGGCGTGGCTGGTCGACGGCATCGCGGCGGTGATGGCCGGGCGGGGCTACACCGAGCACCCAGCC
Organism: Actinomycetes bacterium; assembly: GCA_037142235.1. Lineage (GTDB taxonomy): Bacteria > Actinomycetota > Acidimicrobiia > IMCC26256 > PALSA-555 > CAIUKV01. The sequence continues at coordinate 13,375 of JBAXBB010000052.1, forward strand.
CCCGGGCCCGAGATCCAGGTCGTCCTCCACTTCCTCGACGTCGCCGCACCCAAGCCCTACCGCCGCAAGAACGCCCCCACGTTCGTGGTGTCGTTCGCCACGGTCCCGGAGCCGCCGCCGGACCCGCTGCGCACGGGGTACCCGCTTCTCGTACGCGGCCTCTCCAACCTCGCGGTGATGCTGAGTGAAGGTCCCGGCGGCCCGGTCTGCTCCTTCGTCACCCTCGAGCAGGGTACGTACACCGTCGAGCACGCCGGCGACGACGCCGCGTTCTTCGCCGCGGTGTTCGCCCGCATCGAGCCCCTCGCCACCTCGCGGCTCGTCATCGCGAACGAGTTCCTCGCCGACCTCCCCGAACCGTTGTGGTCGGGCGACGACCAGACCGCCTCGATCGCCCGGGCCGGCGAACGCCTCGACGCCCTCGACCTGCTCCCGGCCGCCTTCCCGATCGAGGAGATCCTCTCCGAACGCGACCTGCGCCACGTGAAGCTCCTCTACGGCATCGGCGGGCTGAGCTACGGCAACGTCAGCGCCCGGCGCCTCCCTCCGGCCGAGTCCGACCTCGGACCCGAGTTCTGGATGAGCGCCAGCGGGGTCGACAAGTCGAACCTGCGCGCCATCGGTCGCGACGTGCTCCTCGTCACCGGCTACGAGCCCGCCCGCGACGCCATCGTGCTGTCGATCCCGCCCGAGGTCACCCCGAACCGGGTGTCCGTCGACGCCATCGAGCACTGGATGATCTACCGCGAGCACCCCGATGTGCACGCGATCCTGCACGTGCACGCCTGGATCGGGGGCACTCCGGCCACCGAGATCAACTATCCGTGCGGCACCGTCGAGCTGGCCACCGCGGTCGCCGACCTCGTGCGCGCCGCGCCCGATCCGAGCCGTGCCGTGGTGGGCCAGAAGAACCACGGCCTGACCATCACCGGCCACTCGCTCGACGAGATCTTCGAGCGCATCGACGGCCAGATCGTGCGCGCCGTTCCGATGGACTGAGCGAGTCCGGCGGGCTCAGCCCAGGCGCTCGTCGAGGAGCTGGTTGAGCACCTGCGGGTTGCCCTGCCCGGCGAGGGCCTTCATGGCCTCACCCATCAAGAAACCACGCTTCTTCTTCTTGACCTTGTCGTCACCCGACCGGTACTCAGCGACCGCGTCGGCGTTGGCGGCGAGCACCTCGTCGACGACGGCACCGAGCGCGCTGGCGTCGGAGACCTGGGCCAACCCGCGCTCCTCCACCACCTGCGTGGGCCGCGTGGGCTCGCGCAGGCACTCGGCCAGCACGTCCTTGGCCTGATGACGCGAGATCGAGCCGTCGGCCACGAGGCCGACGAGCTCGGCGAGGCCGTCGGGGGTGAGGGGCAGCACCGCCGGCGCGAGCCCCGTCTCGTTGAGGTGGGCCAGCACGTCGCCGGTGCACCAGATGGCCACGTCGCGAGGAGCACCGGCGCCGAGTGCCCGCACCGCCGCGTCGGCGAACTCGGCGAGGCCGGGCACGTCGACGAGGACGCGGGCGTCGGCCTCGACGATCCCCCACTCGGCCACCATGCGGGCCCGACGGGCCGCCGGCAGCTCCGGCATCTCGGCCGCGGCGGCCGCGCGCTCCTCGACCGACGGCGACAGGGGCACCAGGTCGGGCTCCGGGAAGTACCGGTAGTCGCTCGACCCCTCCTTGGACCGCATGCCGTGGGTGCGACCGTCGGCCTCGTCCCAGTGGCGGGTCTCCTGGACGATCCGCTCGCCGGCCTCGACCGCCCCGATCTGGCGCTCGATCTCGTGGTCGATGGCACGACCGAGCGAGCGCAGCGAGTTCATGTTCTTGACCTCGACCTTGGTGCCGAACTCGCTCGCACCCCGGTGGCGCACCGACACGTTGGCGTCGACGCGCAGCGAGCCCTCTTCCATCTTCACGTCGGAGACCCCGAGCGTGCGCAGCACCGCCCGCAACTCGCTCACGTACTGACGGGACTGCTCCGCGGTGCGGAGGTCTGGACGGCTCACGATCTCCATGAGCGGCACGCCCGCCCGGTTGTAGTCGACGAGCGAGTGGTCGGCCTCGTGGATGCGGCCCCCGCCACCCACGTGCAATGTCTTGCCGGTGTCCTCCTCGAGGTGGGCCCGCTCGATCCCGACGGTCATGCCCTCGATCTCGATCGTGCCGTCGACGAGGATCGGCTCCTCGAACTGACTGATCTGGAAGTCCTTGGGCATGTCTGGGTAGAAGTAGTTCTTGCGGGCGAAGATCGACTCCTCCGGCACCGTGAAACCGAGGGCCGCCGCGAAGCGCAGGGCGAACTCCACCGCCGTGCGGTTGAGCACGGGCAACGATCCCGGCAGGCCCAGGCACACCGGGCACACGTTGGTGTTGGGCTCGGCCCCGAACTCGTTGGGACAGCCGCAGAACATCTTGGTGGCGGTGGCGAGCTCCACGTGGCACTCGAGCCCGATCACCGCCTCGAAGTCGTCGAAGGCCATCAGGCACCTCCCCCGATTCCCGATCCCGATCCCGGGCCACCGGCGCTCGCCTCGAGCACCCGCGCCACCCGGAACATCACGGGCTCCTGCACGGCGTCGGCCAGTACCTGCACCCCCACGGGCAGTCCGTCGGCGCCGGTGCCGAACGGCACGCTCATCGCCGGGTGGCCCGCCAGATTGGTGGGGATCGTGCACACGTCGGAGAGGTACATCGCCAGCGGGTTCTCCGCCTTGGCCCCGAACGGGAACGCCACCGTGGGCGACGTGGGCGACAGGAGCGCGTCGAACGACCCGTAGGCGCGCGCGAAGTCACGCAGGATCAGCGTGCGCACCTTTTGGGCCTTCCCGTAATAGGCGTCGTAGTAACCGGCGGACAATGCGTACGTGCCCAGCATGATCCGTCGCTTGACCTCGGGTCCGAAGCCGGCGTCGCGGGTGCGGGCGTTCATCGTGGCGAGGTCGGGCGCGTCGACGCGCAGCCCGTAGCGGACGCCGTCGTAGCGGGCCAGGTTCGACGACGCCTCCGCCGGTGCGATGAGGTAGTACGCGCTCAGGCCGTAGACCACGCTCGGCACGGAGACCCGGTCCACCGTGGCACCGGCCGCCTCCAGCGCCTCCGCCGCGCGCACCACGGCGGCGCGCACCTCGGGCTCCACGCCGTCGGCGTCGACGAGTTCGTCGATGATCCCGATGCGCAGGCCGGACACCCCCTGGTCGAGGGTGGCGGAGACCGGCTCGGGTGGACGGGGCGACGACGTGGAATCGAAGGGATCGGGCCCGGCGACGACGTCGAGGAGGAGCGCCGCGTCGGCGACGCTGGCCGCGAACGGGCCGACCTGGTCGAGGGACGACGCGAAGGCGATCAGCCCGAAGCGCGACACGGATCCGTAGGTGGGCTTCACGCCGACCACGCCACACAGCGCGGCCGGCTGGCGGATCGAGCCACCGGTGTCGGAGCCGAGCGACACGGGCGCGAAACCGGCGGCCACCGCCGCGGCCGAGCCACCGCTGGATCCGCCCGGGACCCGGCTCGGGTCGCGGGGGTTGCGGGTCGGGCCGAACGCCGAGTTCTCGGTGGACGAGCCCATGGCGAACTCGTCGAGGTTGGTCTTGCCGATGGCGATGCCCCCCGCCGCCGTGACCCGCTGCACCACGGTGGCGTCGTACGGGGGACGCCAACCCTCGAGGATGCGCGAGCTGCAGGTGGTGGGGATGCCCCGGGTGCAGAGGTTGTCCTTGAGCGCCACCGGCACGCCGGCCAGCGGCCCCGGGTCCTCGCCGGCGCGGACCCGGGCGTCGACGGCGTCGGCTGCGGCTCGCGCCTCATCGGCGAGCACCAGGTTGAAGGCGTGGATCCCACTCTCGGCGGCGTCGATGCGCGCGAGGTGCTCCTCGACCACGTCGCGGGCCCGGACGTTTCCGGCCCGCACTCCGGCGGCGATCCGCAGGGCCTCGGTCATGGCGCGTCGAGGATGCGCGGAACGCGGAAGCGGTCGTCCTCGGTGGCCGGCGCGGCCGCGAGCACCTCGGTACGGTCGAGCGTCGGGCGCACGACGTCGTCGCGCAAGACGTTGCGCAACGGGAGCGGGTGCGAGGTGGGCTCGACACCGTCGAGGTCGAGGGAGGCGACGTCGGCGGCGTGGCCCAACACCGCGGCGAGCTCGCCGGTGAGCTGGTCGAGCTCGTCGTCGGAGAGCCCGAGCCGCGCCAGGCGCGCCACGTGCTCGACGTCGGCTCGGGTGAGGGCGGCGGGAGCATCGGCCATGGCGGGCGAGTCTAGGGTTGTGGCCCGCTCGCTACGATCGGGGGGTGACGACGCATCAGTTCCTCAGTGACGACTGGTTCGCCGTCGTCGACAAGCTGGTCGAGGAGATGGGGCCCGACGCTCCCGAGGGTGCCGACGTCGTGATGAACCTGATCGTCACCGACACCCCGTTCGGCGCCGAGCGCCACCTCCACGCAGGAGCCCGCTCGGGGCGGGGCCACTGGGGGATCGGGCACGCCCCCGACGGCGACCTCACGGTCACCACCGACTACGACACGGCCCGCGAGATCCTCCTGTCGGGCGACCCGACCGCCGGGCTGAACGCGTTCATGACCGGGAAGATCAAGATCCAGGGCGACCTCGCCAAGTTGCTGGCCATGCAGGTCGACGGCGCGCCCGCCGGAGCCTTCGCCCTGGCCGAGGCGATCCAGGGCATCACCGCCTGATCCGACCGCGTCCCGGCCTCCCGACCCACCTGCACCGCCGCGTCAGGAGTGCGAGCGGCGCATCCGCCAGGCCGTGCGGGTCACGCGGTCGGCGCCGCCGAGCCCCAGGGTCGAGAAGACTCCGATCCCCGTCCCGATGGCACCGGCCAGGAAGGCGAGCGTGAAGGCGCGCATGCCCGGGGCGTCGGGGGTCACCGCGACCGTGAGCAACACCGCCTGCATCGTGGCGATGCCCACCGACGAACCGAACGACGCCCCGAGGTTGACCGCCGCGCTGGCGGCGCCGAGGTCCTCCGACGCGGCCTCGTTGGTGACCGCCGCAGTGGCCGGAGGGCCGACGAGCCCGAGCCCGATCCCCGACAGCACGAGGCCCGGCACGATCAGGAGGTAGGGATCGCCGGGGGCGAGCGCCGCCAGGGTGAACATCGAGCCCCCGATCAGCACCATGCCCACAGTGGCGACCCCGCGACCACCGAAGCGGGCCGTGAGGTAACCGGCGAACGGCCCCATGATCCCGAGCGCCAGGGCCCGCGGCGCGACCGCCAGCGACACCCGGCCGGCCGACCAGCCCCACAGGTCGGGCTCGGCCAGCATCAGCGACGTGATGAAGAACCCTCCCATGTAGGCGAAGTTCCCGAAGAAGTTGGCGAGCACACCGGCGGTGAACTGCCGGCGCCGGAACAGGTCGACGAGCAGGATCGGGGAGCGCACCCGGCGCTCGACCATCACGAAGGCGATCAGCAGCCCGATCGCCGCGACCACGCACACCACGAGCTGCGGTGACCCCCAGGCCCAGGTGGCCACCGGACCCCGGTTGATGGCGAGGATCACGAGACCGAGGCCGAGCACCGAGAGCACGGTCCCCCACACGTCGAACGGCGCGGGCTCACCCTTCGACTCGCGCAACACGATCACGCCGGCGACCAGCGCCACGACCGAGAACGGGAACTGCCCGAAGAACAGCCACCTCCAGCCGAAGGCGTCGATCACGAGACCACCCAGCACGACGCCGAACACGGGTGAGAACGCCGACACGGCCGACCACCAGCCGAACGCCTTGACGCGTGCGTGCGGTTCGTACTCGACCGCGATCAGGGCCAGCGACGACGGCACCACCGCCGCGCTCGCGATCGCCGAGAGGGCGCGCAGTGCGATCAGCCAGCCGACGTCGGGAGCGAAACCGCAGGCCAACGACGTCAACGAGGTGAGGGCGAATCCCCACACCCAGGTGCGGCGGCGACCGATCCGGTCGGCGAGCTTCCCGAAGGCGGGGATGAAGATCGAGCGGAAGAGGAACGGCGCGGACACGACCCACGAGATGGCCGCGAACGACGTGACGAAGTCACGCCGGATGAACGGGATCGCCGTCGTGAGCGCGGTGATCGTGAGACCGCTCGCGAACAGGCCCGAGCACACCGTGATCAAGACGAGCAGCCGGTACTCCATCGGGAGACCCGAGAAGCGCGCCGGCGCCGGAAGCACGTCCGAGCCGGGCGCAGACGCGACCGCCGCCCGACCGCCGTCGCCCGCCCCGTCGTCCACCGCGGGGGATCGTAGAGGCCTCGGGAGCGCCCTACAGGAAGAGGGTCACCTTGGCGCCCTTGCGGACCTGCGTCCCCGCCACCGGGTCACTGGCCCGGACGGTTCGCCCCGGTGCGTAGTTCTGCACGTCGGGCACCAGCCCCGCCGCTTGCAGCCGCTGACTCGCAACCTCCACGCTGACCCCGACGACCGTCGGCACCGCCACCAGCTCAGGTCCCTTGCTCACCTGGATCGTGACGGTGGCGCCCTTCGCGGCGGGCTGACCCACCCCCGGATCGGTGCCCACGACCTTCCCGGAGTCGACGTTGTCGCTGAACACGTCGGCCCGGGCGACCTGGAAGCCCTGACCCTTCAAGATGGCCGCGGCGTCGTCGAACGACTTGCCGACGACATCGCCCGACACCGGGACCGGCGCCGGCCCATCGCTGACCTTCATGACGATCTTCGACTCGCGCGGCGCCTTGCCCCCACCGGCGGGCGACGTGGACAGCACGGTGTCCTTGGGCACGGTCTCGTCGTGGACGCGCTGGATCTCGACCACGAAGCCCGCCGCTTCGAGGCGCGACTGGCCGTCGGCCGCCGACGCGCCCCCGACGTCGGGCACGGTCACCGGCGGTGGTCCACGCGACACCACCATCGTGATCGTCGCGCCGCTCCCGACGAACGAGCCGGCGGGCGGGTCCTGCGAGACGACCAGCCCGGCCGCGTCGTCGGTGGTCCGGCGCGTGATCTCGAGACGCCGCCGGTCGAGGTCGTCGACCGGCGCGACCGCTG
>JBAXBB010000053.1:0-19553 GCA_037142235.1 Actinomycetes bacterium
CGGTAGAAGTCGACTGCCTCACTCAGATCACGGACAGGAATCGAAAGATGAAAAATGGGACGCACGGAAGTCCTTCCTTCGTTGTGTGCTCTCATTTTACGAGCAGCTCACTCAAACTTGGGTCAAGTACGTGGGGTTCGAACGTTGTCCCATCTCTTCCGCTGCTAGCGGAGAATTGCCGGGTTTGATCCTTTTTGGCGGGCGCGCTTCATCAGAAACCCCTGAAACTAAGTAGTTTCTGGCCCCAGGAGGGGTTCGAACATAGTCCCATTACCTCCACCACTTTGATGGTCTGTGGCTCGACCCGACAACCCGAACGCGGCCCCCCGACAGGAATCCTCGGCGCTCGGCCAGCATGGGCAGAGGGTTCATTGATCGGATTCCTGGACTCATTGATCGGATCGGCGCGACCCTTTGCGGGTTCGTGCACCGGGCAGCGCCACCGCCGTGCAGCCCGGCTCTGGCAATGGGCCTTGGGCGCCGGATGGGATTGTGCACCCTCTTGCCCACACCGTGCGCAGGCACCTGCGGGGACTCTCCGGTCTTCGCGGCGAGGGGTCTTGGCGTCCTACGGGCGCAGGCACGCTCCCTGCAGCGCCCGACTCCAGACCCCTTCTTGATGGATGTGCAATCAGGAGGGCAATGCACGTTCGGGCGAAGCAGACCTTTCGTGAGCCACGCCCCGCAGGGCGAGCTCCGACGGGTCGCGAGCGATCCCACCAGAGCCCAGTGCCTGAAAGTGACCTCCCCTCAGACCCGCGGCGGATCTCAACAAGTTGTCGGTTCTTGGCATGATCACGCGCTGATGCAGGATCTGTTGTTTGGTACGCGCCTGCAAGATGTGGGCGCGCGCGATCATGATCTCGACGGCAAAGACGTCTTGGCTGTGCTGGATGAAGAAGGTGTGGTCGTGACCCTTGATCGGATCCGTGGCGTTGCAGCGTGCGTTCGAACGTTCGTCGGGGACATGCTCTTTGGAGCAGATCGCTCCGACCGGACACGTGTCGGGCTAAAAGCACGCGGCACATGACGCGCACCCGTCTAGGTTCACAGAAAGAATTCCGTCTTCGAAGAGAGCGATCGCCGCGGGATTCGGCTGATGGGAATATTGAGTGAGGCCACTACCAGCCTCAATCTCAGAGAACCGCGCGCTCGTCTCAAGATCGAACTCGTCGATGCACTGGACGGGACAGACATCCACGCACGCACGATCCTTTATCTCGATACATGCCTTGGCGAATCGCCAGCCCAGGCGGCCGCTGTCCTCTTTTGCCGGCCTCGTACCGCTGGACGTTGTGCAGAAGGCGATTGTCGCTGATGATCATCGGCGACAGCGCCGGGGAAAGTTCAGGGCGTTGGTGCGCTGATCGTCAGCAGCTGATGGTCGGTCGGTTCCGCGCAGCAGAACCAGGGCTCGGTCAGGTGAGGCACCGCGGTGGCTGCGGTTTCGTCGATCTCGATTGGTGCGAGGCCGACCGAGTCGCGCAGCGCGTGGTAGATCGTCACGATCGAGTCACCCTGGCGTTGTCGATGCTCGACGAGTGTCGCGAGGGCGACTTGGAGGTGGTCCATGGTCGGGTCCGTGGCGTGCCACGGGTAGCTGGCGCGCCCGGCGTCGTAGTCGCCGAGGTGGGTCACGAGGTCGAGATCGTCGAGCAGCAGCGATTCCTGGGGCAAGAGGAGACGGATCGTGTATTGGACCGGGTCGACATTCCCGACGAGGTCATGGGTGGCCACGAAGTCGAGCAGATCCTGGATGTGCTCGAGGGTCGTCCAGGGAGTGAACGGCATCCATGAGGGTCGCACCGGGATGCCATGGTCGCGTAAGACCACGACCGCGGCTGCTGCCTCGGCGGTCGTGTGCCCCTTGTCGAGCCGGCGCAGGGTCTCGTCGTCGACGGATTCGAAGGCCGAGACGACGAAAAGGCAGCCTGAGGCGGCGAGCTCGGGCCACAGGTCTGCATGGCGTAGCACGTGTTCGACCTTCGTTGTGCAGTCGAACGTCACCTCGGGAAAGCGGTCGTGGAGCGCCCGGACGACTCGGAGGGCGTGTCGCGGCGCGTTCAGAAAGTCCGGATCGCCAAAACTGAGGTGTTGCGCACCGGCCGCGATCTGTTGGGCGGCGTCGGTGAGGACGGTGTCGACGTGCACGAGGCGCAACCTGCCGTCGTAGATCACCGGCACCGGACAGTGGCGGCACCGGTGCGCGCAGCCGTGGCTCGCTTCGAGGGAGCCGACGATCCGCGTGGCGGCACCGTCGACGAGACGGACGTAGCGGTCCAGCGACGGGAGGAGATCGCGGGCGGGAACCAAGGCGTTGGCTTCTGCTGCCTCGCGTCCGAGATGGACCACGATGCCGTCATCCTGGCCGTCGATCCAGTCGACGAGGGCCCGGTCCACCTCACCGGTCAGCACCCGATCGGCCACATCGGCGGCCGGCGAGGCGTAGAGGCCGTAGCAGGCGATCGGGACCGTGCACCCGATCGCTCGTAATGCGTCGATCGTGGTTCGGGCAATCCGCAGGGCCGTGTGCATGGGTACGGAGATGGCGATGCGCTCGGCCCAGCTGATGGTGTCTTCGTCCAATGGGTCCAGCGACAGGTCGGCGCAGCGGACGTCGTGGCCGCGGTCGCGCAGCCGAGCTGCGGGCATGGCCAGGTGGAGTGGCTGATGACCCAGCTCGTAGCCGGCGATGAGGAGTACGCGCACGCACGCAGCCTACGGGCGGTCAGGGACCGATCTCGACGCTCAGCGCAGCGTGCGCCGTCCGCAACGCCGCTTCGACGGCCTCCGGTGTGTCGCGACGCGCGAAGAGGAAGCCGAGATAGCGGTCCCCTTCAGGAAGCGGGCGCATCGGCTTTCCGGGAGCGATGGTGATCTCGAGGCCCACGATGCCCGGCACGGCGCGGGCGGCGTCCTGGCCGTGGACGGCGACGAGGTGCCCGTGGTGTGCGATGGGGAGCATCATCACCCCTGACGCGGTCGACTCGCGAGCGAGCCCGTCGAGCTCGCGACCGAGGGCATGACGCAAGACGAGCTCTTCGAGGCTGATGCCGGCGCCGAACCGCAACGTCCGGGCACACAGACCTCCGATCGAGCGAGCTGCGACCTCGATGATCCAGGCCCGGGAGTCGCGGATCCGCAGCTCTGCGTGCACCGGTCCCTCGATGAGACCCAACGCCGCGACTGCCGCCCGGGTGGTCCGCTCGATCGTGTCGAGTGTCGCCGTCGTCAGCCGCGATGGGGTGACGTAAATCGTCTCCTCGAAGTACGGGCCGATGAGCGGGTCCGGCTTGTCGAAAACGGCGAGCACACTGAGCTGGCCGCCGCGGAGCAGTCCCTCGACCGCGACCTCGTCGCCCGCGATGTACTCCTCGACGAGGAGGGGACCGCCTCCGGCGATGTCGTAGGCCCGGCGGGCGGCGGCCCGCGCGCCCGGGGCGTCGTCGGCTCGGATGACGCCCCGGCTCCCGGAGAGCCCGACCGGCTTCACGACGCAGGGAAACCCGAGGTGCGGCACCTCGTCGGGATCGTCGAAGACCGCGTAGGCAGGTTGGGAGACCTCCGCGGCGCGCAGCGCCGCCCGCATCGATGCTTTGTCCCGGGTTCGGGCGACGACCTCCGGCGCGTTGTGGGGGAACCCAAGGCGCTCACCGGCGTGGGCGGCGACGAGGAGGCCCTGGTCGTCGACGGCGATCACCGCGTCGATGGGGGCCCGGGCATCGAGGCGCGCGATCGTCTCCGCCGCCGCTTCTGGGTCCTCGAGAGCGAGCTCGATCGCTCGATTGCCCGTGGCGGTCGCCAGTGCCGGGAGATCTTCGGAGCCCACCACCACCTCTACGTCCAGCGCCCGGGCGGCGGCGAGGAAGTCCGGGGCGCGATAGGTAGCGGTGGGCAGGAGCAGGAGGACCCTTGGCACCGGTGTATCATGACTCAATGAGCGAGGTCGTGCAGCCACTCCTGACCATCACCGAGGCGGCCCGGGACATGATCCTGGACGCTCTGAGCCGCGAGTCGGAGCCGGAGTCGCTCGCGCTCTGGGTCGAGGTCAGCGGAGTATCGGCCGGTGCTTACACGTACGTGATGGAGTTCCGGCCATTCGACGATATTGGCGAAGCGGACGTCGTCCAGCGCCACGATGATCTCCCGATCGTCATCATGGCCGGGAGCGTCGACAAGCTCGCGGGCGCGACCCTGAACCTCTCGGGTTCCGGCATGGTCATGCAGAACCCCAACCAGCCGGCGCCGCCAGCTGCGTGGGGTGCCGATCGTCCCGAACCCGACCTGTCCGACCCGGTTGCCCAGCACGTGATGGCGATCCTCGCCGAACAGATCAATCCCTCGATCGCCAGTCATGGCGGTCGCGCTGATCTGGTCGCGGTCGAGGACAGCGTCGCCTACCTGCGGCTCTCCGGAGGTTGCCAGGGGTGTGGGATGGCGTCGGTCACGCTCTCCCAGGGCATCGAAGTGGCCATCCTCGACAACGTCCCCGAGATCAGCCAGGTGGTCGACGTGACCGACCACGCCTCCGGGGCGAACCCGTTCTACGAGGCCGCGAAGAAATAGCACCTCTGTCCGCTGCCGTGTCAGGCGAAGCGGTTGGCATCCCGGGCCGCGTAGCGAGCGACCGTGAAATCGGCGCTGGACGTGGCTTCGAGTGCGTCGACCACCTCGCCGAGACGGGACGCCGGGATCGCGCAGGTCATCTCTGAGGCGGACATACCGGTACGGGCTCGGCTCAGCGCGCAACCGACGCTTGCGGCGAGTTCGCCCGCTTCCTTCGCGACGGCCACGATATGGCACTGGGGCTTGCCTTCGATGCGCAGACCCGGCCACGCGTCGTGGAGCACCATGAGCTGCTTGGCGTTGATGCGCAGCAGCACGACGTCGGGGTCGCTCGTAGCGTCTCGCAATGGGCCGTAGGTCACCGACTCGGGGCGCTCGTGGACCACCGGGATGTGGCCCACGACGTCCATCGTGACCCAGCCCGACTCGATCAGCGCTGCGACATCAGAATTGGCAGCGACTTCCTCCAGCGTCTTGAAGCCATGGGTGACGCTGCCGACCGAACAGTTGCCGTGATCCTCAGCAACGGTCGAGAACGTGCGATCGGTGGCCTTCATCCAGAACACGCAGCCGGCCGGGACCCGTCCGGTGCGGCCGTCGGGCAACGGATCGGGCATCGGCGCGTCGAAGGGCTCGACATCCGGGGGCGGAGCGTCCGAGAACGTGATCGCGATGGGCGTCGCGTCGAGACGGAGCGACTCCGTGAGCGCGTCCGCGAGGGTGGACCATTCGTGGTTCGCCATGCGCAAGATCCTACCGGGAGCGCGAGTCGCCGACCGGACCGGCCCAACCTGCCGTCGGCCCGTCGATGGCGCCGGCGCGATCGATGCCCGCCAGCGGCATGCTCCAACGGCGAGCTCTGGACGCCGAGCGTTCGGTGATAGGTCGGAGATTGGTGCGACGCCCCACTGTGGACATCCGCAACGCTCCGGCGTGGCGACACCCTCGGTCGAGATCCACGCGCCCACCGGCGCGTGGAGCAAGCCCGTTGAGGTGTTCTGGCGGGGCCGCGACTCCGACGACCGCCGGTTCAATGACTGGTTGGAGGCGAACCGTGACAGGACCTCGTGGCAGGTGGTCTTGCCCGCCACGGCGCGGACCCGGGTCCGCCTCGACCCGGCGACGCTGCCGATCGAGGGCGACGGTTGGAGGCTGCGGGTCGAGGGCTCCGATGGCCTCCACGTCGGGACCGCCGAGGTGGGGCCCATCACCCTGGCGGTGCAACCACCGATGGTCGGCATCCGGGGCGTTGCCGAGGCCGACACCCTCAGGCCCGGCCGAGAACTGCGGGTGCAGATCGATCGCTGCGTCCGTTGGAACGGGCCGGAGTAGTTGTGAAACGCATGGGTAGTGAATGAGCATAAATTTTGTCTCTGGTCCGCCGGTCAGGCCGGGGATCAGGCCGGGGTGACGGCGGGCTCGGTGGCCTTCACCGTGGCCACCACGGCCAGTCCGGGCGCGAGCCCCAGGTCGTCGGCCCCTCCTCGGGTCACTTCGGCGACCAGGTCCGGTGGGCCGGCGAGTCGGACCCGCACGCGGTCGCCGAGGTCCTCGATCCCTTCGACCCTGACCGCCCAGCGGTTCCGGCTGCTGCCGCCGGGATCGGCCCCGTGCAGGGCCACGCTCCGCGGGTGCACCGTCACGGTGACCGGTCCGGAGGCGCTGCGATCGGCGACCACGACCGACCCACCCCCGTCGAGGGTGACCGTGCCGTTGCGGGCCACGCCGCGGAGGAAGTTCACGCCGGCGAGGTCGGCGGCGTAGTCGGAGCGGGGATGGAGGGCGACCTGGGCGAGCGAGCCCTCCTGCACGATCCGACCGCCCTCGAGCACGATCACGCGGTCGGCCAGGGCCGCGGCGTCGACCGGGTCGTGGGTCACGAGGATCCGCGCCCCAGGGGCGGCGGCGAGATGGGTCCGCAGGTCGCGGCGCACGGCGACGCGCGCGGCGGCGTCGAGCGCGGCCAGCGGTTCGTCGAGGAGGAGGACCCGGGGCTGGCCGACCAGGGCCCGGGCGAGCGCCACCCGTTGGGCCTCTCCTCCCGAGAGGGTGGCCGGGCGGGCGGAGGCGCGACCGGCGAGCCCGAGCTGGTCCAGCCACACCTGGGCGCGGGCGCGGGCCTCGCGCTTGGCGACCCCCCGACTCCGGAGCGCGAACGCCACGTTGTCGCGCGCGTCCAGGAACGGGAACAGCCGTCCGTCCTGGAACATCATCCCGACCGAACGGCGCTCGGGCGGAACGAAGGTAGTGGCGTCGTCGACGACGGTGCCGTCGAGGGTGATCGTGCCGACATCGACCGGCGCCAACCCGGCGATCGCGCGCAGGAGAGTGGTCTTGCCGGCGCCGTTGGGCCCGAGGACCGCAACGACCTCGTCGCCGACCGACAGGTCGATCGAGACGACGCGTTCACCGGCGCGCACCTCGGCGGCGATCCGCAGCACCTCGTTCATCGCTGCACTCCGAACCAGCGGTCGCGGAGGGCGACCAGGACCACCGCGGCCACGGCCAGCATCACGAGGCTCAGCGCGATGGCGGCGGTCGGGTCCGACTCGAGCAGGAGGTAGACGGCGAGTGGCGCGGTGCGCGTGCGGCCGAGGATGTTGCCGGCGAACGTGATGGTGGCTCCGAACTCGCCGAGGGCGCGGGCCCAGGCGAGGGCGGCCCCCGCCGCGAGGGAAGGGGCGAGGAGTCGGAGGGTCACGCGCCAAAACGTCGTGAAGCGTCCGGCTCCGGCGACGGCGGCCGCTTCCTCGTAGCGAGGATCGATGCCCCGGAGCCCGCCCTCGACGGTCAGCACGAGGAAAGGCATGGCGACGAAGGTCTCGGCGAGGATCACGCCACCGGGGCCGAACGTGAGCTGGAGGCCGAAGGTGTCGTACAACCACGGTCCGACCAGTCCGTTCGACCGGCCGAACGCGAAGAGCAGGGCCACCCCCCCGACCACGGGTGGCAGGACCATCGGGAGCAGGACGAGGGCTCGCAGCACGGCGCGCCCCGGGAGGTCGGACCGGGCGAGCACCCAGGCCAGCGGGACCCCGAGGACGACCGAGAGCGCGGTCGCCGCCAGCGAGCACCGGATCGACAGCCACAGCGCGTCGCGGGCCTCGGGGGAGGTCAGGTCGTGCCCGAGCCGTGACCACCCGGCCCGGGCCAGCAGGCCGGCGAGGGGGAGCGCGAAGAGGAGCGCGCCGAGCGCGGCGAGCACCAGGATCGGCCACGGCGGCCTCCGGGTTGCTCGCCGCGCTCGGCGGACGAGCGGCTCAGGGGGCGAGGAAGCCATGTCGCGCCAGCACGCTCCGGCCCTTCCGGGAGGTCGCGAACGTGACGAAGGCGCGGGCGACCTTGGGCGACTGCGAGCCCGCGAGCGGAGCGATCGGGTACACGGCGACCACATTCTGGTCGGCCGGGATCGCGACGGCGGTGACCGACGTGCCCGCACCCCGCACATCGGTGGTGTACACGATGGCGGCATCGGCATCGCCTCGGCTCACGGCGTTCAAGGTGGAGGTCGCGTCGGCGGCTCGGGTCACCTGCCCTTCGGGGACGTTCACCTTGGCCCGGTCGAGCACGGCCTTGGCGTAGATCCCGCACGGCGCGGTCGCGGCACACAAGGCCAGGGTCCGGACCCGCGCGAGGTCGGTGACCGAAACTACGTTGCCGGGGTTTCCGGGTTTGACGGCGATGCTCATCGTGTTGCGCGCCAGGATCGAGGGGGAGGCCTCAACCGTTCCAGCGCCGACCAGCTTGTCCATGGTGGTGAGGTCGGCCGAGGCGAACACGTCGGCGGGAGCACCGGCGTTGATCTGGGCCGCGAGCGTCGAGGATGAGCCGAAGTTGAACTCGACCGTGGCTTTGGGGTGCGCAGCGTGAAAGGCTCGGCCCAGTTCGGTGAACGACTCGGTCAGCGAGGCGGCGGCCGACACCGTGATGCTCCCCGACAGGTTCGACGCACGTGGGGCGGGGGCGGCGTTCGCGGGCGAGGGCGCGGCGCCAAGTGCGACGAAGGTCACGAGGGCCCCGAGGCCGGCGACCAGGCGCCGGCCCGAGCGGGAGCGGGGCAGGTTGCGGGCGCGCATCGCGCCTCCTCGGGCCTGGTGGACTGGTAGTCACACAGAGACTAATCGACTCGGGTGGGCCCCGGCCGCGCGTGCGTCGATCTGCGAGAATCAGGGGGTGGCCGCTCCGGACCTCTCCTTGACCGACTGGTGTGTGCTCGCGCTCGTCGCCGAGACGCCCCGTCACGGGTTCGCCGTGGCGCGTGAACTCGGTCCCGGATCGGAACTGGGCCGGGTCTGGACCGTCGCCCGTCCGCTCGTCTACCGCTCGCTCGACAGCCTGGCCGGCGCCGGCCTCACCGAGGCGGTCCGGACCGAGGAGGGCGAGCGTGGCCCGACCCGGGTCGTGTTCCGTGCCTCCCGGGTGGGGCGGACCCGGCTCCAGCGCTGGCTCGCCCGACCGATCGACCACCCCCGCGACGTCCGGGTCGAATTGTTGGTGAAGTTCGTCCTGTCGGTTCGGTCGGGGCGGCCCTGCACCCCGTTGGCCCGTGCGCAGCAGGAGCAATTCGTCACGGTGGCGGCGGGCTTGGTCCGGGCGGCGCGTGCGGCCGAGGGTTCCGACCGGATCGTCGCGCGGTGGCGGCTCGAATCGATCCGCGCGGTGGATCGGATGCTCATGGCGGTCATCGCCGACGAGGCCCGAGCGCGTTAGGGTCGATTCGTGGGCGTCGAACCGGACCTGACTCCGCCGGCGATGGGACGGATGCGGATCGCCACCTGGAACCTCTGGTGGCACTTCGGTCCGTGGGAGGAACGCCAAGCCGCGATCCTCGAGACGATGCGGCGGGTCGACGCCGACGTCTGGTGCCTCCAGGAGGTCTTCCGGTCGGCGGCGGGCGACGACCAGGCCGCCGAGCTGGCGGAGGGCCTCGGTGGCTACCACGTGGCCCACGGCTCCCGATTCGACCTCTCGGTGTTCCCCGAGGCGATCGGCAACGCCGTGCTCTCGCGGTGGCCCGTCGTCGGGTCGGAGGTCCGCGACCTCCCCGCGCCCGATGGCCTCGACGAGTTGCGCTGCGTCCTGCGGGCCGACCTCGAGACCCCGTTCGGACCCCGGACCGTCTACTCGACCCACCTCAACTGGCTGCTCGACCAGAGCGACGTGCGCCAGGACCAGGTGCGGGGACTGGCCCGGTTCGTGGCCGAGGGTCGGGAGCGGTCGGCTGGTGATCCCCACCCGCCGATCGTGTGCGGCGACTTCAACGCCGATCCCGATTCCGACGAGATCCGCATGCTGACCGGACTCGCCGCGGTGCCGGTGCGCGGTCAGGTCTTCGTCGACGCGTGGCGTGCCCGCGGCGCCGGCCCCGGGATCACCTGGGACAACCGGAATCCCTTCGCCGCCGCCGAATACGAGCCCGACCGGCGCATCGACTACGTCCTGGTGGGGCTCCCCGGTGCCAGCGGGGTGGGGCAGGTCCTCGAGGTCGCGCGGTTCGGCGACGGGCCCGTGGCGGGAGTGTGGCCGTCCGACCACTGCGGCCTGGTCGCGACCCTGCGGGCCTGATCCGCTCGGGCGCCGGCCCGCCCGGCCGGGGGCCGGGCCCGGAATCCCTTGTCGGGTGGGCGAGTGGTGGAATCGGGCCCGGATCGGGGAGAATGGTCGACCATGGCCGTCGAATCCCGTGACTCCGTCTCCCTCAAGCCCGCTGAGCTCGACGAACTCGGGCAGCTCGTCCACACGGTGGGGTTGCCCGTCGCCGATGAGCAGCTCGACCGACACGTCGAGACGTTCCCGCTGGTCGTGCTCACGAGCCACGACGACGCGACGAGCGGTTTCCTCTTCGGGTCCCTCGAGCGCATTGGTGGAACGCCGTGCATCCTCTGGGGACTCGGCGCGGTGCGGAAGGGCAAGAGTGCCCGCCCGGCCCTCGAGGGGCTCGTGGGTGAGCTCTACCGTCGGGCGGCGATTTCCTTCCCCGACGAAGACGTGCTGGTCGCGGGGCGGATGGCCCAGCCTGCCGCGTACTCATTGCTTGGTGGTCTCGACGACGTCTGCCCCCGTCCGAAGTACTCGCCAACCGGTGAGGAGCGGGCCTGGGGCCGGCGCCTCGCCCGCCGGTTCGGCTGCGACGCCCGCTACGACGACCGCACCTTCCGGGTGTCTGCTCACGGCGCCCCGGAGCCGGTCTTCGACACCCGGCACGTGAAGCTCGGCGGCAAGGCCGCCGTCGACATCGTGGGGACGATCGAGCCAGCCCAGGGCGAGGCGCTCATCGCCTACGGCTGGGTGATGGCCGAGACCCTCGCCGCCGGTTTCGGTCGCTGACGCCGCACTTCGGTCGGCGCCCGGCTGCACCAGGTCGCACCCGGTCGGGGCATTGGGTCAGCCTTCTTCGGGGAGCCAGTACGCCCCGCGTACCTGGGCCCGGAGTTCGGACTCCTCGGTGGTCGGACGGTCGCAGGTGTATCCCCGGCACAGGTAGGCCGTGGGCTGGTCGTCGCGCGGTGACCGACCCGACAGCAGCGGAGTGGTGCCGATGCCGACGCCCGGTGGCGCGCAGCACGAGACCAGCCCCGGCCACAACTGGCGGGTGACGACCCGGCGCAGGGCCAGGGTGCGCGGATCGCGGGGATGGCCGACAACCGCCACCTCGAGGGGTGGATGGACCGCGCGGTCGAGCGCGCCGAGGAGGTGTGCGAACGACGTCGGGTGCTCGCCCAGGAGCGGTGCCACCGCCCGGAGCCATCGCTCGGCGAACTCGGCGTAGCGGCGCTCACCCGTGAGCGCGGCGAGCCGGAGCAGGCCGTTCGCGGCCAACGAGTTCTCGGCCGGGGTTGCGTTGTCCTGGACGTCCTTGGGGCGCACGATCAACCGCTCGGCGTCGTCGGCGGTGGTGAAGACCCCGCCGGCGGGATCGGCGAAGTGCTCGATCAGTTGGTCGGCCACGCGTCGGGCGCGGTCGAGCCACGTGACGTCGACCAACTCGGCGATCGTGCAGAACGCCTCGAGCAGCGCGCCGAGGTCCTCGGCGAAGGCGGGGATGGCGGCCCGACCGCCCTGCCAGGAGCGCAGCCACCGTCCGTCGGGACCCCGCATCCGGGTGCGGAGGAACTGTGCGTTGGCGCGGGCGGCCTCGAGCCAGTCGTCGCGCTCGAACGCCACGGCCGCCTCGACCAGCGTGCGCAGGAACAAGGCGTTCCACGCGCAGAGGACCTTGTCGTCGAGGCCGGGTCGGACCCGGCGCGCCCGGTACGCGAGCAGGACGGGGATCGCCCGCTGCACGGCGGCAGGTCGGGGCTCGGTGCGGTCGACGGCGTGCAGGATGTTGCCGCGATAGTTCGTGTGCGGATCGACGAAGTTCCCCGCTTCGGTGACGCCGAAGTACCGGATGGTCTCCTCGGCGTCGTCGCCGAGGAGCGCGCGGAGTTCGGCGAGCGCCCAGAGGTAGAACTTCCCCTCGATGCCTTCGGAGTCGGCGTCCTCGGCGGAGTAGAACCCGCCGTCGGGCTGACGCAGGTCGCGCAAGACGTAGTCGACCACTCCTTCCACCACGGCGCGGTAGCGATCGTCATCGGTGACCATCCAGGCCCGCAGGTACGCACCACCCAGCAACGCCTGGTCGTAGAGCATCTTCTCGAAGTGGGGCACCAGCCAGTGGGCGTCGACGGAGTACCGGTGGAAGCCACCCCCGACCTGGTCGTGGAGCCCTCCGGCCGCCATGCCGTCGAGCGATCCGGTGATGGCCTCGAGCACCGCGGGCTCGGGGCGGCGCACGTAGGCCCGCAGGAGGAAGTCGATGGTCATCGCCTGGGGGAACTTCGGGGCGGCGCCGAAGCCGCCGAAGTGGTGGTCGTACTGGCCGACGGCTCGCACCGCGGCCTGCTCGAGTGTGGATGGTGAGAGTTGACCGTTCCCGTCGCCGACGCCGGCCCGGGCGACCTGCTCGACCGCCGAGAGCAAGGCCGTTGCCTGGTCACGCACGGTCTTGCGGTCGTCGCGCCAGAACTTCGACAAGGTCTCGAGCACGCGCGGGAAGCCGGGCATGCCGTGACGGTCGTCGGGGGGGAAGTAGGTGCCGGCGTAGAACGGGCGACCGTCGTGGTCGAGGAACACCGTCATGGGCCAGCCGCCACGCCCGGTCAGGGTCTGGACGGCGGTCATGTAGATCGCGTCGACGTCGGGCCGCTCCTCCCGGTCGACTTTGACGTTGACGAACCCACGGTTCATCAGGGCCGCCACGACCGGGTCCTCGAACGACTCGTGGGCCATCACGTGGCACCAGTGGCACGAGGAGTAGCCCACCGACAGGAGGATCGGCCGGTCGCTGGCCCGGGCGGCGGCGAACGCCTCCTCGCCCCACGGGTACCAATCGACCGGGTTGTCGGCGTGCTGTCTCAGGTAGGGGCTGGTCGCTCCTGCGAGCCGGTTCACTCGGTCTCCCCGGTGGGTATCAGGTCGGCGGCGAAGGCACCTGCCCCCAGCGGGGCTCCCGTGGCGCTGCGCACCAGCCCGTCCCACCGGAGGCTCGCTGCGGGCGTGAAGACGCTATCTCGGAGCCGGTCGCCGGCGGTGGACCGTCCGACGATTCCGCCGACCGCGTCGCGGAGGAGGGCACCGACCTGCGACGCGAACATCTCGCCGTAGAGGTAGTTCTGGTAGTAGACGGGCACCACGGCCAGGTGGATCTTGGCGGCCCAGTCCGGGGCGTGGCGGTCCGGGGGCCGGCGGACGAGTTGGAAGCGCTCGACCAGGTCCCACCAGAGGCGGTCGAGATCGGCGTCGGGGTCGGAGTAGAGCCGCCGTTCGAAGTGGGTCACCACCAGGACCCATCGCGCGAACACGAGGAGCCCGGCGCGGCGCGCGCGGTCGAGGCTGGGGGCGAGCGTGGCGAGCTCGGATGCAGGGACGCCGACGACGTGTCGCAGCCACTCGGGATCGCGCGCGAGCCGCCCGAAGAGCATCGCGACGCCTTCGGTCGTGCAGGCGTGGGCGGGCTCGCGCAGGAGCCAGGGCAGGTCGGGGTCGAGCGCGCGGTCGTAGACGGCGTGCCCGAACTCGTGGAGCATGGTGTCGGCCCAGCGCTCGTTGGCCTCGACGTTGGCGAGGACCCGGACGTCGGATCCCCGGTCGACATTGATGCAGAACGCGTGTTGGCTCTTGCCCGGTCGGGCGAAGAGGTCGCTGGCGTCGACGACCGGGTCCACGTCGAGGCCCAGGGCGGCGAAGGTCGTTCGGGTGCATGCAACGAGGTCCGCCCCGGCGAACAGTGGGTCGAGGTCCACCGCTCCGGCGATCGGAGGGTCCTGGAAGAACGGGTCGTCGAGGTGCCACGGCGCCAACTCGGAGACGGAGAGGCCGAAACGATCGGCGAGGTGCGCGTCGAGGGTGTGCTTCCAGGTGGCGAAGGGGCGGGCGGTGAGCCGGTCCACCTCGTCGAGCGTGGCGAGGAGGCGGTCCTCGTCGAGGTCCGTCACGGCGAGGGCCAGGGCGAAGTGGTCGCGGAATCCGAGCGCCCGGGCCGCCTCGTTGCGGAGGCGGGCGAGCGCGCGCACATCGGGTGCGACCTCCGCCCCGATCTGCTTGCCCGCCTCCCACGCCGCCCGACGCTCTTCCGAGGCCGAACTGGACCGCAGGATCGACAGCAGCGTGTTCTCGTCGACGGGAGTACCGGCCAGGTCGGCCCGGAACGACGTGTAGCGGGCTTCGACGCTGGTCTCCAAGGCGACGAGTTCGTCGCGCAGGGCCGACGGGACCTGGTGCGGGGTCATCGTCTGGTGCGCAACGTCGAGGCAGCGCACGACCAGCGGGTCGGCGCCCGGGTCGGAACGCAGCACGGCGCGCAGCCGCGTCACCTCGACGTGGGCGTCGGGGTCGGCCAGAAGGCTGCGGCGGGCGCGGTCGATGACGCCGCGCCGCTCGTCGGCGGCGCTGGAGGCGTGGGTGTTCGACTCCCACCATGCCTCGGCGAGGTCGCGTTCGAGGGGAGCGAGGCGACCGGTGAGCCCGTCGATCAACGCCGCGGCGGCGGCCCGATCGGTGGTTCGAGCGTTCACGGGGCTCCGCCTCGGCCGGGGCGCGTCATCGCCACGGTCAGGAGGACCTCGTCGTGGACGAGGAACGGATCGGGGACACCACCCGCGACCAGCGCGGCCGCCACGGCCGCGCGGAGTTCGCGGTGGCGCTCTGGGCCGACCCCGGCGCGCACGGCCCGGGTGCGGGCACCCGTGTCGACCCGGTGCAGCCACTCGGCGTGGGAGCACGAAGCGCGGTAGACGCGCCCGAAGCAGTCGACGACCCGGAGGTCGGCTCCGGCGAGGGCCGACCTCAGATGGGCGGGTTCGGTGAACCGCTCCTCGCCAGGGAGTGCGGCCGCCACGGCCTCGTCGATCGCAGCCAGGTCGACCTCCCGACCGACCACCTCCGCCCACACCGCGTAGGCCGCCCGCTCGTCGGCGTCGTCGAGATCGTCGTCGGTGTCGTCGGGGCGACCCCAGGTGGTGAGGCCGAGACGACCGCCCGGCCGCAGGACCCGAACCAGGTCGGCCAGGGCGGCATCGGGGTCGGCGAGGTGGCCGAGGACCAGGCTGGCGACCGCGACGTCGAAGGTGTGCGGGCCGAAGGGCAGGTCGGGTGCGGCTCCGGCCACTGCGGCGACCTCGGGGCTCCGGGCGTGGCGGAGCAGGGGGAGCGACGGGTCGAGGGCGACGACCCGGCCGTCGGTGCCGGTCGCCTCGGCGGCCGCGGCGGCGGCGACCCCACTCCCGGCACCGAGGTCGAGGACGCGCGACCCGAACGGCGGCGCGACCGCGTCGACGAGGTCGCGGGCGAGCTGGCCGTGGAAGCGGGCGGCGACCCCGGCGTACTCCTCGGCGACGTCGTCGTAGCGGGTCCAGTCGCCGGTCACCGGTTCAATGTAGGCCGGAGCCCCGGGTCACCCGGGCCAAGTGGTCAGGTGGGCGAGCCTGAAGTAGGCGTCCACGTCGTAGCCGACGGGGGCGAACTGGCGGACCTTCGCCTTCCAATCGGCCGTCGTGGCGACCTTCAGCCGGTACGTCGCGGCGTAGTCGGTGAGCATCTGGTCGAACCGGGAGTCGCCCCAGTCGCGCCGGAGCCGTTCGATCGCGCACGGGCCGTTGGTGTAGGCGATCGTGAAGTAGGTGTTGCCCAGCCGGTCGAGGACGGCCATGGAGGCGTCGAGCGCGGTCTTCACGCTGCCGAACGGGTTGGTGACGTTGCAGGAAGCGTTCGTTCCGAGCAGGCGCTCACTGGCGAACTCGGTGAGCGACTCGTCGAGCCACGGCTCGGTGTACTGGCTGTTGACGACCATTGCGTAGAACCACATGTGGGCCACCTCGTGGGTCACGGTGGACTGCACCAGCTGGGTCATGATCATCTCCGGATACTCCATTCCCTCGTCGGAGAACGTGTTCGGCTCGCCGGCGAGGTCGAGTTCCGTGCCGTACCAGGCGCCGTAGTGCGACGAGTACGAGGCGAACGCGGCCGCGGCCCAGCCGAGCACCGTGGCCGCGGGCACCGCCGCCCCGCGTTGCTCGAAGTAGCGCAGCCGGACGCCGTTCACCGTGGTCTGCGAGACGGTGTAGGGCCCGATCGCCATCGCGAAGTCCCTGGATCGCGGCGCCGTGATCGTCAGCTGCTTGCGTCCGTCCAGCAGTGCGGCGGTGCTCGTGACGGTCCCCGTCGTCGCGGCGTCCGTGCCGGCGGGGATCGTGAGCGTCACGGCGAACGAGGCTGGCAGCGAGTACTGGCCCTCGCCCAGGAGCGGCGGCTGCTCGAGGTGCGTTCCCCGATCGTCGGTCACGGCGAGGATCGGGAAGGCCGTCGCCAGGTTGACGTAGCTGCCCTTGTAACCGAAGCGCTGGTTGTTGCTGGGGACCGCATCGACGAAGGTGAGTCCGATCGTGGCCGACTTGCCGGCGGCGAGGGGCGCCGGAAGCGTGACCGGCAGCACGGTGCACGTCGCGTCGAGCGGACCGGCCGTGCCGCCCGTGACGCCGGACACGGTGATGAGGGGCCGGGCGCACGACGCGCCGTACTCGGCCGAGTTGGGCCACAAGCGGAAGTTGGCCGTCGAGATCGCAGCCGAGCGGTTGTTCGTGAAGGTCACCGATTCGGTGCCGGAGAGCCGGTGGGTGGTCGCGTCCCAGGTCATCGTCAGCGTGTAGGACTGGGGCGACGGGCCCGGGTTCTGAGGCGCCACCGCCCCCGCCGGCCCGACGCCGACACCGGAGGCCACGAGGATCAGTGCTGCGGTCGCGAGCGCCACCTTCCGCGCGACGTTCTGCAGGCGGCTACCTGACGGCGGCCGACTCCGGGACTCCACTGGACGTCTCCCGAGACCGACCGGGTCGGCGCGATGGAGGGAGGTGCCCGAGATCACGCCCTGATGCCCCACCGAGGTCCAGGCTACTTCGGCTGCGCTGGGGGGCAGGCGACCCTCCCCGCCGCAGTGCCGATCACGACCGCGAGGGTCGACCGGGCTCAGCACTGTCGTCACCGGCGGTGGTGTTGTGCGGACGGTCCGGGTTCGGGCGCCAGACCAGCCACGGGCCGGGCTAGAAGAGCCCAGGGTCGGTGGAGCCCTGGTGGATGGCCGGATTCGTGGTGCAATTGGAGTTGGAGAGCTCTCCGCTCGGGCAGATCGTGGCCAACCAGGTCGTGTTGGTCAAGTTGGTGCCGTTCAGGTCGACGTTGGTCAGATCGGCGTACGACAGGTCGGCACCGGTGAGATCGGAGTTACCCAGGGTGGCTCCGGACAGGACGGCGTGCCTCAGCGAGACACCGCCGCGCAGGTCCATCTGGCCCAGGAGGGCGAGGGACAGGTCGGCGTAGGACAGGTCGACCCCGCGCAGGCTCAGGCCGGTCAGGTCCACGTGGGTGTTGCAGATGGTGTGGTGTGTCTCGGTCGGGTTCGCGACGATCATGCAGCCAAAGACGTTCTGGTCGGGCAGAGTCGTGGTGGTCGTGGTGGCCGCGGTGGTCGGCACGAGGGTCGGGGCCGTCACCTTCGGGATCTGGCAGGTGACGCCGATGCAGCCGTCTTCAGCGGTGGTCGCCTGATTCTCGGTCAGGGTCACGATGCCGACCACGACGAGCGCCACGACCAGCAGTGCCGCGACTCCCAGCCAGGCTTGGAGACGCCGCTTCCGGCGGTGGGCGTGCAGAGACGGGCCGGAATCGGGCTGCATCGAGGTCATGGGGTCGCAGCGTAGGCCGGGTGACGGCGAGCCGGGTGGTGCTGGTGCCGTGTTGTTCCTCGGGTGTGCCTGGGGTCACGCCCAGATGCCCGATCGGGCCGTCGGAGCGTGAGCGGGCCCTACTTGAACCAGATGCGTTGGTACTCGCGGCTCATGGGGTGGACCAACAGGGCGACGAGGGCGCCGTCGAAGATCAGGGTGAGGATGACCGGGAAGCCGAGGGCGTCGGTGCCGAAGATCGCGAACAGCAGGACGACCCGGATGATCGCCACGGCGATCGCCAGGGAGTAACCCCAGCGCTTCTCGTTGGCGATCCCGTACCCGCCCGCCGCCATGAGGACGGCCGCGGCGATGAGGAGCGGCGACAACGTGATGAGGTCGAACACGGCCTCGATGTAGAGGAGCATGGTGGCGACCACGAGGGTCTGGGGCTGGTATTGGTTGACGAAGCGGCGGTCGTTCACGGCGTCATTCTGGTCGGCGCGGCGATCTCCGTCGGACCACTCGAGGCGCGGGCCCGCAGTTGACCGCACGCGGCGTCGATGTCGACCCCGCGGTTGCGGCGGACCGTCGTGCTCACACCGTGGTCGGCCACGGCATCGGCGAAGGTGCGCACCCGCTGGCCGTCCGGCGCGCGTCCGGAGAACCCGGTCGTGGGGTTGAGGGGAATGACGTTGACGTGGGCCCCGCCGTACCCGGGCCACGACTTCAAGAGCCGCCCCAGCGCATGGGCCTGGTCGAGGAAGTCGTTGACGCCTTTGATCAAGGCGTACTCGAACGTCACCCGTCGTCCGTGCGCGCCCGCCACCTCGGCCGCGGCGTCGAGCACCTCGGCGATCGGGTAACGCCGGTCGAGGGGCACGAGCGTGGTGCGCAGTTCGTCGTCGGGGGCGTGCAGCGACACGGCGAGCGTCACGGGGAGCGACTCGCGGGCGAGGCGACGCATGCCCGGGACCACGCCGACCGTGCTGATCGTGAGATGGCGCGCCGAGAGGCCGAAGTCGCCGTGCAGTCGCTCCACCGCCTCCCACACCGGGTCGTAGTTCGCGAGTGGCTCGCCCATCCCCATGAAGACCACGTTGGAGACGCGCTGGGGTGAGCCGTGCTGGGCCCGGGCCACCTGCTCGACGATCTCGCCGACGTCGAGGTGGCGGTCGAGCCCGGCTTGGCCCGTGGCGCAGAAGGTGCACCCCATTGCGCAGCCGGCTTGCGACGACACGCACACCGTCGCTCGCGAGGGGTGGCGCATCAGGACCGTCTCGATCTGGACCCCGTCGCCCGCGGTCTGCCAGAGCCACTTGGTGGTGAGACCGTCGGCGCTGGTCGCCTCGACCTCGGCCTCCAACGAGAGCGGCAACGCCTCGGCGAGCCGGTCCCGCAGCGCGCGGGGGAGCGCGGTGACGTCGTCGAGGCGGAGGCGACGGTCGATGAGACCTTCCCAGGCCTGGGTGGCGCGGTAGCGGGGCTCGTCCCACCCGGCGAGGAGCTCTTCGAGGTCGTCGCGGGTGGCGGCGTAACGGGCGATGGTCAACGGGACTCCCAAGTGGTTCCGTAAGCGCGGTCGATCCGACTGGTGACGAAGCCGAGCGACCGGTAGAGGGACACGGCTGGTGCGTTGGCCGCGTCGACGAAGAGCATCCCGACCCCGATCCCGTGGCGGTGGAGGTGGGCCAGACCGGCGAGGACGAGCGCCCGACCCAGCCCCTCGCCGTGCGCGGACGGGTCGACGCCGATGACGTAGATCTCGCCGAGCGCGTGCGGCTCGTGGGG
>JBAXBB010000054.1:0-19394 GCA_037142235.1 Actinomycetes bacterium
CCCGACACCCGTCCCGACACCCGTGCCGGCCCCCGGCGCCGAGTCGGCCTGGGTGGCGCCCGACGGCCATGATTGCCCCGTCAGCCACCCTGTGAAGGCCAACCTTCGCAGTGGCATCTTCCACGTCCCAGGAGGAACCGTGTACGACCGCACCGTCCCCGACCGCTGCTACCGGGACCCGGCGTCGGCCGGCGTCGACGGCCTGCGGGAGTCGAAGCGCTGATGGACCTCCACGGACGTTCGGCGATCGTCACGGGTGGAGCGGGCGGGCTCGGCGCCGCCACGGTCCGCCACTTCGTCGGGATCGGCGTCCCGACCGTCATCGTCGACCGCGACGAAGCGGGGGTCCAGAGCCTCGCCGAGGAACTCGGACCGCTCGCGGTCGGGATCCCCGGCAGCATCCTCGAGGAAGCCGACGTCCTCCACGCGATCGAGGCCGCCACCGGGCTGGGTACGTTCTCACTGGTCGCCAACGTGGCCGGCGGGGGCACCGCCCTGCGCACCGTCGCCCGCGACGGCACCCCCCACTCGCTCGACGAGTTCCGCAAGGTCGTCGAGCTCAACGTGGTCGGGACCTTCAACGTCTCCCGGCTCGCCGCCGCGGCCATGAGCCAGAACGAGCCCGACGCCGACGGTGAACGCGGCGTGATCGTGCACACCGCCTCGATCGCCGGCATCGAGGGACAGACCGGTCAGGTCGCGTACGCCTCGGCCAAGGGCGGCATCATCGGGATGACCCTCCCGATGGCCCGCGACCTGGCCTCCGCCGGAATCCGGGTGATGACCATCGCCCCCGGCACCATGGGCACCCCGATCATGAAGTCGGTCCCCGACGAGATGATGCAGAAGTTCGTCGCCGGCATC
Organism: Actinomycetes bacterium; assembly: GCA_037142235.1. GTDB lineage: Bacteria > Actinomycetota > Acidimicrobiia > IMCC26256 > PALSA-555 > CAIUKV01. The sequence continues at coordinate 865 of JBAXBB010000054.1, forward strand.
CAGTTCCCGAAGCGCCTCGGCGAGCCCGGGGAGTTCGCCCTCTTGATCGAGCAGATCGCCCGCAACCCCTACCTCAACGGAGAGGTGATCCGGCTCGACGGCGCACTCCGCTTCCCGCCGAAGTGACCGAAACGCCCGCAGTCTGATCGGGCGTCCGAACGTGTCGGCGCCCGGGCCTCAGGTCAGCACGAGGCCGTCGAGGTCACCTTGCTCGCGCCACGCGCGCAGCACCGCGAAGAACGCCGGGGCGCCGCCGCCGTAGCTCCCACCGAACCAGCCCGGGCCCTCCCCCGGCCGCCCTTCGTTGTTGTAGTAGCCGGGGGTGCACGACTCCTGGAACGACTCCCGACCTCCGGAGCCGTCGACGATCGCCTGCACCCAGGCCGCCTCGGCTTCCGGCGTGGGCTCGACCGTGCGGGCCCCGGCCCGCTCGACCTCGGCGACCACGTGGGCGAGGTGGAGGCTCTGCTCGTTGTAGAGCTCGGTGAAGTTGGGCGACACCCCCGACTGCACCCCGCCCATGAAGAAGCAGTTGGGGAAGCGGTGGCTGATGAGCCCCTGGAAGGTGGCCACCTGACGCTCCCACTCGCCAGCCAGGCTCGTGCCGTCGCGCCCCACGATGTCGAACCCGGCCCGGCGGGTGTAGGCGGTGCCGACCTCGAAGCCGGTGGCGAACACGAGGCAGTCGACCTCGTACTCCTGCCCCGCCACCACCACGCCCCGTTCGGTGACGCGCTCCACGCCGCGACCCATCGTGTCGACGAGGGTGACGTTGGCGCGGTTGAACGTGGCGAGGTAGTCGTCGTGGAAGCACGGGCGCTTGCAGAACTGCCGGTACCAGGGCTTGAGGGCCTCGGCGGTGGCCGGATCCCCGACGATCTCGTCGACGCGCTGCCGGATCTGCTCCATCTTCTCGAAGTCGAGCAGCTCCATGCGCTCCGCGATGGCCTCGGGCCCGAGACCCTGGGCCACGAGGTCGGCGACACCGAGGATGGTCAGCCGACGGATGATGTCGGTCCACCCGTCGGCGACGAGGTCCTCCTCCGCGAACCCTCCCGACACCAGGGTGCCGAAGTTGTCGATGCGGCGCTGCTGCCACCCCGGCTCCAGGCTCGCGGCCCACTCCGGATCAGTGGGCCGGTTCCCCCGCACGTCGATCGACGACGGCGTCCGCTGGAACACGTAGAGGTGCTGCGCCCACTCGCCGAGGTGCGGAATGCACTGCACGGCGGTCGCACCGGTCCCGACGATGCCCACCCGCTGGTCCTGGAGCCCGACCAGGTTCCCGTCGGTGTCACCACCCGTGTAGGCGAAGTCCCAGCGGCTGGTGTGGAACAGGTGCCCACCGAAGGTCTCGATGCCGGGGAGGCCAGGGAACTTCGGGCGGCTCAGGGGCCCGATGGCGGTCACGACGTAGCGCGCCGTCATGCGGTCGTGACGATCGGTGGTCACGATCCAACGGGCGGCCTCGTCGTCCCAGCGCATCCCGGTGACCAAAGTGCGGAAGCACGCGTCGTCGTAGAGGCCGTAGCGGCGGGCGATCGCCCGACTGTGCTCGAGGATCTCGGGACCGTGCGCGTACTTCTCGGTCGGAAGGTACCCGATCTCCTCCAGGAGGGGCAGGTAGATGTACGACTCGATGTCGCACTGCACTCCCGGATAGCGGTTCCAGTACCAGGTGCCCCCCACGTCGGCGCCCGACTCCACGATGCGAATGCGCCCGAGTCCGGCCTCGCGCAGGCGCGCGCCCGCCAACAGTCCGCTGAATCCTCCGCCCACGATTACGACGTCGACGTCGTCGTGGAGCGGGGCCCGAGAGAAGTCGGGATCAGGATCCGGATCGGCCAGGAAACCGGAGAGTTCGCCGGTGAGCTCGCGGTACTGGTCGTTGCCGTCGGGTCGAAGGCGCTGGTCGCGTTCCTCGCGGTACCGGGCCCGGATCGCGTCGAGGTCGGGGGTGCTCACCGACGGTCCCACAGGGCGATGAGCGAGTCGATCGTGACGGTCGAGACGACCGCGCCGTCGTCGTCGACGATCTCGTAGAGCCGCCCGTCGGGCGCGTGATGACTGAAGAAGACCACGGCGCCGTCGGAACCCCCGCGCTCGCGGTGCGGGTACGGGTCACCAGTGCTCAGGTGGTGCTCCCCGGCCCGGCGCACCTTGTGGACCCGCGTGCCGTCAGGCCGCAGCTCGTCGAGGTGCTGCTCCCCCTCGAGCACCAGCACGGTGGTCGTGGAGATGTGCCGATGGGCCTGGCAGTGGCCACCCCGGTCGTCGAAGCGGATCAGCAGGTCGAGGGTGCCGGCGTCGCGGTCGTGCCCGAGGATCACGAGGTCGTGGTGGATCGGGTACGAGCTCGACGGATCCCCGGTGATCTCGAGCCACGGGTAGGCCGCGGTGTCCACCGTGGGTGTCGCCATGGGGTCCTCCTCCGTCGTGGGGGTGTCGGCGTTCAGCGGATGATGCCGTTGGGCCGGGTCAGCCCGGCTTCCTCACACCCGGCGTAGTAGTCGGCGAGGCTGCGCTCCCACGTGGAGACGTAGGCGACGCCGCCGTCGGGATCGAGGTACTCCACGTCGCCGTGGACGATGCTGAGCACCTCGGTCTCCTCGACGTTGTCGTCGGGGACGAAGAGCGTGTGGACCGAATCCACGGGCTCGTAGAGATAGGAGCCGGCCCGGTTGACGAACCCGTGCTCGCGGTAGACCCACGACCCCGACATCGTCCACATCTGGACCGGGCCCCGGTGACGGTGGGTGGCAGCGACCATGCCGGCGGGCAGGAGACCGTGCATCACCGACATCCCCTGGCCTGGATCGACCTGGAGCAGGCGCATCCCCGCCCCGAAACTGGGGTTGCGGACCCACGGGATCTCTTCGACCCCCACGTGGCGGGCGACCGGCGGCATGCTCACAGTCTGACCGACCGGTGGAACTCGGTGCGCACCACCGCGAACCCCGGAGTGGCCACCCCCAGGTCCGCGGCCAGTTCGAGGGCGTGGTCGAGGTCCTTGTCGGCGAGCCGGACGGTGTGGGTGAAGGCCGCCAGCGTGGCCGCCGGGGTGTCGGGCGGGAAGGGCTCGGGACCGCCCAGGCCGAGCGGGACGAGGGCCTGCTCGAAGACCCCGGTCTCGGCGATGGTGTGGCGCAGCACCTCGGCCCCGACGCCGGCCCGCACCGCGAGCTCCATGGCCTCGTGGACGGCCGCCATCCAGGCGTAGCCCGTGGCGTTGCGCGCCAGTTTCAGTGCCATGCCCGCACCCGACGGACCCGCGTGCACGACCTCCTTCGAAAAGGCCTCGAAGTAGGGCCGGGCCCGGTCGACGGCGGCGGTCGGTCCGCCCACGAGTGACAGCAGCGTGCCGGCGACCGCCCCGGTCTCCCCGCCGCTGATGCCCGCGTCGAGCACGATCACGCCCCGCTCGGCGCCCCGGGCCACCGCCGTGCGCACGGTGGCGGGCCGGACCGTGGAGTGCACGGCGACCACGGCGCCCGGCTCGAGGACCCCGAGCACACCGTCGGACCCCGACAGCACGTCGAGCACCTGGTCGTCGTCGAGGACGGTGATGCCCACGACGCTCGCACCCCGGGCGGCATCGGCGGCGGACCCGGCCGCGACGGCCCCCGTCGCGACCCGCGCCGCGACCGCCGCGGTCGAGCGGTCGTGGACCCGCAGGGCGAGGCCGGCGCGCGCGACGTGGTCGGCCATCGGCCCGCCCATCCGGCCGAGCCCGATCATGGCGACGGCGGTGCTCATGAGCCCGCGACCGCAGCGACCGCGGCTTCGCTGACCCGGTAGAGGTCGGCGCTGGCGGGGTACCCGACGTAGGGCAGCAACTGGATCACGACCTCCCGGACCTGCTCCACCGTCAGCTCTCCCTGCTGGAGCGCGCAGGTGAACTGGATCTGCAGCACGTCAAAGCGGTGCTGCGCCACCAGGACACCCATCACGAGCAGACGGCGCTCCGGGATGGCCAGCGCGGGGCGGGTCCAGACCTCCCCGAAGAGCTGGGCGATCATCAGGTCGAAGAACTCGGCCTGCCCGGGCTCGAACACGACGGCGTCGGCGCCGTAGATCTCGCGGTAGCGCGCCAGTCCGCGCTCGTAGCGTTCGGGATCGACGATCGGTGCAGGGGTCATCGCCGGAACGTAGCGCACCGCCGTGGACCTCTTGGCGTCCGCGGTACGCTACGCCACCGGCCGTCGACCACCGGCGGCCGCTCCAAGACACGGTGCGAGGATCCGCATGCCCGACGCCGCGCACGACGATCCGCTCCGGGAACGCCTCCTGGCCCACGTCGGACGGCCCATGGGGAACGGCCCCACCGTCGCGCCCGACCCGGTCAACCTCCCGATGATCCGCCACTGGTGCGACGCCCTCGAGGACCACAACCCCGTCTACCTCGACGAGGCGGCCGCCCGGGGCTCTCGCCACCGCCGGGTCGTCGCCCCGCCGGCCATGCTCCAGACCTGGTCGATGCCCCGGCCGGTCGTCACCGGGATCCGCGAACGGGGCGGCGCCCCTGGTGCGATGGACCCCGACACCCCCGTGGCCGTCCTCGCCGCGCACGGGTTCCCCGGCACCCTCGCCACCAACTCCGAGCTCGAGTTCGACCGGTACCTGCACCTCGGCGAGCACCTCACGTCGGGCGCGGTGCTGGAATCGATCTCCGAACTCAAGGGCACCGGGCTCGGGGTCGGGTACTTCGTGACCTGGGTGACCACGTTCGCCACCACCGACGGTGAGGAGGTCGGGCGCCAACGGTTCCGGATCTTCAAGTTCGACCCCACCCGCTCGGCCGCCGACCTGGCCCCCCGGGCGCCCCGCACCGCAGCCGCCACCCCGGCGGCGGCCCCGGCGAAGCAACCGCGTGGCCCGCTCCCGACCTTCGACCTGGAGGTCACCCCCACGGTGGTCGTGGCGGGGGCCATTGCGTCCCGGGACTTCATGCCGGTCCACCACGACCGCGACTTCGCGCGAGCCCAGGGCGCCCCCGATGTCTTCATGAACATCCTGACGACCAACGGCTACCTCGCGCGCTACGTCACCGACTGGGCCGGCTGCGAGGCCGTGCTGACCCGCCTCACGATCCGCCTCGGTGCGCCGTCGGTGCCGGGCCGGGTGCTCTCGTTCACCGGGGCGATCGCCGACGACCGCGTCGTCGGTGACGAACGTCTGGTCGAGGTGGCCGTCCGGGCGGCCAACGACCTCGGCGACCACGCTACGGGCACCGTGGAACTGCGCCTCCCACGCTGAGCGCGCCACACCGGTGGATCGCACCGACGCCCTCTAGGCGAGGTCGATCGCCTTCGCGTCGATCACGCCGGTCGTGGCCCGGATCGCCTCGACGACGGAGGCGGGCACTTCAGCGTCGCAGGTGATGACCATCAGCGCGGAGCTGAGCGCGTCGCTGATCCCCACGTCCATGTCGGAGATGTTGATGCCGGCCTCGCCGACGATCGTCCCGACCCGCCCGATCATCCCCGGCGCGTCGTTGTTGGTGACCACGATGAAGTGCCCGGTCGGTCGGACGTCGACGGCGTGGTCCTGGATGCCGACGATGCGCGAGGCGTCGCGCCGGCCGAAGAGCGTGCCGGCCACGTGGAAGTCGCGGCCATCCAGTCGACCGCGGAGCGTTACGAGGTTGCGGTAGTCGAGCGACGCCGACGAGGTGGTCTCGCTCACCTGGAGGCCCCGGGAGGCGGCGATCTGCGGAGCGTTGACGAAGCTCACCGGCTCGTCGACCACCACGCCGAGCGCACCCTTGAGCACCGCGAGGGTCAGCACCCGGCAGTCGTAGTCCGCGATCTCTCCCTCGTAGGAAATCTCGAGGGTGTCGACCGTACCGCCCGCAAGCAGCGTGAACAGCCGGCCGAGCCGCTCGGCGATCGGGAGGAAGGGCTGGACGGTGGCGTTGGCCTCCTTCGCCGCCAGGTTCACGGCGTAGGGCACGAACTCGCCCCGCAGCGCGAGCACGACCTGCTCGGCGATGGTCTGGCCGGCCTTGTCCTGGGCCTCGGCCGTGGAGGCACCCAGGTGCGGGGTCACCACCACGTTGGGCAGCGCGAACAACGGGGACTCGGTGGTCGGCTCGACGGCGAAGACGTCGAGGGCCGCGCCGGCGATCCGCCCATCACGCAGTGCGTCGGCGAGCGCCGCCTCGTCGATGATCCCACCGCGCGCGGTGTTGACGATCCGGAGCGTGGGCTTGGCCTGGGCCAGCAGGGCGGCCGAGACCAGCCCCAGCGTCTCGGGCGTCTTGGGAAGGTGGATGGAGAGGAAGTCGGCCTGACGGACGAGGTTCTCGACCGTCGGGACGAGGGTCACGCCGAGCTGCCGGGCGCGATCGGCGCTCACGTAGGGGTCGTAGGCGAGCAGCTGCATCCCGAAGGCCAGCGCCCGCTGGGCCACCAGCACACCCACCCGACCCAGCCCGGCGGTCCCGAGCGTCTTACCGTGGAGTTCAACGCCCTCCCAGCGCGACCGATTCCAGGCGCCGGCCTTGAGATCGGAGTTGGCCTGGGGGATGTTGCGGGCCTGCGCCATGAGCAGGGCGAAGGCGTGCTCGGCCGCCGAGATCACGTTGGACTGCGGAGCGTTGACGACCATCACGCCGCGACGCGTCGCGGCCTCGACGTCGACGTTGTCGAGACCGATGCCCGCCCGCCCCACGACCACCAGGTCGCGGCCCGCCTCGAGGACTGCGTCGGTGACCTCCGTCGCGCTGCGGATCACCAGCGCCGAGGCGCCGACGACCGCCTCGCAGAGCTCGGCGGGCGACAACCCGGTACGCAGGTCGACCTCGAAGCCGGCGGCCCGCAGGGCGTCGAGCCCGCGTGGCGCCAGGGTTTCCGAGACCAGCACTCGCGCGGTTTTCGTCACCCTGACGACGTTACCGTCAGTCCCCCGAGCCGCGCCGAAACGGGCACGGCAGTTCAGGCGCGCAGGGCGGTGGCGATGCGGGCGACCCCGTCGGCGAGGTCGGCGTCGCCCAGGGCGAAGGACAAGCGGGCGTACCCGGGAGCTCCGAACGCCTCACCGGGCACCAGCGCCACCTTGGCGACCTCGAGCAGCACCTCACAGAGCTCCAAGGTGGTCGAGACCTTCCAGCCCCCCACCTCGCCGCCCAGGACCCCCTCGAAGTTCGGGAAGCAGTAGAAGGCCCCCTGAGGCTCCAGACAGGTGACCCCGGGGATCGCGGTGAGCCCGGCGTGCATGGCGACGGCCCGCCGGGCGAAGGCCTCACGCATCATGGCGACGGCCGAGAGGTCGCCGGACACCGCGGCCAGGGCGGCGCGCTGGGAGACGTTGGCGACGTTCGACGTGGAGTGCGACTGGAGGTTGGTCGCCGCCGTGATGACGTCACGCGGACCGATCATCCAGCCGACCCGCCACCCGGTCATGGCGTAGGTCTTGGCGACGCCGTTGAGCACGATCGTGGTGTCGGCCGCCTCGGGCACGAGGGCGGGCAGCGACGCGAACGTGTGCGCTCCGTAGGTGAGGTGCTCATAGATCTCGTCGGTGATCACCCAGATCCCGTGCTCGACCGCCCAGCGCCCGATCGCCTCGATCTCGGCCGGCGGGTAGACCGAACCGGTCGGGTTGCTCGGCGAGACGAAGACCAGCGCCTTGGTGCGGTGCGAGCGCGCCGCCTCGAGCTGGTCGACCGTCACCCGGAACTGGGAGGAGTCGTCGGTGGGGAGGACGATCGGGGTGGCGTCGGCCAGCGCGATCGCCTCCGGGTAGGTGGTCCAGTAGGGCGCGGGGAGCAACACCTCGTCGCCGGGGTTGCACAGCACCTGGAAGGCGTTGTACACGGCGTGCTTGCCGCCGTTGGTGACGAGCACCTGCGCGGCCTCGCAGGCGTAGCGCGAGTCGCGCACGGTCTTGGCCGCGATCGCCTCGCGCAACTCGGGCAACCCCGCCGACGGCGAGTACCGGTGGTTCTTCGGGTCGAGGCAGGCCGCGACGGCCGCCTCCACGATCAGCGTGGGCGTCGGGAAGTCGGGCTCTCCCGCACCGAAGCTGATGACGTGCTCGCCCGACGCCTGCAGCGCCTTGGCCTTGGCGTCGACCGCGAGGGTCGCCGACTCGGCGATGGCGCCGATCTTGAGCGAGACACGGCTTTCGCTGGACACGGGGCCATCCTCCCAGGCGCGGCGGTCGGACGGCGAACGGAAGACCGGATCAGACGCCGGCCGACGTGGACTCGGCCGAGCGGGCCGGGTCCCAGGCCGCGAGGTCGGCCAGGCACGGGTCGTTCGAGAAGACCTCGACGATCGGCTGGTCGATAGCCAGGCGCCGCAGTACCACCCGCACCTCGTTCTCCTGGTTCCAGAGCATGAGGGTCACGGCGACGCCGTCACTCCCGGCCCGGGCCGTACGGCCCGACCGGTGGAGGTAGTTGTTCGGATCGTCGGTCGGGTCGTAGTGCACCACGATCCCCACGTCGTCGATGTGCAACCCCCGGGCGGCGACGTCGGTGGCGACGAGCACCGGGACCTTGCCGGACGCGAAGTCGGCGAGAGCACGCTCGCGGGCGGTCTGACGGAGGTCGCCGTGGATGGGCGCTGCGTCGACCCCTTCCCGGGTGAGCTGCTGTGCGACCCGGTCGGCGGCCCGCTTGGTGTTGCAGAAGACCAGGACTCGGTCGGTGCTCCGGCAGATCGCCGCACACACCTTGACCTTGTCGAGCTGGTGCACGTAGAGGAACCGGTGCTCCATCTGGTCGACGGTCGGTTCGTCGGACTCGACCTCGTGCTCGATCGGGTCGGAGAGGTAGCGGTCGACGATCCGCTTGATCGCCCCGTCGAGGGTGGCCGAGAACAACATGGTCTGGTGCGGACGGGTGATCCGGAAGAGGATCTTCTGCACCTGCGGCGAGAAGCCCATGTCGAGCATGCGGTCGGCTTCGTCGAGGACGAGCACCTCGATGGCGTCGAGGTCGACGTCGCCCTGCTCCATCAGGTCGATCAGGCGTCCCGGGGTCGCGACGAGGATGTCGACCCCGCGCTGGAGCGCGTCACGCTGGGCCTCGAAGCCCACGCCGCCGTAGACGGTCTGGACGGTGCGTCCCCGCACCGCGGCGAGCGGGGTGAGCACCTCGCCCACCTGGTTGGCGAGCTCGCGAGTGGGGACCAGCACCAGGCCGGTCGGGTGGTGGGGCGAGGCCGAGGAGACGCGCTCGACCACCGGGATCCCGAAGGCGAGCGTCTTGCCCGAGCCGGTCTTGGCCTTGCCGCAGACGTCGCGGCCGGCCAGGCCGTCGGCGATGGTCAGGATCTGGATGGCGAACGGAGCGCCGATACCGTCGGCGGCGAGGCGCGCGACGAGGTCGGGAGAGACGCCGAGCGCCTCGAAGGTGGTGGACATGGGGTCGGCTTTCGTGCGGGAGGCGCCCGGAGGGGCGGCTCAGGGGACCCGTCACCGATCGAATGAGGATCGGGGCGACGGAAGGTCGTCCTCGTCGACGATGTCGATCCCCGGCGGTCCCGGCGAAGTGAGGAAGACCCGGCGGGACCCGGCGGGACCCGCTCGTCGCCCAGGCTAGACGGAGATCAGTCCTGTTTGGTCCGGCCCGCGGCCTTCTTGGCCTTCTTCCAGGCGCGCACCCGGGCCAGGGCCTCCGCCGAGTCGATGTCGGCCACCGACCGGGGCTCGGCGTCGGAGAAGGGCGCACACGCCACTTCCCAACCCTGAGGCCTCACCCCGAACCGCTTGCCGAGCAGCGCGACGAAGATCTTGGCCTTCTCGTCGCCGAACCCGGGGAGGGCCCGGACCCGGTCGAAGAGCTCGGTACCGGTGGCCACGCCGGCCCAGAGCGCCGAGGCGTCGCCGCCGTACTCGTCGGTGAGGTACTGACACAGCGCCTGGGTCCGAGCGCCCATCGACCCGGGGAACCGGTGCAGCGCCGGCTTCTCGGAGAAGGCTGCGAGGAACCGGTCCGGCGCCATCGCGGCGATGGCGGCGGCGTCGAGGCCTCCGAGGCGCTCCCGGAGCCGGGCGGGGCCTCGGAACGCCATCTCCATCGTGATCTGCTGGTCGAGGAGCATCCCGATCACGAGGGCGAGCGGGTCGGAGACCAGCAGCGCATCGGCCGCGGCGTCGCCGGTGATCGCGAGCGTCGGTGACTTCGGCACGGCCCGATCGTACGCGCCTACGCTTTGTCACCGTGCCCCGCGGTCTCCACCATGTGAACCTGTCGGTCCCCGACGACGGCGCCCCCACGATGGGTGAGTGGCTGGTGACGATGCTCGGGTACCGAGAGGTCGAGGCCGGACCCGAAATCCGCACCATGGTCGAGGGGATGGGGCGCCGGGTCTGGTGGTTCGAGGCGGACGACGGCCACCAGGTGCACCTCTCCCCCGGTCCGGACCACGCGGTGGTGGCCTCCGCCCATACGGCGATCCGCTGTGACGACCAACTCGACGCGACCGTGGCGCGGCTCGAGGCGGGCGGGTTCTCGACCCGCACGATCGCCTTCGACGGCGACCGTCACGCCTTCGTCACCGACCCGGCCGGCAACCTCTGGGAGCTCGTCGGGCCCTAGGGCGTGCGACGACCCTCGCGCCCCTGAGCCCGACGCGCGATCTTCTGGCGCAACCGGGCCGGCGCCGAGGATGCACACGAGTCGCGCGCGACCAAGCGGGCGGCCCGCACGGCTGCCCGGTCATCGGCGCTCAGCGCGGAGAATCCACCGGGTCCCGGCGGGGTGACCCCCACCGCCATGGCCGCGCGCACGCACTGGCGGTAGGCCACGACGTCGCCCCGGCCGCGGTCGTCCCCACCGTTCCCGGCGGCGGAGGCCACCCCCGGACCGGCGGCCACGCCGACGGCGAGGACGACGCCCACGGCGGCGACGGCGAGCGGACGGAAGCGTGAGACTGAACGCATGACGCCAGTCTCGCGCTCCGGGTCGGGCGAGTCCAGCACCGCACAGCCCCCGTTCAGCAGGCCCGACCGCACCCCTTCTCAGGTTCTCAGGTTCGCGCCCGGGCCGGCCCCGGGGCCTGGCACGATCGCGGGATGCGCGTGCTGTTGGTCGAGGACGAAGTGGCACTGGCCGAGGCGGTCCGCGACGGTCTGATGGCCGAGGGCTTCGACGTCGACGTCGTCCACGACGGCAACGAGGGCTTGTGGCGCGCCCGAGAAGGCTCCTACGACGCCATCGTCCTCGACATCCTCCTTCCCGGCATGAACGGGTACAAGGTGTGCGAGGGGCTGCGCGACGTGGGGGTCTGGACCCCCATCCTCATGCTGACCGCCAAGGACGGCGAGTGGGACGAAGCCGAAGCCCTCGACACCGGTGCCGACGACTTCTTGTCGAAACCCTTCTCGTTCGTGGTCCTGCTCGCCCGCTTGCGGGCCCTGGTCCGCCGCGGCGCGCCCCCGCGACCCGCGGTGCTCGAGCTCGGACCGCTCCGCCTCGACCCGGGCACCCGGCGCTTCGAGCGCGGCGCCACCACGGTGAAGCTCACCGCCCGCGAGTTCGCACTCCTCGAATACCTCATGCGTCGGGACGGGAACGTGGCCTCGAAGAGCGAGATCCTCGACCACGTGTGGGGAATCGAATTCGGTGGCGACCCCAACGTGGTGGAGGTCTACGTGGGCTACCTCCGCCGCAAGATCGACACCCCGTTCGGCTCCCATCTCATCCGCACGGTGCGCGGCGCGGGCTACCGGATCGACGCCGAAGAATGATCGGCCGCCTCTCCGTCCGCTGGCGCATCACGCTCGTGGCCGCCGGCCTGTTCGCCGTGGCCCTGGGCGCCGCGTCGTACGCGCTGGTGCACACGGTCCGCAACAACGTCATCAGCAGCATCCAGCGCACCGACCAGCAACAGCTCGACGCGCTCGCCGCCCAGGTCGCCGACGGGGTTCCCGGACGGGTCGACCTCCCCCCGTCGTCGCGCGACTCGCCCGTGCTGGAGGTCGTCGACAACTCGACGGGAGCGCGGTACTACGTGCTCCCCGACGGACGGCTCGTGCCGGTCACCCGTCAGACCGAGGCCGCCCTCGCCTACCAGCGGGCGCAGGAGCGTCAGGCGCGCGAAGTCCAGACGCGTCAGATCGTGAAGTCAGCGCAGGGACAGCTGGTGCTCGTGGCGCAACGGTCCACCGCTCAGGTCGACGGCACCGTCACCGGCATCACCCACGGCCTCTACTTCGGATTCCCCTTCCTGGTGCTCCTCGTCGGCCTCATCGCCTGGGTGATGGCGGGGCGGGCCCTCCGACCGGTCGAGGAGATCCGCGCCGAGGCGGCCTCGATCACCGACGCGACCATCCACCGCCGCGTTCCGGTGCCGCGTGCCCGCGACGAGGTCGCCCGCCTCGCGATGACGATGAACGAGATGCTCCAACGACTCGACGACGCCTCGGCGCGCCAACGCCGCTTCGTGTCCGACGCGTCGCACGAGCTCCGGAGCCCCGTGGCGTCGATCCGGACCCAGTTGGAGGTGGCGCTGCGCCGGGGGCCCGACGCCGACTGGGAGCGCGTGGCCCAGCGCGTGCTCGGCGAGGACGCCCGGCTCGAGCAGGCCGTGACCGATCTGGTCGACCTCGCCCGCCTCGACGAGAACGCGGACCCCACCGATCTGGTCGAGGTCGACCTCGACGAGATCGTCTTCGAGGTGTGCGAGCGACCGCACCCGATGCCGATCGACACCCGCCAGGTGTCCGGGGGGCGGGTGCTCGGTCGGCGCGACGCCCTGACGCGGGTCGTCGGCAACCTGGTCGACAACGCGTGCCGCCACGCCGGGTCGCGCGTCAGCGTCTCGGTGCAGGCCGACGAAGCCGCGAGCGAGGTGGTGCTGGTGGTCACCGACGACGGTCCGGGCATCGCCCCCGAGGACCGCGAGCGGGTCTTCGAGCGGTTCACGCGCCTCGACGCAGGCCGCGCCCGTGACGCCGGGGGCATGGGACTGGGGTTGGCCGTGGTCCGCGCCACCATCGAGCGCCACCGGGGCACCGTCACGGTCGACCGCGCCGAGCCGCACGGCGCACGGTTCACGGTTCGCCTGCCCGCCACCTGAGACCGCCGAGCCGGCACGGGCCAGCACGAGTCGGCGCGGCGCTAGGCCAGGGTCAGGCTCACGAGGGCGAGCATGTTGGTGTAGACGCCGAGCACCTTCGGCGCGTACCCGGGATCGGCCGCCCAGATCCCACCCCCGAACTGGTTCCAGGTGGGCGCCTTGCCCTTCGGGCTCACGTAGGTGAAACGCGGATCGACGCACGCGAAGTGCAGCGGCGGCACGGCGCACGACGTGGCGGTGGCGTCGGCGTAGGCCCGGAGGTGCTGGATCTGGGCCCGGACCCCGGTGCGGGCGTCGGGGAACGTGAGGTACACGCCGGGCGCGCCGGTGGCGCCGAGCCCCGAGAAGTTGTTGGCCGACGCGGGGACGCCGCCGGGGAACTGGAACCAGCCCGTCTCCACGATCGACTGCGCGAACGCCACGTCGCCGCGCACGCCCTCGGCGCGGCCCTCGTCGAGGAACATCCGCACGAGGTCGGCCAGCGGAACGGTGCCGTTGTAGGGGACCTTGGTGTTGGCGAAGAACCACCACACGATCTGGTCGGGGTTCAACCGCGGGCAGGGCCCCATCACCACGACGTGCGACGCGCTCGATCCGGCGGGCGCATCGCACACGACGGGGGCGGTGGTGGTCGTGGTGGTCACCTCGGGCGGCGCGGGTGGCGGCGGCGGATCGGGCTCGCCGCAGGCCGCAGCCAGGACCGCCACCGCCAGAGCCACCACTGCCACCGCGCCCGCGCGGCGGCGCCGGAGGCGGTGGGCGGGGCCCGGACCGGCGACTGGGGTCGCGGCGGGTCCGGCGGGTGCGACGGGTGCGGTCACGGTCGGAGAGCTCCGTGGTCGGCTCGTGTTGCTCATGAGCACGGTTGAGGCCGGTGTGGACAGGCACGCGATGGTACCCAGCCACCCGGTGCGACCGGTCGCGGGCCCGGTCAGCCCCGTTCGTGCACCAGGACGACGTAGTCGCCACCCCGATAGGGATCACGGTCCCAGGTGGCGTAGCGGGCGACCGGCTCCAACCCCACCGCGGCCGCCCGGAGGTCGAAATGCTCGACCGACAACCGCCCGGAGCGCACCTGGAACCCGGCCACGCACCGCCCCCCGGGCACCAGGCGGTCGGCCACTCCGGACAGGACGGCGCCCTCCGCGTCCGGGGCGAGGAAGATCATCACGTTGCCCGCCAGCACCACGAGGTCGAAGGGCACCGGTGCCGCCAGGGCCGGGGCGGCTCCCAGGTCGGCCAGATCCGCGGTGACCCACTCGAGGGCGGGTGCCTTGCGGCGGGCCGTGGCGAGCATGGCGTCGTCGAGGTCGGTGCCCACGACGTCGTACCCCCGGGCCGCCAGTTCGATCGCGACCCGGCCGGTGCCGCAGCCGGCGTCGAGCACCCGACGGCCGCCGCGCTCCCGCAGGAGCGCATCGACCAGATCGGCCTCGCCGTGTACGGCCGCACCACTCGCCGTGAGGTGGTCCCAGCGAGCGTCGTAGTCGTCGCCGCGCGGCGAATCGGATCCGGACCAACGCGTCGTCACACCCCAATTACAGTGCGGAACCGACCCGGGCGCCAACCCGTCCCACCACCCCACCGACCCCCGGGGGAAGCCATGCGCATCGTCCTCGACTCCGACGCCTGCACCGGTCACGGCCGCTGCTACGCGCTCGCCCCCGACGTGTTCGCCCCCGACGACGAGGGGCACTGCATCGTCGTGGTGGCCCAGCCCGGTCCCGACCTCGACGCGGCCGCCCGCAGCGCCGTCGCCAACTGCCCCGAAGGTGCCCTGCGCGTCATCGACTGACCCCCGCGCCGTCAGACCAGCTCGGCCTCGACGTCGACCGCGCGCAACGCACCGCGCACCATCAGCACGGTCGTCACGACTGCGAGGACCGCGGCGTCCGCCAACAGCAGCGTTCGGACCCCGATCGCATCGGCGAGTGCTCCCTGGGCCAGCACCCCGACCGGGTAGGCGAAGCCGTAGACCATGAGCCAGATCCCGATGACCCGACCCCGCCAGGGATCGCGGGCCAGGGTCTGGATGGCGCTGTTGTCAGTGGCGATCACCACCAAGAACCCGCCACCGGCCCCGGCGATCGCGATCAGCCCGACCGACAGCGACGACGCCAACGCCACGAAGACCGTGAACCCGGCGTAGAGCAGGAGGCCCATCGCGAGCACCGAACTCGGGCGCCAACGGCCGTCGAGGCGCCCGGCCAGCACCGCACCCAGGATCGCGCCCACCCCGAGCGCCCCGGCGAGCACGCCGTACGTGACGGCATTGGCGTGGTACAGGCGCAACGCGACGACCGGGATCAGCGGGACCAGCGGCTGACCCACCATCGCGATGAAGCCGTTCATCCCGATCGCCGTGCGCAGCCCCGGCTCGCGCCGGACGTGACGGGCGCCCTCGACGAAGTCGCGCCAGAACCCGTGCGTGTCGACCGCGGGCGGAGGGTGAGGCCCTTCGTGGATCAGCGCCACCGCGATCATGACGGCACCGAAGCTGACCGCGTTGGCGAGGAAGCACCAGCTCGCCCCGGCCGTGTTCACGAGCAGCACCCCGGCTGCCATCGGACCGATGGCCTTCGCCACGTTGAACTGCGCCGAGTTGAGCATCACCGCGTTGGGGAGGTCCGACCGGGGCACCAACTCCGGTACGAACGCCTGGTAGACCGGACCGTTGAGCCCGGTGGCGACCCCACCGAGCATCGCCAGCGCGAAGATCAGCCAGTACTCGCGGAGCCCCGAGTACCAGGTGACGAACAGCGCCGTGGCCTGGAACGTCTGGATCACGAGGGTGACGAGGAGCAGTGACCGGCGGGGGAAGCGGTCGGTGAGCGAACCCGCGACCGGACTGAGCACCACCAGCGGGATCGTGGTGCCGAAGGCCACCAGCCCGACCTTGGTGGCGCTCCCCGTGAGCACCACGACCACCCAGCCCAACGCGGCGAGCTGCATGTGGGAGCCCACGCTCGACACCAGGGCCGCCGACCAGAAGACCCGGTAGTCGCGCGACCCGAGTGCGCGTAGTCCGTTGGGCAGGGGGCGACCCGACGCGACGTCGGTCATCGAGGAGCGCGGTCGGGCCAGGCCCGGAGCACGTAGCGGTGCTCCCCCGCGATCCGACCGTGCAGGTCGAGCGTGCACACCCGGGCCGACGGGACGGCCCGACGCGTGCCCGACGGCGTCGTGCCCTCGGTCACCTGGGTCCAGGCGACCACCGGTCCCGCACCCCCGACCGAGAGCACGGTCGTGGCGCACCCCACGAGGTCGGCCGCCTCCCGGGCCGCCGCGTCACGCAACGCGGTCCGGCCCCGCAGCACGACCTCTCGGCCGGCCGCGAAGTCGCCCCCCATGAGGTCGACCACCGCGTCGTGGGCCCAGAACCGGGCCACCGCCGCCGCCGGCGACGCGTCGAGGGCCCGGACGACCCCTTCCGCCAACTCGCGCCGGGCGACCGGCCCGGGATCATCGGCCCGGCTCTCGACGTCGTGGCCGGCGACCGCCGGGTCCGCCGGCGCCCACCGCTCCCGGTCGAACCACCATTCCTCGCGTGCGATCCGCCCGTTGTCGTCGAACCACCACCACGCGCACCCGGGTGCCGCCACCGGGGCCCCGCACTCGTCGGCGGCGATGACGAACTCCACCACCGCCAGCCCGTCGTCGACCACGGCGCGCCGCACGAGCACCCCGAGGCGATCGGCCCGCGCCAGGAAGGCGAAGCGCTCGCCGATCAGCGCGTCGGTGCCCGACACCTCCGCGCCCGGCCCGCGCCCGACATTCCAGAACACGACGTCGGGCGCGTAGACCATGGCCGCGGAGCGGGCGTCGCCCCCGTTCCACAGCTCGGACCAGGCATCGGTGAGGTGTTCGACGAAGCGCGACACACTCAGCGACCCGAGCGCCACATCCCGACCACGGGCACCACGCCACCGAAGCCGGCGAAGGGCTTGCCGCCCCCGTCGGGGAGCGGCGGACCCGCCACTCCCTTCACGGAGGTCTGGGCACCGATCGTCCACAATGTGAACCACGACCACAGGTCCCACGCCTGGTCGGCGAACCGCCGGTTGAGGTCCTCGTAGATGGCGGTCCGCTTCGCCGGGTCGGCCTCGACCCGACCGGCGTCGAGCAGCCGGTCGATCTCCGGGTCCTTGATCCGCCCGAAGTTCAGGGGCGAGGTCGACTTCCACCACACGTACTGCGTGTCGGGGTCACCACCCGGGTGGTTGCGGAACGACATGGCCTGGAAGTTGCCCGCCAGGGCGTCGTTGATCAGCGCGGACTGGTCGACGGTGCGGATCGAGACCTCGATACCCACCTTGGCCGACTGCCCCTTGACCAGCTCCGCGATCGCCACGTTGTTGGGGTCGGTGGTGGTCAGGTACTCGTAGTTCGGCGGGGCGCCGTACTTTGCCGTGTATTCGGCGACGAGCGCCTTCGCCTTCTTCAGGTCGGGCTTCGGAGTGCCGTTGTCGGCGAGCCACCCCACCGAACCCGGCGAGAACGGGCCGCTCGCCAGAGGCGGCAGGCCCCGGTTGCGGATCTGGTTGACCTGGGCGGTGTTGCGGGCGAGCACGACCGCCTGACGCGCCAGGAGGTCGTTGAACGGCGGCTTCGAGGAGTTGTACATCACGTAGGCGACCTCCGCCCCGCTCGACTGCTCGATGACCGTCGCCTTCCCGGCGGCGGCGTCGGCCTTCAGGGCCACGATGTCACTGATGTTCGTCGTGTGGAACACGTCGAGCGCTCCGCCCAAGAACTGGTTCATGGCCGAGGTCGCGTCCGTGATCGGCCGGAACGTGATCTGGTCGAGGTAGGGCAGACCCGTTCGCCAATAGTGCGGGTTCCGGGTGACGACGAGGCTCTCGTTCACCCGCCACGACTGGAGCTGGAACGGTCCGCTCCCGATGAGGTTCGTCGCGCAGGTGTCGGGGTTGTCGAGCTGCGCAGGGGCGGTGATCCCGAACCGCGCGCCCGCGATCTGCGCCGGGAACGAGGGCCAGGGGGTCTTGGTCGTGACCGACACCGTGAGCGGGTCCACGACCGTGACGTCGGCAACGTTGGCGAAGACGAACTGGAGCAGGCGCGCCGGCAGGCGCGGGTTCGCCCCGCGCCAGGAGTCGAGGTTGAACTTGACCGCCGCCGCGTCGACCGGCGTGCCGTCGTGGAACGTCACTCCCGGGCGCAACGCGATGGTCCACTGGTCGAAGGTGGCGTTCGGGGTGAGCGACTTCGCGAGGTAGGGCACGTAGGCCTTCTTCGCGTTGATCACCGTGAGCGGGTCGTAGATCGCCCCGGCGACCTCGATGCCCGACGCCGCGAGCTGCGACTGCGGCAGGCACCAGCCACTGGTGGTCTCGGCCTCGAGCCCGAAGGTGATCGCACCCCCCGACTTCGGACCGACGGCCGCTCCGGCGGAACCGGGCCCGATCAGGCCGACCGCCGCCCCGGCGAGCGCCACCACGACCAGCACCGCCACGGCCCGGGGCACGCGACGCCCCCGGC
>JBAXBB010000055.1:0-19162 GCA_037142235.1 Actinomycetes bacterium
GACAACGTGTCGACCGAGATGTTGGGCCAGGCGTTCGGCTTGTGGGCGATGGTCGTCGGCATCGGGGGTTGGCTGGTGGGCCCGGTGGTCTATGGGGCGTTGACCCATTACGCGTCGTGGCGTTGGGTCATGGTGGTGCACGCCGCTCTCGCTCTCGTCGCGTTGGTGCTGACCCCTCAGTTCATCCCCGGGGGCCGACCGTCCACGATCGTTCGCCCGAGCATCCGTCGACTGCTCCACGACAAGAACTACGTCATCGCGAACGTGATGGTCGCGCTGGTCTTGATCATCCTCACCATGTTGTGGTTCACGATGATCTTCTACCTCCACGTTGTGCACGCCCTGACGGCACTGGAAATCGGACTGGTCGCCCTGGCCTACGGGGTCCCGTACGCGATGTTGCCGCCCTTCACGGGTCGTCTCGCCGACCGGATCGGGGTTCGCCGCCCGTTGTTGCTCGGCTTCGGGCTGATCTTTTCGAGCATGGTGGTGGTCTCGATCGCCGCCGAAGCGCGCAGCTTGGCGGTCACGATCGTGGCGGTCGCAGTGACCGGCGCGGGCGTGGCCTTCGTCACTCCGGCCCTCAATGGTGTGGCGTTCCGGCAGATCCACATCGAGGATCGCAGCGATGCGTCGGGGCTTTTCCTGACGGTGCGTCTGATCGGCAGCGCGGTCGGTGTCGTCATCGCCACGGTCATGCTCGAATCGATCGGCCACACGTCCAAGCCCGCGCTCGGGACGATCGCGGGTTATGACACCGCGTCGGCGTGGATCTGGGCCGTGGCTGCGGTGATCGCGCTGATCGCGGTGGTCGTCGTGCTCACCGGCATCCGAACCCTCGGTGGGGATCAGAGCCCGGTCGCGCTCGAGGATGCACGGGAACCGACTGGAACCCACTGAGCGAAGCCGCGCACGCGTTCGACCGGCTGTTGGACCGGCGACTCGGTCCAGGCGGGCGTACGCGGCGACGAGTTGGGTAGGGTGCGCCATGCCTTCGACCTACGCGGGTCCCGTTCACATCCATCATTCGTGGCGTCGCCCGGTGGTGTGGGCGGCCATTCCTCTGGTGCTCGGTGCGGCGAGAGCCATCGACTCCCTCGGGATCGCTCTTCCCCAGATCAGGGGTGAGTACCGGGTGAACCTGCACGAGCTGCAGTGGGTCGGCCTGTCGTTCCTTCTCGCTCAAGCGGTCATCCTCGTCGTGGCGGGTCGGGTCGGTGATCGGGTCGGGCGGCGTCCGGTCTTCATGGTGGGGCTGGCCGTCGTTGCGCTGGGTTCGGCAGTGGCGGCGGCGGCTCCGGCCAACGGCTGGCTGGTATCGGCCCGGATCATCGAGGGGGTGGGGGCGGGGATCTTGGTCTCGGGTTCGTTCGCGATCGTGCGCGACAACGTGTCGACCGAGATGTTGGGCCAGGCGTTCGGCTTGTGGGCGATGGTCGCCGGCATCGGGGGTTGGCTGGTAGGCCCGCTGGTCTACGGGGCGTTGACCAACTACGCGTCGTGGCGTTGGGTCATGGTGTTGCACGCCTCCCTTGCCCTCGTCGCGTTGGTGCTGACCCCTCAGTTCATCCCCGGGGGCAGGCCGTCCACGATCTTTCGTCCCAGTTTCCGCCGCCTGCTCCGCGGCAGGAACTATGTGATCGCAACCCTGACCATCGCGCCGCTCTTCACCATTCTCAGCCTGCTGTGGTTCACGATGATCATCTTCCTCTTCACGGTGCACGCCCTGACACCATTGGAAATCGGACTGGTCGCCCTGGCCTACGGGATCCCGTACGCGCTGCTCCCGGTGGCCACCGGGCGCCTCGCCGACCGGATCGGGGTTCGCCGTCCGTTGTTGGTGGGCTTCGGGCTCATCTTCTCGAGCATGGTGGTGCTCTCGATCGCTGCTGAAGGGCGCGATCTGTTGGTCACGATCGTGGCGGTCGCAGTGACCGGCGCCGGCGTGGCCTTCGTCACTCCGGCCCTCAATGGGTGGGCGTTCAGGCTGATCCACATCGAGGACCGGAGCGATGCGTCGGGGCTCAACTTCGCGATGCGCCTGATCGGCAGCGCAATCGGTGTCGTCATCGCCACGATCATGCTCGAGTCGATCAGCAACACCTCGAAGCCCACGTTCGGGGTGGTCGCCGGCTACGACGTCGCTGCAGCGTGGATCTGGGCCGTGGCCGCGGGGGTCTCGCTGATCGCGATGGTCGTGGTCCTGGTCGGCGTCCGAACACCCGGGGGGCACCAGGGTCCCGGAGGCTGCCCCAAGTCGGATTGCCGTTGTTGCGACTGATCGTGCTGCTCGACGGTTGATCCGGTCGTCGGCGGTGGGCTCGAACTCGACCGGCGACGCGGTCCGGTTGGGCGTACGCGGCGACGAGTTGGGTAGGGTGCGCCATGCCTTCTACCTACGCGGGTCCCGTTCACATCCATCGTTCGTGGCGTCGCCCGGTGGTGTGGGCGGCCATTCCCCTGGTGCTCGGTGCGGGGAGGGCCATCGACTCTCTCGGCGTGGCGCTTCCCCAGGTCAGGGGCGAGTACCGGGTGAACCTGCACGAGCTGCAGTGGGTGGGCGTGTCGTTCCTCCTCGCTCAAGCCATCATCCTGATCGCGGCGGGTCGGGTTGGTGACCGGGTCGGGCGGCGGCCGGTCTTCATGGTGGGGATGGTCCTCGTCTTTCTCGGTTCGGTGGCAGCGGCCGCCGCGCCGGCCAACGGTTGGCTGGTGGCGGCCCGGATCGTCGAGGGGGTGGGGGCGGGGATCCTGGTCTCGGGTTCGTTCGCGATCGTGCGCGACAACGTGTCCACGGAGATGTTGGGCCAGGCGTTCGGCTTATGGGCGATGGTCGCCGGCATCGGGGGTTGGCTGGTGGGCCCGGTGGTCTACGGGGCGTTGACCAACTACTCGTCGTGGCGTTGGGTCATGGTCCTCAACGCCGTCCTCGCACTCGTCGCGTTGGTGCTGACCCCTCAGTTCATCCCCGGGGGCAGGCCGTCCACGATCTTTCGTCCCAGTTTCCGCCGCCTGCTCCGCGGCAGGAACTATGTGATCGCAACCCTGACCATCGCGCCGCTCTTCACCATTCTCAGCCTGCTGTGGTTCACGATGATCATCTTCCTCTTCACGGTGCACGCCCTGACACCATTGGAAATCGGACTGGTCGCCCTGGCCTACGGGATCCCGTACGCGCTGCTCCCGGTGGCCACCGGGCGCCTCGCCGACCGGATCGGGGTTCGCCGTCCGTTGTTGGTGGGCTTCGGGCTCATCTTCTCGAGCATGGTGGTGCTCTCGATCGCTGCTGAAGGGCGCGATCTGTTGGTCACGATCGTGGCGGTCGCAGTGACCGGCGCCGGCGTGGCCTTCGTCACTCCGGCCCTCAATGGGTGGGCGTTCAGGCTGATCCACATCGAGGACCGGAGCGATGCGTCGGGGCTCAACTTCGCGATGCGCCTGATCGGCAGCGCAATCGGTGTCGTCATCGCCACGATCATGCTCGAGTCGATCAGCAACACCTCGAAGCCCACGTTCGGGGTGGTCGCCGGCTACGACGTCGCTGCAGCGTGGATCTGGGCCGTGGCCGCGGGGGTCTCGCTGATCGCGATGGTCGTGGTCCTGGTCGGCGTCCGAACACCCGGGGGGCACCAGGGTCCCGGAGGCTGCCCCAAGTCGGATTGCCGTTGTTGCGACTGATCGTGCTGCTCGACGGTTGATCCGGTCGTCGGCGGTGGGCTCGAACTCGACCGGCGACGCGGTCCGGTTGGGCGTACGCGGCGACGAGTTGGGTAGGGTGCGCCATGCCTTCTACCTACGCGGGTCCCGTTCACATCCATCGTTCGTGGCGTCGCCCGGTGGTGTGGGCGGCCATTCCCCTGGTGCTCGGTGCGGGGAGGGCCATCGACTCTCTCGGCGTGGCGCTTCCCCAGGTCAGGGGCGAGTACCGGGTGAACCTGCACGAGCTGCAGTGGGTGGGCGTGTCGTTCCTCCTCGCTCAAGCCATCATCCTGATCGCGGCGGGTCGGGTTGGTGACCGGGTCGGGCGGCGGCCGGTCTTCATGGTGGGGATGGTCCTCGTCTTTCTCGGTTCGGTGGCAGCGGCCGCCGCGCCGGCCAACGGTTGGCTGGTGGCGGCCCGGATCGTCGAGGGGGTGGGGGCGGGGATCCTGGTCTCGGGTTCGTTCGCGATCGTGCGTGACAATGTGTCCACGGAGATGTTGGGTCGGGCGTTCGGCGTGTGGGCGATGGTCGCCGGTGTCGGGGGATGGGTGGTGGGCCCGGTGGTCTACGGGGCGTTGACCAACTCGTCGTCGTGGCGTTGGGTCATGATCCTCAACGCCGCCCTCGCCGTTGTGGCGTTGGTGCTGACCCCTCAGTTCATCCCTGGTGGCAGACCGCCCACGATCGTTCGTCCCAGTTTCCGCAGACTGCTCCGCGACCAGAACTACGTGGCTGCAAGCGCAGTCATCGCGCTGGTCTTGACCATCGTCGGCCTGCTGTGGTTCACGATGATCTTCTACCTCCACACGGTGCACTCCCTGACGCCGCTGGACATCGGATTGGTCGTCCTCGCCTTCGGGGTCCCCGCTGCGGTGGTGCCGCTGTTCACCGGACGTCTCGCCGACCGGATCGGGTTTCGCCCCCCGCTGTTGATCGGCATGGGGCTGATCTTCATCAGCTTGGTGGCGGTCTCGATCGCTGCCGACGCACACCATCTGGCGGGCACGATCGTGGCGGTCGTGGTGACCGGCGCCGGCATGGGGTTCGTCGTGCCGTCTCTCCACGCCGTGGCGTTCCGGCAGGTCCACGTCGAGGACCGCAGCGATGCGTCGGGGCTCTACCTGACGATGCGCCTGATCGGCGGTGCGGTCGGGGTCGTCATCGCCACGATGATGCTCGAGTCGATCAGCCACACTTCCAAGCCCGCGCTCGGAGTGGTCGCCGGGTATGACACCGCGTCGGCGTGGATCTGGCGGATGGCTGCGGTGATCGCGCTGATCGCGGTCGTCGTCGTCCTGGCCGGCATCCGAACACCGGGCGGGAATCAGGCCCCGGCCGTGCTCGAGGATGCACGGGAACCGATCGGAACGCTCTGATCCGACCGCCGCAACCGGCCGGGTCCACGACCGGACCGGCGCGGTGACGCTCGGGAGGCGGCAACGGGGGGAGTCCGGGTACCCTGAGACCCCTGACCGGGCGACCATCACGGTGGCCGGACCGGACATGGCGGTGTAGCCGAGTGGCTCAGGCAAGGGTCTGCAAAACCCTGGACGCGGGTTCAATTCCCGCCACCGCCTCCACGACTGACCTGCCGCGGGAGGACGGCGCCCGGATCAGACGCGATCGAGGTGGGAGAGCGCCTGCTCGATCGCCCGGTCGAGGGCATCGACGAGCACCTTGGTCTCGCTGGGGCTCAGGACGGAGAACGTGTCGGCACCGGACGCGGCGAGCTTCTCGAAGACGGCGTCGACCGTGCGGCGTCCCTTGGCCGTGAGGGTCACGAGAGAGCTCCGGCCATCGGCCGGATCGCGTCGGCGGTTGATCATCCGGGCGTCCTCGAGCCGGTCGAGGCGGTTGGTGAGTCCGCCGGGGGAGATGAAGATCCTCTGGGCGAGCGGACCGGGCTTGACCGGCGCGCCGTCGGGACTGCGGCGCAGGACTGCCAGCACCTCGTACTCCCCGAACGACAGTCCTTCGGTCATCGCCACCTGCTCGCCGATCCGACGGGTGAGGGTCGCCGCCGCCAGGATCCGCGTGACCGGCGACATGGCTTCGATGTCAAGGTCGGGTCGCTCCCGGCGCCAGTCGGCGAGGGCGGATTCGAACAGTTCGCTGATCCCCATGGCCGAAACGTATCCGATCGAACCGTGAGACTTGAAATCGACCTGGTGCCAACCATCGCCGGCCCGTCGCCACCCTGACCTCGGTGGCGTCGTGCCCTGGGAGAACGGGGCGCAGCCCGGTTGCGCCTGATGCCGGACCCGACGCGGCGTCTTGGCCCGTGGTCACCGCAGGACTCCATCCCGCAGCCGATCGAGCGGCCCGAGGTCACGGCTCCCCGGGGGGTCAGGACGCGGACCTGGGCGGATTTCCCGGCCGGTGGGTGTCGGGCGGGGGTGTCACCAGCGCCTTCGCGGGTCACGAGGCGGCAGTGTCGGCACGTCGCGCACACGCCCGCTCCTCCCGTTCGTGGTGCTGCGTGTTCCTGGTCGCGTCAGCACGTCCTGAGAGATCCTGAGGCCGATGACAAATTTCCCGCCGTAACGGGCATGATGGGAACGGCGATGTTCCGCCGTTCCCACCACCACGGACGACCGTCTCCTCGTCCGCACCGGGTCCCGGCGCCGCGGATCGTCGTCGGTCTGGCGGTCGCGGTGCTCGCCGGGGTCGTCGTCTCGTGCGGCGAGCCCGATCCACCTCCGCCCCCGCCGATCACCCAGGTGGCGATCACCACGTCGCCCGGGCTGTTCCCCACCTTCTCGGCCGACACGATCGACTACGTCGTCCGCTGCACCGGTGCGCCGATCCACGTGGTGGTCGACGCCCCCGACGACCATCCGATCTCGATCGACGACCAGCCCGCCGCGACCGGCCACCTCGAGGCCGACGTGAACCGCACCGAGGGTCAAGCCTTCCAGATCGTCGACCAGTCCCTGCTGCGCGGCTATTCGGTGCGTTGCCTGCCGTACGACTATCCGAACTTCACGGTGTCGGGCCACGGGCAGCAGGCCGAGTACTACCTCACCGCCCCGTTCGGGCTCGGCCTGCCACTGTCTCCCGAGTACATCACCATCTTCGACCGGAACGGGGTTCCGGTCTGGTGGTCGAAGACCCGTCAGCCGGTCAACTTCGCGACGCGCTTCTCCGACGGGAACCTCGGTCTGGTCCGGTTCGACGATCAGCCGTCGGAGGTGTTCTCCCTCCTCCCCCCGGTGACCGTCCGCCAGGTCGCATCGAACGCACAGCCACCGGGAGCGATCTACGACAACCACGACGTGTTGTTGCTCCCGAACGGCCACTACGTCTACGTCTACAACTACCGGCGGACGATGGACGCCAGCGGGGCATTCCCGAGCCACACCGACGACACCAGCCTGCACAACGCGACCGTGCTCGACCACGTGCTGGTGGAGATCGACGCGCGGGGGAATCCGGTCTGGTCGTGGGATGCCGCCGACCACATCGCTCCGTCGGAGATGGACCCGCAATGGGAAGATGACGTCTACACGACACCGCATCCCGACGGCTACGACGTCTTCCACTGGAACTCGGTTGAGGCGACACCATCCGGTTTCCTGCTCTCCTTCCGCCACCTCGATGCCGTGTTCGCCATCACCAAGGACCCGGGGCAGGGCGACGACGGTGAGGTGGAATGGAAGCTCGGGGGCTCACCCCGCGCCGAGAGCCTGACCGTTGCGGCCGACCCGGTGTTCTCCGGTGCCAGTCACTTCGGCGGTCAGCACGACGCCCGTCGGCTCTCCGACGGCACCATCACGCTCCACGACAACGGCTCGGGCCTCGGTCGGGCGCCCCGCGGTGTTCGCTACCGCCTGGCACTGAATTCGCCGGTCGGCACGGGCGGCACCGCGACCCTGATCGAGCAGGTGAGCGACTCCGCCGACGTGCCCTCGTCGTTCTGCTGCGGGAGCGCTCGGCGCCTCCCGGGTGGGAATTGGCTGTTCGGCTTCGGCGGCACCGGGGTCATCGCCGAGGTGGCTTCCACCGGCGACCTGAACCGACCGGACGGCACCGTGGTGTTCCGCATCGTCTACGACGCTCCGGTCGTGGAGTACCGGACGGAGCCGATCCAGGCCGGAGCCCTCAACTGGTTCGTCCTCCGGCTGTCGATGGACGCGCAGAATCCCTAGCGGCCCTCGGCGTGGTCAGGGCCGGTCGACGAGCGGGACGACCGTCTCGGCGAACGCGTCGATCTGTTCGAGGTACTCGGCCAGGCTCCGCCCACGGAAGCGCACGTGCATCACGTTGGCGCCGGCGGTGCGCGCCGCCCGGATCTGGTCGGCCATGGCGTCGGCCGTGAAGACGGTCCCGGGTGGGAAGGCGTCGGCCGGGCCGCCGGTGAGGTGAGCCCCGGCGGGCATGAAGCCGAGGTCGAACGCGGCGTCGGGTCGCCCGGCGGCCTCGGCGCTGGCCTGCACGACGTCGCGGATCTCGGCGTACTGGGCGACCGGGTTGCCCATGGGGATGTACCCGTCGCCGAAGCGCCCGACCCGCTCCCAGGCCCGGCGCCCCGAACCGCCGATCCACACGGGAAGGCGTCCGGCGACCGGGCGGGGCCCGACGCCGGCGTCGTCGTACCGGAGGCGCTCACCCGCGAACGAGGCGAACTCGTGGTCCCATCCTCCGGCGAGTGCGGCGAGGGCCTCGTCGAGGAGGGCCCCGCGCTCGGCGAAGGGCACCCCGAGGGCGTCGAACTCGCCCTCCACGTGGCCGGCCCCGACCCCGAGCACCACCCGGCCGCCCGAAAGGTGGTCGAGGGTGCCGAACGACGAGGCGGTCTGGAGCGGGTGGCGGTAGGCGGCCACCCACACCTCCGACATCAACCGGACGGTGGTGGTGTGCGCGGCCAGGAACCCCAACGTGGCGACGGTGTCGAACCAGGTGGTGCCCATGCGGTCGGCGACGTCACCGCGGGGGATCGCCACGTGGTCGCAGACCCCCACGAACGCCAGACCCGCCGCTTCCGCGCGCTGCGCCACGGCGACCAGGTCCGCCACGTTCGCCGTCTCCTCCCACGGATCCGCGATCGCCCGGGACAGCGACTGGATGGGCAACTGCATCCCGGCGATCCAGGCGCCGGGTGCCACGATGCCCACGGGTCTAGGTGCGCCCGAGGAGGCGCGCGGTCAGGACCAGGAGGATCACCAGGGAGCACACGGTCTGGAGCATCATCAGCAGCTTCACCTTGCGCGACAGGATGAGCTCGGTCGTGGGCCCGAAGGTCGAGTTGGTGTTGAACGAGATGAACAGGTAGTCGACGAGGCGACCGCGGCGTACGACCCTTCTCCCGGAGCGCGACGGGAACGCGAACGCCCCGCCTTGGGTGAGGTGATCGGCGACCAGGTACCAACCGGCGAACACCGACATGGTCAGGAGGTAGACGCCGACGGCGTCTGACAGGCCCCAGAGGTAGTCGTGGCCGCGGACGTGATTGCTCGTGAGCATGAAGGCAATCGTCACGAGCACCTGCACGGTGGCGACGGTGAGGTACACCGCGAACGTCCGGAGGAGTGAGTGCAGGTTGTGGTGCAGCCCGAAGTAGAGCGCGATTCCGGCCAGGACCACGAACGTGAGGGCGGCCCCCACCTGCGTCACGATGAGCGCGTTGGACTCGAACTTGGTGAAGACCTCACCGAGTTGCACGTCGAAGCCGGCCACGACGTCCAGGACGAAGATCAGGACCATCGAGACCAGCACCTCGACCAGGTCGAGCCTGCGGTACTCGTGGGGCTCGGGCAGGCCCGGATCGACGTGGTCAGCGTCAGCCACCGGACATCCCAACAATGCGGGCGACCATCACCAAGAGGATGAAGAGCGAACAGATGGTCTGGAACATCATGAGCACCTTGACCCTCCGGGACAGCACCGCTTCGGCGGTGGGTCCGAAGGTCGAGTTGGTGTTGAACGCGATGAACATGTAGTCGATCAATCGGGGGCGCTCGGGCTCCCGGCCCTCGGGGACGGGGAACTCGAACGCGCCACCCGGGATGAGCAGGTCCAGGACCCAGTACCAGCCGGTGAAGATCGCGACGACCATGAGGTAGGCGGCGCCGATGTCCCAGAGGCCCCAGAGGTAGCTGTCGTGGCGGAACTTGGCCGTGCCGAGCAGGGCGGCGACGTTGGCGACTACTTGCACGGTGGCGAAGCCGAGGTAGACGACGAAGGCGCGCAGCAGGCTCGGGTGGTCGCGCCGGGCGCCGAAGAAGACCGAAGCGACCACGACGGCACCGAACACGACGGCGCCGAGGGCGAGGAACCAGTTGAGAACGTGGTCCAGCGTCGGCCCGAACGTCGTGCCGAGGTCGAGCTGGAGGCAGGCCACCACGTTGAGCACGAAGATGCACGACATGCCGACGACCATGCCGACCGTCTCGCGGACCGAATAGGCGGTCCGCGGGGCGGCCGGGGTCTTCGCCTTGGCGTTCATCGATGCCCTCCGGGACGGCGCAGGGGCTCCTGCGCCCGCCGATCGTATCGGCGCGGACCCGGGGTCGGGGCGTGGGGCGTCAGGCCGGGCGGAGCACGCCCTCGACCTCGAGGGTGATGCTGACCTGGTGACCCACGACCACGCCGCCGCCTTCGACGGCCGCGTTCCACTCGATGCCGAAGTCGCGGCGGTCGATCGCGGCCGACGCCGAGAACCCGATCCGGGTGTCACCGAACGGACTCTGGGGCAACATCCCGAGCGCCTCGACCGTGAGCACGACGGGACGGGACACTCCGTTGAGGGTGAGTTCGCCTTCCACGGCCCAGTCGTCGCCTTCGGGGCGAACGGCGGTCGACCGGTAGGTCATGGTGGGGTGCTGGTCGACCGAGAAGAAGTCGGCCGAGCGCAGGTGGGCGTCGCGGTCGGCGTGGTTGGTGTCGATCGAGGCGAGGTCGACGGTCACGGCGACGCTTGAGCCCTCGGCGTCGGCGTCGGCGCCGATGGTGAAGGTGCCGGAGAAGGTGCCGAAGCGGCCGCGGAGCCTGCTCACCATCAGGTGCCGGACCGAGAACCCGACCTCGGTGTGGGCGGGGTCGATGTCCCAGGTGCCGGCGAAGCCGGCCGGAGTCGGTGCGGGGGTCGGGGTGCTGAGGGTGCTCATGGGATTCTCCTGTCGGTCGCCAGTAGTTGAGGTATCAACTATTGAGTACGATAGCACAAATGGTTGAGCCATCAATCACCTGGCGGTAGCCTCGGTGCATGACGGAACCCCGCTGGCTCGGCGAGGACGAGCGCCAGGCCTGGGTCACCTGGGTGTTCGCCTCCCGGTTGTTCTGGGAGGAGGTCGAACGTGACCTCCAGCGCGAGTCGGGCCTGCCCTTCGGGTACTACGACGTTCTCGTGATGCTCTCGGAGAGCCCCGGCCGGCGGTTGCGGATGAGTGACCTCGCCGACTGCACGCAGTCGTCGCGCAGCCGACTCTCCCATGCGGTCACCCGCCTCGAGGCACTCGGTTGGGTGCGCCGCGAACCGTGTGCGGCCGACCGGCGCGGGGCCGAAGCCGTGCTCACCGACGAGGGATTCGAGGCGCTCACGGTGGCCGCGCCCCACCACGTGGAGAGCGTGCGGCGGCACCTGTTCGACGTCCTCACGCCCGAGCAGCAGGTCCAGCTCGCCGACATCTCCACGACGCTCCTCGACCACCTGTTGCCCATCGTGGCCGCGCGCGGTGACGGGCGGCCGGCTCAGTTCGAGCGCGCCGTCCGGACGAGCGGTCACAATGCTCCGGACTGACGGGCACCGGGCCCGGGCGGCCGACCGGGAGGCAGGACACGTGGCGGGATTCTGGGAGGGTCGGCATGCGGTCGTCGTCGGAGGCGGCAGCGGGGTCGGGCAGGGCATCGCGCTCGCGCTCGCCGAGGTGGGCGTGCGGGTCCTGGTGGCCGACATCGATCCGCAGTCGGCGGCGGCGACCGTCGCCCTGATCACCGGGGCCGGCGGCCGCGCCGACGCGGCCACCGTCGACGGAACCGATCCGGCCTCGCTCGCGGCGCTCGCCGCCACCGCCGCCGAGGTGATCGGTCCGGTCCACGTGTTGGTGAACACCGTCGGTGTGGTGGCCGGCACCCCGTTGGCCGAGGCGACGGAGCAGGAGTGGGCGTGGTTCTTCGAGTTCCACGTGCTGTCTCCGATCCGCACGGTCAACGCGTTCCTGCCCGGCATCCGGGCCCATGGTGAAGGTGCCCACCTCGTGGTGACGTCGTCGATGGCGGGCCTGGTGGCGCTGTCTCCGGCCATGACCCAGGGAACCAATACCGGCATCTACACCGTGATGAAGCACGCCGTGCTCGGCTACGGCGAGATGCTCCGCCATGAGCTCGAGCCCGAGGGCATCCGGGTCTCGGTGCTGTGCCCGGGGATGGTCGAGGGCAACCTCGGGCTCACGTCGGGACGGCACCGACCGGAGCGCTTCGGTGGTCCGGTCGAGGCCCCGGCGGGGGCCGGGGGCATGCCCCCGGGTGCCATGCCCAACGACGAGTTCGGTCGGCTGGTGGTGCGGGCGCTCGAGGCGAACCGCACGGTCGTCGTGACCCACCCCGAGACGCGCTTCCTCGTGGAGGCCCGTGCGCAGCGGCTCCTCTCCGACTACGACTTCGTCACCGGGAGCTCCAGCGGCTGAGCCGTGCGGCACGAACACTGCGTGACGGAGCGGTGAACGGTCGGTGACCGGCCCACGGTGTGGGGTCGGTCCGCCCCTACGATGACCAGAGTCTGGACCCGTGGAGGAACCCGTGCCCGTCGATCACCAACGCCTGCTCGCCTGCTCGCTCTTCTCCGGGATGGACCACGGCGACCTCCGGGTCGTCGCCGCGAAGATGGACGAGCGGATCGTCACCCCCGGTGAGCGACTCATGCGCCAGGGAGCGTCGGGCTACTCGTTCTTCGTGGTCCTCTCGGGGGAGGCCGAGGTGAGCCGTGACGCTGAGCCGGTGGCGCGGCTCGTCATGGGCGACTTCTTCGGCGAGGGTGCCGTGCTCGACGCGACGCGGCGCAACGCCACCGTCACCGCGGTCACCGACATGGTGGTCGCGGAGATGTTCGGTGCCGACATGGCGAAACTCGACTCCGACTCGCCCGACGTGCACGCCCGGTTGCGCGCCGCGATCGAGGCGCGCCGCCCGGTCTGACCAGGGCCTCAGGCCCCCCAGACCTCGAGGATCTGCGCGGTGGTGAGGCGGGCGGTCAGTGGCGCGAGCGTGTGGCGGATCACCTGCTCGCCGTACTCGCGGGGAACCCCCGCCACGGCGTCGGTGGGGAGCACGACGTGGTACCCGAGGCCGACGGCCTCGATGGTCATGCCCACGATCCCGATGTTCAGCGACACCCCGGCGGCGATCACGGTGGTGACCCCGCAGTTGCGGAGCAGCTGGTCGAGCTGCGTGCCGGTGAACGGGCTCATGCCGTGGTACCGGGGGACGACGAGGTCGGTGTCGACCACGCCGATCTCGGGGACCACCTCGGCCGATGGCGTCCCGGTGACCAGGTGCGGGTCGGTGCCGGCGGCTCCGCGCAGCATGGGCGCGTTGGCCTTCGAGCCGGCCCGGTCGGCGCGGAACTCGGCGGTGCAGTGGACGACCCGAGCGCCGTTGGCGCGCGCCGCGTCACAGAGGGCGCGCACCCGGGCGAGCACTCCGGTGGCGCGGACCTCGTCGGCGAGGTCGGGGATCATGGCGAGGTCACCGATCACCCCGCGCTGGAGTTCCATCATCACGATCGCGGTGTGGGCGGGTTCGAGCAGGGTGGGGAGGTCGAGGGGCATGGGCCGACGCTAGGTCACCGGGCCGCGTCACGTCCGCCACGACCTGCGGTCGGGGATCCGGCGGCCGAGGGAGCCGCCCGAACCTCCGGAGGTGATCCACGTGGACCCCGTACAACTGCGACGCCGGACGGGTGGTCGGCGCCCGCTGCTGATCGGTCTGGCCGGTGTCGCCGTGGTCGCGGTCGTGGCCGTCGGCCCGCGGCTCACCGGGGCGCACGGCACCGGACGGGTCGCCCTCGTCACCCGTGATCTCACCGCCGGAAGTCGCATCTCGGCGACCGACCTGCGGTTCGCTCCGGTCGACGCGCCGGGCCCGGTGCTCGACCAACTCGTGACCCCCGGATCCCTCGGTGGCCTCCGCGGTCGGGTCCTGACCGTCGGGCTCCGCGCCGGCGACGTCGTGACCGCCACGATGCTCGCTCCCACGCCACCGGCCGACGGTCGGCGCGCCATGAGCGTGCCCGTACCGCGGGCCCGGGCCGTCGGCGGACGGATCGTCCGGGGTGACCGGATCGACGTGGTGGTGGTCGACGACGGGGTGCCGTCGACCACGGTCGTCGGCGTCGAGGTGCTCGCCGTCGACGAGGTCGGTTCGGGGATCGTGGCGACCGAGGGTGACCTCACGATCACGGTGGCCGTCGACGCCCACCAGGCCGAAGCGCTCGCGGCGGCGGTCGCAGGCGGTCAGTTCGAGCTGGCCCGGGTCGCCGGTGGAGGAGCGCGGTGAGGGCCGATGTCGTGCCGGAGCCCGTCTCGGATCCGGAGGTTGCGTTGGTCCTGACCGCCGACGCCTGGGTCCAACGCTTCCACCGGTACTGCGTCGATCACGGTGGGGCGCGCGTGCGCACGGTGGTGGTCGACCCGTCGGCCGCCCTCCACGATGACTACGACGTGCTCGTGGTGAGCGAACACTGGCCACCGCTCACCGACCAGCTCGTCGAGGCCCTCCGCGGTCGCGGGCACCGGGTGGTGACCGTCAGCGGTGCTCCCGACCCGGCCGATCTGGTCGCCCGGGTTCGCGGGGAGCCACCGCCGACCACCGGAGGTCCCGCCGACGGCGCGACGACCGCGTGTGCTGATCCGGCCGGCCCTCACCGTCCGCCGGTGACCGCGCGGCGCGCGGCACCCCGGAGCACGCCGCGGCATCAGGGATCGACCGCGACCGGACGGGCCGCGGTGTGGGCCGTGGGTGGTCCGGGCGGCACCGGGGTGACCGAGGTGGCGCTGGGGTTGGCCGCCACCGCCACCCGCGCGGGTCGGCGCGTCGCGCTCCTCGACCTGGCCGCCGGCTCGCCGGGTCTCGCCCCGCGGCTGGGCCTGCCGGTGACGCCCAACCTCCTGACCGCGCTCGACGCCGTGGTCTTCTCCGACGACGCGGTGTTCGGGGCGCTCTTCGACCTGGGCCCGGGGTGGCCCGTCGTGCTCGGCGGCTCGGCGTCGCCGGTCGCACCCGCCGCCTGGGCCGGGTTGGGCCGGGTGCTCGACGCACTCTCCACCCGCACCGACCTCGTGGTCTGCGACGTCGGCGCGGTCATCGACGGGCTGGCGGACCGGCTCACCCTGGTCGTCGCCGTCGGCTCCGGGACGCCCGGTGGTGCCGTGCGCCTGATCGACTGGATCGGGGTGCACGGCCCCGCGACCCCGGTCACCGCCGTCGTCAACCGTGCTCCGGGCCATCGGAACCGCCGCGAGCGCCTCGACGCCGAGATCGGTGCGGCGGTGGGGGTCGCGTCCGGAGGCAGGTCCGGTGGTGGGTCCGGTGGCGTGGCGGTCAGGTTCCTCCCGACCGATCCGCGTGTCGACGACGCGGCATGGTCGGCGACGCTGACCGCCCGCGGCCCGTTCACCCGGGCCCTCGGCGGACTCTGGCGCGACCTCGCCACGACGCTCCCCGCACCGGGAGTGGTGGCGTGACGGCGCCGACCGCCGACCCGCCGGGCGCCGCGTCACCGTCGGCCACGGCCTCGGCCACGGCCGCGCCGAGCGCCGTCTCCGTTCCCGACGCCTTCGAGAGCATCCGGCGTGAGGTGGTGGAGCGTCTGGGCCGATTGGCACCCGACGCCCGTGACACCGGTCGTGTCCACGACGAGGTGGTGGCCACGGTCGACTCCTATCAGCGTCGGGCCCGCGTGGGTTCGGTGGCCCCGTTGCACGACGCCGGCGCCATGGTGGCCCAGATCGTGCGGGCCGTGTCCGACCACGGCGCCCTGACCGACCTGCTGTCCCGCGACGACGTCGAGGAGATCTTCGTCGAGGGCGACCGGGTCACGTTCCTCGACGCCCACGGGGTCCTGCGCGGGTTGCTGGTCCCCACGAGCGAGGCCGAGAACCGTCGGGTCCTCGATCAGTTGCTCTCCGCGGGCGACCGCCTGCTCAACGTGGCCTCGCCGCTGGTCCAGGCCCGCGTCCTCGACGGTGGGGCCCGGTTGACGGCGGCGATCCCTCCGGTCGCCGACGCACTGTCCGCCACGTTGCGGAGGTACGTCGTGCGTTCGGTCCACCTGGCCGCCTTGGTCGGACGGGGCTCGCTGGGCCCGGACGCCGCCGCGTTCCTCGACGCGGCGATGCGCTTCCAGAGTCGGATCACGGTGTCGGGCGAACCGGGGGCCGGCAAGACCACCCTGGTCGCTGCGTTGCTGGCGTCGGTGCCGCCCGACCACTGCGTGCGGGTCTGCGAGGAGATCCGCGAGTTGGCGGTCCCGCTGACGCACGGGTCGTACTACGAGACGCGGCCCCCCTCCCTCGACGGGGGCGGCGAGATCTCCCTCCGGGACCTGGTGAAGTTCGTGTTGGCGATGCGTCCTGACCGGATCGTGGTGGGTGAGGTCCGGGGGGCCGAAGCCTTCGAGCTGACCCGGGCGGTCAACGCCGGGTGCGGTTTCCTCTGCACCGTGCACGCCAACGGCGCGCCCGAAGCCCTCCAAGCGCTCGTGAACGCGGCGCTGATGGCCGGTGAGAACGTCACCGAGTCCGTGGTGCAGCGGGTGTTCTCCTCGGCGCTCGACCTCGTGGTGCACGTCGAACGGGGTCCGGCGCCCGGCGCCGGAGGTGTGGAGCGGCGGATCGCCGAGATCACGTGCGTGGTCCCGTCGCTGGCCGACGGCTTCACCTGCGAGCCGATCTTCGTCCGCGAGGGACCCGGGCCACTCGTCTGGACGGGCGCGTTGCCGGAGCGCTTCGCCGCGCGGGCCGATCGGGTGCTCGGCGGGCCGGGATCGCTGCGGTCACGGCTCGAGGCCGGGGCTCGAGCGTGACGCCCTCGGCCGTTCCGGGGTGGACCACGGGTCGGATCGGAGCCGCGGGGCTCGGCGTGGCGGTCTTCGTCGTGGTGTCCTTGGTCACCCGCACGCCGTTCGTGGGTGTGGTGCCCGCCGTGCTGGCCGCGGCGGTACCGGTTGCGGTCGAGGCCCGGGCGCGGGCCCGCGAGCGGGCGGCGGTCACCGAGGCGTGGCCCGACGCCCTGCGCGAGGTCGCGGTGCACCTCTCGGCCGGACGTTCCCTCGTCCAGGCGTTGATCGCGCTGGGCGAGGTGGGCCCGGAGCCACTCCGGCCGGTCTTCGTGGACTTCGCAGCCCTGGTCCGTGACGACGGGACCGCCGGCGCGCTGGCGGTGGTGGGGTCGCGACTCGCCGATCCCGTGAGCGACCGGGTGGTGGAGGTGCTGACCGTTGCCGCCGAGCGCGGCGGTCCGGCGGTGCGTCCGGTGATCGCCGATCTGGTGGTGGCGGCGACCGAGGACCGCAAGGTCGCCGAGGAGATCGAGACGGCGGCCCTCGAGCTCCGGATCAACGGCCGAGCGGTGCTGGTGCTGCCCTGGCTCGTCCTGGTGGCGCTGACGGCCCGGCCGGGCCCGTTCCGGGCGTTCTACGGCTCGACGGGGGGCGCGGTGGTCCTGCTGATCGCGGTGGGGATGGGGAGCCTCGGCGCCTGGTGGCTGGCTCGCCTGGGCCGCCCGACACCCGAGCCGCGGGTCTTCGCCGGGGTCGGGGAGCGACGATGAGCCGGCCGAGCGGTGGGCGGTCACTGCGGGGGACGGCCTGGAGGCCGGCTCGGACGATGATCCGCGCCACGGCGGTTGGGGGCCCGGCAACGGAACTGGCCGACCACCGCACGCACGCTCGCGTCCGCACGCGGGACCGGATCGTGGCGTGGTCGGGAGCCGCGCTCGGCGCAGGGGGGGCCGCCCGTTGGGAGACGCGCTGGGACTCCCGGCTGCGCGCGGCGGGCCTCGACCCGACCGCGTCCGACGACCACCGGGCCCGACAGGTGTTCCAGGCCGGGCTCTTCGCACTGGCGGGCGGAGTCCTCGGCGCGGTGGTGGTGCACTCCGGTGTGGCCGCGCTCGTCGCGGCCGTCGTCGGAGCCGGCGTCGGATGGTCGCGGCAGGTCGCGCGCGTGGCGCGTCTGGGAGAGGAGCGCCGCGAGCGCCTCCGCCTGGAGCTGGTGACCGTCGACCTGCTCCTGGCGATGCACGTGCGGTCGGGCGCCGGTCCGATCCAGGCGGTGGGTCGGGTCGTGGCCCGCGGTGATGGGCTCGTGGTGGGGGAGCTGGCACGGGTGCTCGCCGCGATCCGGTCGGGCCGCTCCGAGGCAGAGGCGTTCCGGCACGCGGCCGCCACGACGGTCGAGCCCCACGCGGCGCGCACCTACCGACTCTTCGCCTTGGCCGCCGAGCAGGGCGCCGACCTCGGTCCGGCGCTGCTCGCGCTCAGCGACGACCTCCGGTCCGCACGGCGGGAGGAGCTGCGCCGCCAGGCGACCCGCCGGCGGGCGGCGATGTTGCTCCCCACGATCGCGGTGCTGGCGCCCGTGATGCTCCTCTTCGTCCTGGCTCCGCTGCCTTCGATCGTCCTGGGTGGGCACTAGTGCCCGCTCCGGAACCCGCTTCCCCCCGAATCCAACCAACCCATCCCATGGAGGAGTGCGATGAACCCCACGACCGGTGTCGATCCCGAAGCGTCCGAGCCGCCCGAGGTGCCGGGCCCGGATCGCAGAGCGCGGGAGGCGGGGCTCGCGACCGCGGAGCTGCTCGGCAACGCCGCCCTCGGCATCGCGGCCCTCGTCGCGATCTGGGCGGTGCTGCAGTCGGTCGGGCTCGACGTCATGCACTGGATCCGGGCGCAGCTGCTCGTCTGAGCGCCGAGGCCGGCCTGGCGGGTGTCGCCACCGTGGTCGCGGCGGC
This sequence comes from Actinomycetes bacterium, assembly GCA_037142235.1. Taxonomy (GTDB): domain Bacteria; phylum Actinomycetota; class Acidimicrobiia; order IMCC26256; family PALSA-555; genus CAIUKV01. Next base: position 18,649 of record JBAXBB010000055.1, read on the forward strand.
GCTCGTGCTGGTGGTCTTCGTGACCCTCGCCGACGTCGTGACCGCCGGATACACGCGCCAGGTCGCGCGGGCGGCCGTGGCGGAAGGGGCCCGCGCCGGCTCGCGGTCCGAAGACCCGGTCCCCGATTGCGAAGCCCGGGGCGAAGCGGTGCTCGACGGACTGCTCGGTGCGACCGCGCGGCGCGGCGTGGTGCTGCGCTGCTCCGTCGTCCGGAGCGCGGTGCGCGCCCACGCCGAGGTGCGGATCGCGCCCTGGTGGCCGGGCGTTCCCGAGTGGGCGACCAGCGCCGAGGCGGCGGCGACCCGCGAGGTGCTGCCGTGACGCGCCGGAGTCGCCGCGCCGCGGCGGGCGGCTTCGCCGCGATCGAGTTGGCGGCCGGTGTGGCGCTGTTGCTCTTGCCCGTGACCCTGCTCGTGGTCGCGCTGCCGACCTGGGCGGACCGTCAGACAGTCGCCCGGCTGGCGGCGCGCGACGCGACGCGGGTCTTGACCCTGCGCACGGTCTGTGACACCG
>JBAXBB010000056.1:0-19159 GCA_037142235.1 Actinomycetes bacterium
CTGCGTCGGCGCGGCGGTGGGCGCGGCGCGTTCGTGGTGGCGGCCGACTCCGGACTCGACCACGCGCTCGCGCTCGACGTGGCCGTCGACCTCGTGGTCGGCGACCTCGACTCCGTGGACCCGACCGCCCTCGCCACCGCTCGTGCCGCCGGGACGCGCGTCGAGGTCCATCCGGCCGACAAGGACGCCACCGACCTCGAGCTCGCGCTGTGCGCCGCCCGTGACGCCGGGGCTGCGCGGATCACCGTCGTCGGCGGGGGCGGTGGCCGCCACGACCATCTCCTCGCCAACGCCCTGGTCCTGACCGCCGAGGCCTTCGCCGCGATCTCGGTGGAAGCGCTCGTCGGCACCGCCCACTGCTCGGTGGTGCGCTCTCGCTCCACCCTGCACGGGCCCGTGGGGTCACTCTGCTCGCTCGTGCCCGTCGGCGGGACCGCCCACGGCGTCACCACCACCGGCCTGCGCTTCGCCCTGCTCGACGACGACCTCCACCCCGGCTCCACCCGCGGCGTGTCCAACGAGCTGACCGCGTCCGAAGCGACCGTCTCGGTGCGAGCCGGTGTCGTGCTCGCCATCCAGCCCCACGCCCTCGAGGAGCGCTGACGTGTCCCTGCAACCCAGAGTCGCCGCGCTCGTCCTCGCGGTCGCCGCCGTCGCCACGACCGTCACCGCCGCTCCGGCCGGAGCCCGAGCCGTTCGCGCCGCGTCGGGCAGCGGCACCGTCACCCTCTTGACCCACGACGCGTTCGCCGCCTCCGACGACGTGCTCGCGGAGTTCGAGCACCGGACCGGCCTCACCGTGAAGGTCCTCAAGAGCGGCGACGCCGGCCAGGTGGTGAACGAGGCGATCCTCACCCAGGGCCACCCCGTCGCCGACGCCATCTTCGGCATCGACCGGGCCTTCCTCGGCCGGGCGGTCTCGGCGGGCCTCCTCGCCCGTCACCGACCCGCCGACCTCACCACCGTGCCGGACGGGCTCACGACCGGGACCCGGGGCTTCGCCACCCCGATCGACACCGCCGACGTGTGCATCAACACCGACCTCGCCTGGTTCTCCGGGCACCACGTCCCGGTCCCGAGCACGCTCGCCGACCTCGCCCGGACCCGGTACCGGAACCTCCTGGTCGTGGAGGACCCCTCCACCTCGTCACCCGGGCTGGCATTCCTGCTCGCGACCGTGGCCGCCTTCGGTCCCCAGGGCTGGCAGCGCTACTGGACGCGGCTGCGGGCCAACGGCGTCGCGGTCGTCGACGGCTGGGAGCAGGCCTACTACCAGGAGTTCTCCGGCGGCGGGCAGGGTGGTGACCGGCCGTTGGTGGTGAGCTACGCCACGAGCCCCGCCGCCGACGTGGTCTACGCCGACCCGCCGATCACGAAGTCGGGCGTCGGCACCATGACCAAGACCTGCTTCCGCGACGTGGAGTACGCCGGGGTCCTGCGGAACGCCGCCAATCCTTCCGGAGCGCGCAAACTCGTCGACTTCCTGCTCTCCGCGACGTTCCAGGCCGACGTCCCGTTGCAGATGTTCGTCTACCCGGTGCGCCCGGGCACGCCGCTCCCGAAGGTCTTCACCCAGAACGTCGACGTCCCCACCGACCCGTACTCACTGCCCGGCGCGTCGATCGAGCGGAACCGTGACGACTGGATCCGCACGTGGACCGGGATCGTGCTGCGCTGAGCCGGCCGCGCACTCCGGGTCGATGGTGGGGACCGCTCGCCGTCGCGGCGGTCCCCGTGGGCTTCGTCGCGGTGTTCTTCGTGTACCCGCTCATCGCCATCCTCGGGCGGGGCCTCGCGCCCTCCGGGCACCTCGACCTCGGACCGCTCGCCGACGTGTTCACCGACGGATCGCTCCGGGGCGTGGTCTGGTTCACGGTGTGGCAGGCGACGCTCTCCACCGTCATCACGCTGGCGCTGGGCATCCCGGGCGCGTACGTGCTGGCGCGACTCGAGTTCCCCGGCCGCGGCCTCGTGCGCGCGTTCGTCACCGTCCCCTTCGTCCTCCCCACGGTGCTCGTCGGCAGCGCCTTCCTCGCGCTCGGCATCACCCGGTCGCTCGGTGCGGTCCTGCTGGCCCATCTGTTCTTCAACTACGCCGTGGTCGTCCGCGTGGTCGGCGAGCTCTGGGGCCACCTCGACCCGCACGAGGAGGACGCCGCCCGGATGCTCGGGGCCGGACCGTGGCGCACGTTCCGCGAGGTCACGTGGCCGACCATCCTCCCCGGCGTGCTCGCGGCGGGCGCGATCACCTTCCTGTTCTGTTTCACGTCGTTCGGGGTGATCCTCGTGCTGGGCGGACCCACCCGCTCCACGATCGAGACCGAGATCTTCCGCCAGACCACCCGGTTCCTCGACCTTCCGCTCGCCGCCGCGCTGTCGGTCGTGCAACTCGTCGCGGTCGCGGTGCTCTTGAGCGTCGTCGGACGGATGCAGCGGCGCGCCACCGTGGCGCGACGCCTCGCCGGTTCGCGCGACCTCGCCCGGCCGCCGCGGAGCGCGGGCGGGCGGGCGCTCCTCGCCGCGAACCTCGCGGTGATGGCTGGGCTCGTCGGCCTGCCGCTCGGAGTGCTCGTCGTGCGCTCGCTCCACCCGCCCTCGGGGTTCGGGCTCGCCAACTACCGCAACCTCGCCCGCCTGCGCGCCGGCAGCATCCTCGCGGTCGCGCCACTCACGGCCGTGTGGAACTCCGTGCGCTTCGCCACCGTCGCCACCGTGGTCGCGGTGGTCGTGGGTGGGTGCGCCGCGTGGCTCGCGGTGCGCACCCGCGCCCGCTGGCTCGAGGGCCTGCTCGCCCTGCCGCTCGGCGTCTCGGCGGTCACCCTGGGCTTCGGCATGCTGATCGCCCTCGACCGTCCCCCGCTCGACCTGCGCGGCTCGGTCTGGCTCGTGCCCCTCGCCCAGGCCCTGGTGGCACTGCCGTTCGTGGTGATGCTCACCGCGCCGGTCCTGCGGGCGATCGACCCGCGCGTGCGAGAAGCCGCCGCCACCCTCGGCGCCGGCCCCGCGCGCATCCGGTGGGCGGTCGACCTGCCCATCGCGGGTCGGGCCCTCCTGGGCGCCGCCGCGTTCGCGTTCGCCATCAGCCTCGGCGAGTTCGGGGCCACGGCGTTCGTCGTGCGCCCCGACGCCCCGACGCTCCCGATCGTGGTCTACCGGTTGCTCTCGCTGCCCGGTCGCGCTTCGTTCGGCGCGGCGACCGCCGCGTGCGTCCTGCTGATGGCACTGGTGTTCGCGGCCATGGTCGCCGGCGACCGACTCCGCTTCGGCCGCGTCGGCGCATTCTGATGGACGCCGCACTCCCGACCCCCGACGCCGGACTTCGCATCACCGACCTCGCGGTCCGCTACGCCGACCAGGTGGTCGTGCACGGAGTGGACCTCCGGGTGGGACCCGGCGAGGTCGTGTGCGTCCTCGGCCCGAGCGGGAGCGGGAAGTCCACGCTGCTCCGGGCCGTCGCCGGCCTGGAGCCCCTGGCCGGAGGGACGATCGCCTGGGACGCCACGGACCTGGCCGGGACGCCACCGCACCGTCGCCGGTTCGGTCTGATGTTCCAGGACCACGCCCTGCTGCCCCACCGCGACGTCCTGGCGAACGTGGCGTTCGGACTCCGGGCACGCGGCGACCGCCGCCCGGAGGCCGAAGACCGGGCGCGGGCGCTGCTCGACCTCGTCGGCCTGGCCGGGCTGGAGCACCGGTCCGTCCGCGACCTCTCCGGGGGCGAGCAACAGCGGGTGGCCCTGGCGCGCGCGTTGGCGCCGGACCCGCGCCTCCTCATGCTCGACGAGCCGCTGGGCTCGCTCGACCGCTCGCTGCGCGACCACCTCACCGGAGAACTCGGTGCCCTGTTCGCCCGCCGCGAGCGGGCCGTGCTGCTCGTCACCCATGATCACGAGGAGGCCTTCGCGCTCGGCGACCGGGTCGTGGTCGTACGCGACGGGCGGATCGAGCAGGACGGCCCCGCTGCCGCCGTGTGGCGCGCACCGGCGAACGCCTTCGTCGCCGCCTTCCTCGGGTACGGCGTCACCACCGCCTTCGGGCCCCTCCTGGCCGTCCTCCCGGGCGACCTCGCCCTGAGGCCCGACGGTCCGGTCGGAGCCCGGGTGGTCGACCACACCTTCCGGCGGGATCATTTCCGGGTCCGGGTGCAGACCACCGACGGGTCGATGCTCGAGGTCGCCGTGGCCCCCGAGGCCCTTCCCCCGACGGGCGCCGCCACGGGTCTCACCCTCCTCCCCGGGGCCGGGGTCCGCCTCCCGCACTGACCCGGCGGTCTGCACCGAATCTCCACACCTCTGAGGAGCCTCCCGGAGCGGGGTTCCCTACGATGGATCCCGGTGTCCGAGCCGTCGAAGCCCCGCATCCTCGTCATCGAGGACGAGCCCACGATCGCCGACGCCGTCGCCGCCCGCCTCCGCAGTGCCGACTTCGCCGTGGAGATCGCCGTCGACGGTCCGGCGGGCGTCGCCGCGTGCACCACCGGTCAGCCCGATCTCGTCGTCCTCGACCTCATGCTCCCGGGCCTCGACGGCCTCGAGGTCTGCCGTCGGATCCAGGCCGACCGTCCCGTCCCGGTGTTGATGCTCACCGCCCGCGACACCGAGGACGATCTCGTCCGGGGCCTCGCCACCGGCGCCGACGACTACCTCACCAAGCCCTTCAGCGGGCGCGAGCTCGTGGCGCGGGTGCGGGCCCTGTTGCGCCGCGTCGACCGAGCGACCGCCGGATCGGCCGCTTCGGCACGCTCGGCCGCACCCGCCGACCTGCGCCTGGGCCCCTGGCAGATCGACCTCGCCGCCCGGACCGTCACCGACGGCGCCCGGGAATGCCACCTCACACCCACGGAGTTCGACCTCCTCGTGTGTCTCGTCCGTCGACCCGGCCAGGTGTTCACCCGCGCCGCGCTCCTCGCCGAGGTCTGGGGCTACCGCGACGGGTCAGGGGCGCGCACCGTGGACTCCCACGTCCGGGCCCTGCGCCGCAAGCTCGGCCGCGAGACCGTCCGGACCGTCCACGGCGTGGGCTACGCGGCCGCGCCCACCGTGACCGGAGCGGCCGCATGAGTCGGCGTCGGGTCCGCGACCTCCCGGGGCACGTCCTCGACCAGGCGGCCCAGGTCCGCGACTCCATCGGCGACGTCCACGTGCGCGACCTCGACCTCGAGCGTCCGCTCGCCCCGCTGCCGTCGATCAAGCTCAAGTTGGCCTTCGTCATCGCCGTGGCGGTGGGGGTCACGGTGTCGGTGTTCTGGTTGGGCATCAAGATCGGCGTGTGGCCGTCGGGCGCCGGCGTGCTGGCCGCGCTCGTCGCGTTCGGGTTCGTGTGGTTCTTGTCGCGCGGGATGATCACGCCGCTGCGCGAGATGGCCGCCGCCGCCGAGGCCATGGCCCGCGGCGACTACTCCGTGCGGGTCACCGACACCGCCCGTGACGAGATCGGCAACCTGGCCCGCGCCTTCAACGGCATGGCCACCGAGCTCGCCGAGACCGACCGCGTCCGTCGCGACCTGGTGGCCAACGTCTCCCACGAGTTGCGCACGCCCATCGCTGCGCTGCAGGTGCAGCTCGAGAACATGGTCGACGGTGTGGCCATGCCCGACCTCGACACGTTCCGCGTGATGCTCACCCAGGTCGAACGCCTCGGACGCCTCGTCGCGCAGCTCCTCGACCTCTCCCGGCTCGAGTCGGGCACCGTGCCGCTCGAACGGTCGCGCTTCGCCCTCGAGCCTCTCCTGGAGCACGCCGTGCGCGAGCAGCAGCTCCACGAGACCCCGGTCGACGTCGAGATCCACGTCCAGCCCGGCGACCTCACCGCCGACGGTGACCCCGAGCGCGTGCACCAGGTCGTGGCCAACCTGCTCGCCAACGCCGTGCGCCACACCCCCCGGGGCGGCCGGGTCCAGGTGGAGGCGCACCCCGGCATCGGCGGCGTGGTCATCGAGGTCAGCGACGAAGGCCCCGGCATCCCCGACACCGAGGTCGACCGGGTCTTCGAGCGCTTCTACCGGGCCGACGCCTCACGGTCGGCCCACGACGGCGGTGCCGGCCTGGGCCTGGCCATCGCCCGCTGGATCGTCGACCTCCACGGAGGCGACATCCACCCCGAACCCCGGGTACCGCACGGCTGCCGCATGGTCGTGACGCTGCCCACCCTCGAAACCCGAACCTTGACTGGAGTTGACGCATGACGCTCGCAACCATCGACGACGCCCTCCGCCGGATCCGCCGCGGCGAGATGGTCCTGGTGGTCGACGACGAAGACCGGGAGAACGAGGGCGACCTCACCATGGCCGCGGCCTGGGTCACGCCCGAGGCGATCAACTTCATGCTCCGCTGGGCTCGAGGGCTCGTGTGCATGCCCGCCGCCCCCGAGGTGCTCGACCGCCTCGGCCTGGGCCCGATGGTCCCGCCCGACGAAGCCGGCAACGACACCGCCTTCGCGGTGTCCATCGACCACGTCGAAGCCGGCAGCGGCATCGGGGCGGCCGACCGCGCCCTCACGATCCGCCGGGTGATCGCCGACGACGTCGTCCCCGGCGAGTTCCACCGGCCGGGGCACGTGTTCCCGTTGCGCGCCCGACCGGGCGGTGTCCGCGAGCGACGCGGCCACACCGAGACCGCCGTCGAGCTGGCCCGCCTCGCCGGGCTCCCGCCGGTCGCGGTCATCTGTGAGGTGCTCCACGACGACGGATCCCCCGCCCGTCTGCCCTACCTCCAGACCTTCGCGGCGGAACACCGCATCGCCATGCTCTCGGTCGAGCAGGTCGCGCAGCACCTCCTGGCCGACGGCGCCACCTCCACGCCCTCGCTGCTCTAGCGCGGGCGCGGGTCGGATCTCACTCGGTCGGCTCGCCCATCTCGCGCAGGGCCACGGCGAGCGCCTGACGCATTCGCCGCGCCCCGTCGGGCGCGAGGTGGGCGATCACCCCCGAGCCGGCCTCACCCAACGACTCGAGGGTCAGCACCACCCGCGGCTCGCCGAACCCGCACCCGTCGCAGTCGTCGCAGATCGCGACCGCCCAACTGGCGGGCGGGCGTTCGTCGTCGTCAGCCGGGTGGTCGTCGACGGCGTCCAGGATCGATCGGCGCACGGTGGCCTCCCCTCTCGAGCCCGGTGGCGGTTCAGTGCACCAGCGACAGCACCAGGCCGGCCTGTCCCAGGTGGTAGGTGACGATCACCGCGACGCGGCCCCATCGCGAGGGGTGCACGAAGCGGTGCTCGGCGATCAGCGCGTCCGACGAGAAGAAGAGCCACGCCCCGGCGACGGCCCAGGCGTTGCCCCACCCGGTCGCGCAGGCGACCATCGCCGAGATGATGCTCATGTAGACCGCGACCGGCACGACGAGCGCCGGCTCGCCCACCCGGATCGCGCGAAGGAGACGAACGCCGAGGGGCGCGGCGACCACGACCGTGACGACCGCTCCGAGCGCCAGCGCACCCGCGCTCCCACCACTCAGAGCGAACCCGACGACGTAGGCGACATGGGCGAGCAGGAACGCCACGAGACCCGGGACGAACCGGTCGCTCGGCAGCATCAAGAGCACGTCACCGATCAGCGACAGCACCAGCGCCACCACGAAGGCCGTCCGCACCGACGGGTCGACCGGGGTCACGGCGCAGGCCAGCACCACCAGTCCGGCGGTGGCGGCCGGCTTCGCCACGAACTCCACCCGCACCCGGCCCCACGCCACCGCGATCCAGTCGGCCACGGCGGCGCAGGCGGTCAGGACGAGGATCGCCCAGGCGGTGCCGGTCATCCGAGCAGTCTCGCCGTTGCGCAGCGCCGGGCGTGTCAATACGCTCCACCGCATGGGACGACTCGACGGCAAGGTGGCGATCATCTCGGGCGCAGCCCGCGGGCAGGGGGAGGCCGAGGCCCGGCTGTTCGCCGCCGAGGGGGCCCGGGTCGTCCTCGGCGACGTGCTCGACGACCGGGGTGCCGTCGTGGCCGCCGAGATCGGCGCCTCGGCCCGGTACGCCCACCTCGACGTGCGCTCCGAGGCCGACTGGGCTGCCGTCGTCGAACTGGCCGAGGAGGCGTTCGGTCCGGTCGGCGTGCTGGTCAACAACGCCGGCATCCTCCGCTTCACCCGCCTCACCGAAACTCCGGTCGAGCAGTTCCGCGAGGTGATCGAGGTCAACCAGGTCGGCACCTTCCTCGGCATGAAGGCCGTCGTCCCGTCGATGCAACGGGCCGGCGGCGGGTCGATCGTCAACATCTCCTCGACGAACGGGCTCGCCGGCTACGTGGGCACGATCTCGTACACCTCCACCAAGTGGGCCGTGCGCGGCATGACCAAGACCGCGGCCATGGAGCTCGGCCCGCTCGGGATCCGCGTCAACTCGATCCACCCCGGCGGCATCGACACCGACATGGTCCGGCCGTCGGCCGAGGTGGCCGACCTCCCCGACTCCGACGCCCTGTCCCGGCGGTACGCCCACCTCCCGCTGCGGCGGGTCGGTCAGCCGATCGAGATCGCCCGGCTGGCGCTGTTCCTCGCGTCCGACGACTCGAGCTACTCCACCGGATCCGAGTTCGTGGCCGACGGCGGCATGCTCGCCGGGCCGCGCACCAACGTCTAGCCCGCCAAGCGGGGGATCAGAGCCCGCAGCTCGTGGGGCTTGGTGATCGGCGAGAGGTCGGTGCGTCCGAACCACGACGGGCGCGGGGTTGCGTCCGTCCGGGCCCAGGCGGGCACCCCGTCCGGCCAGTGCCGCCGGGTCATGCGCTCCTCGGGGGTGACCCCCGTGCGCCGGACCGCGTCGGCGTAGGCCGCCGACGTGGCGCGCGCACCCTTGACGTCCCAGTAGTCCTCCTCGCCGGCCCAGCGGCCGTCACCGGCGTACCAGGCGACCGACAGCCCGGGGAAGTCGAACCAGGGCGGACCGTCGGGGTCGGGGTCGGGGTTGTCGCGACGGTTCTGCATCGACCACACGACCTTGTCGTCGTCGATGACGTACCAGTCGAGCACGGTGTAGATCTCAGGGACCCCGGCCATCACCGGGTCGATCCAGGTGCGGATCTCGTCACGCCCGATCATCGTGCCCCAGAAGTGCTCCACGTAGCGGGCGTCGTCGGTGAAGAGGTCGGCCCAGGCCGTCCAGTCCTCGACCACGCAGCCCACCTCGTAGAAGCGGCCGAACTCCTCCTCGACCTCAGCCCGCGAGAAGCGTCCCATCAGCGCAACCTCCACTCCTGGCGGCGCCCGGCCGCGAACTCGGCCTGGCCCTCGCGCATGCCCTGAGCCGCGGTGCCCATCGCGATGAACGTGTAGGCCTGGTCGAGCGCCTGCTTGTGCCCGAGGTCGCGCGCGGCCCACAGCGCCCGGATCGTCCCCTGGACGGCGAGCGGCGGGTACGACGCGATCTGCTCGGCGATCCAACGCGCCCGATCGTGCAGTTCGGTGATCGGGCACACCTCCGACACCAGCCCGATCTCGTAGGCCCGCTGGGCGCTCACCCGCTCGGCGTTGCCGGCGATCGACAACCGCATGATCTCCGGGAAGGGCATCTTGTGGAGCATGTGGATCGGCTCGAACGCCGTGGGCATGCCGTACGACACGTGCGGGTCGAAGAACGTGGCGTGGTCGGCGGCGATGATGAACTCGACCTCGCCCAGCATGTAAAACGCCCCACCGCACGCCATACCGTTGACCGCCGCGATGACCGGCTTCCAGAGATCGTTGCCCTTCGGGCCCAGGTAGTGGCCGGGGTCGTCGAACATGAACGGGCTGGCGAACCCCACCCGCCCCCCGGCGCTCTCCGACTGGCTCCCGGTCGAGGCCAGTTCGTCGGCCCAGTCGGGGTTGATCTCGTTGCGGTCGATGCCGGTGCAAAACGCCTTCTCGCCGCTCGCGGTGAGCACCGCGCAGTTGACGTCGGGGTTGGAGCGCAGCGACCGCCAGATCGACTGCAGTTCCTCGGCCATCTTCCCGTTGAACGCGTGGTGCACCTCAGGACGGTCCAGCGTGACCCAGGCCACGCCGTGCTCCTCTTGGTAGCGCACCGTCTCGAACTCGGCCATGGGCACCTCCGGGGACGTCGTCATCGGGACGATAACGTGCCGGGGTGGCCCTCGACCTGCGTCGCCGCGTCGACCGCCTCGGCGAACGGTTCCCGCCCCTCGGCTACGTCGTGCGGGTGCAGGCCCGGTACAACGCCCTGCAGGGCACCACGACCGCCAACTCGATCACCCTCTACGGGTTCCTCGCCCTCTTCGCCCTGACCCTGCTGGCGGTCGCCGTCGCCGGGATCCTCGTCACCAAGAACGTCGACGTGACCCACCGCATCGTGCAGTCACTCGGCCTCGAGGGAAGCGCCGCCCACACCGTGGAGCGGACCGTCGACAACGCGTCCCGGAGTCAACGCTTCGCCAGCATCGTCGGCGTCGCGAGCGTCGCCGTGCTGGGCACGAGCTTCACCAACTCCATCTCCTCCGCCTACAACATCGCCTGGAACGTCCCGAACCGGAACTTCCTCACGCGACGCGCCCGGGGCGCGGTCTGGCTCGTGGTCCTCGGTGTCCTGAGCGCCACCAGCATCGCGCTGACCGTGTGGGTCGGTCGGGTCAGCCTGCCGTTCCTCCCTCTCGTGATCGTCCTGGCGTTGTGGGACAACGTCGCCATCTGGGCGTTCACCGCGTGGTGGTTGCCGAACCGTCGCACCTCGTGGCGGGTGATGCTCCCGGCGATCCTGGCCGGCGCCGTCGCAATGGAGGTCCTGCGCGTGAGCACCGGGATCGTGGTCCCCCACCTCCTCGCCAACGCGTCGCAACTGTGGGGCACCCTGGGTGTGGTCTTCGCCCTCCTGGCGTGGCTGATCGTCTTCGGGCGGGTGATCGTCTACGTGACGGTGATCGAGGTCCTCGAGGCCGAACGGCGAGGAGTGCCCACCGGGAGCGGGAACGGCCGGACGACCCCACCGTGATCGTCGGCGCCCAACCGTTGCGCCGGGTGACGTCCGGCCCGGCCGGAGATCAGGGCTGGAGGCGCCGGATCGTCCAGGGCTCGCCCGGAGCCGGGCGGCCGTAGACGACCCGGTCGTGGAGCCGGTCGTCACGGTGCAGCCAGAACTCGACCTCGACCGGCACCAGGCGGAACCCGCCCCAGTGGAGGGGCCGATCGACGTCGGCGGGGTCCGAACCGGCGAAGCGGGCCTCCTCGGCGGCCGCGGCTGCCTCGAGCGCCGCGCGGCCGTCGACCGCCCGGCTCTGAGCCGAGGCCCGGGCGCTGAACCGGCTCGCCACCGGCCGGCGGTACCAGTAGGCGTCCGACTCGTCGTCGCCGACCCGCTCGACGGCCCCCACCGCCCGCACCTGGCGGCGCAATTCCGGCCAGTGCCAGACCGCGCCGGCCCGGGGGTTCTCGGCGAGCTCTCGGCCCTTGCGGCTCTCGTAGTTGGTGAAGAAGCAGAACCCGCGGTCGTCGAAGCCCCGCATCAGCACCACCCGGGCCGACGGCTGGCCGGTGGCGTCGGCGGTGGCGACCGTCACGGCATCGACGTCGTCACGACCTTCGACCGCCGCACGGTGGTCGGCGTACCAGCGGCCGAACTGGGCGAACGGGTCGGGGTCGACGTCGTGCTCGGACAGCTCGGACAGCTCAGGCATCCCCACCAGCCTAGGACCCACCCGCGACCCGACCGGCGGGCCCGTGGCGTCGCCTAGCGTCGCCGGTATGGACTTCGAGTTGACCCCCCGAGCGCGCGAGTACCGCGACCGCCTCCTCGCCTTCGTCGACGCGGTCGTCGCCCCCGGCACGGTCACCTACGCCGAGCAGGTGCACGCCTCGGGCGACGACCACTTCCACCCTCCCGTCATGGAAACGATGAAGTCGGCAGCCAGGGAGCGCGGCCTCTGGAACCTGTTCCTCCCCGACCCCGAGGAGGGCGCCGGCCTCACCAACCTCGAGTACGCGCCGCTCTGCGAGGTCATGGGGCAACACCCGCTCCTCGCCGAGGCGACCAACTGCTCCGCTCCCGACACCGGCAACATGGAGATCCTGCACCGCTTCGGCACACCCGTGCAGCAGGAGCAGTTCCTCCGGCCGCTCCTCGACGGCGAGACCCGATCGTGCTTCGCCATGACCGAGCCCTGGGTCGCGTCGTCCGACGCCACCAACATCTCCAGCCGCATCGTCCGCGACGGTGACCACTACGTGATCAACGCGCACAAGTGGTGGACGAGCGGTGCAGCATCGGCTCGCTGCACGTTCGCGATCCTGATGGGCGTCTCCGACCCCGACGCCGATCCCCACCACCGTCACACCATGATCCTGGTGCCCATGGACACCCCCGGCGTCAGCGTCGAGCGCGCGCTCCCCGTGTTCGGTCGCAGCCACGGTGGGGGCCACTGCGAGACGCTCTTCGACGACGTGCGCGTCCCGGCCGAGTACGTGCTCGGCGAGGAGGGTGCCGGCTTCGCCCTCGCGCAGGCCCGGCTCGGCCCCGGCCGGATCCACCACTGCATGCGCGCCATCGGGATGGCCGAGCGGGCCCTGGCGCTGATGAGTTCCCGCGCCCAGATGCGGGTCGCGTTCGGCAAACCGCTGGCCGACAACGACGTCGTCCGGCACCAGATCGCCGAAAGTCGCATCGAGATCGAACAGGCCCGCCTCCTCACGATGAAGGCGGCCTGGCTCATGGACACCGTCGGCACGAAGGGCGCCCGCTTCGAGATCTCGGCGATCAAGGTGGTGGCCGCCCGGCTGGCCACCACGGTGATCGACCGTGCGATCCAGGTGTTCGGCGCCGCCGGCGTGTCCGACGACTGGCCGCTCGCCGAGATGTACGCGCACGCCCGCACGCTGCACTTCGTCGACGGACCCGACGAGGTGCACCTCACCCAGATCGCCAAGCGCGAGCTGCGCGCCTACGAGACGTTGCGCCCGTGAAGGTCCGGGTGGGCTTCGGGTTGGGCACCCTGGGCGCCGGAGGTGACGCCGGGCGCTTCGCGGGCATCGTCGACGCGCTCGAGGACCTCCGCTTCGACTCGCTCTGGGTCTCCGAACGCGCCACGGGTCCCACCCTCGATCCGATGATCGCGCTGGCCCTCGCGGCCGGGCGCACCACCCGCTTGAAGCTCGGCACCTCCGTGCAGGTCCTTCCGGGACGGAACCCGGTCCTGCTCGCCAAGGAGTGGGCGACCCTCGACGTCCTCTCCGGCGGTCGGGCCCTGCCCGCCTTCGGCCTCGGCGTCGTCGACCCGGTCGAACAGCAGGCGTTCGGGGTCACTCGCGAGGAGCGGGTCGCCCGCTTCGACGAGACCCTCGCCTTGCTGCGTCGGTTCTGGGCCGACGACACGGTCGACCACGACGGCCGCTTCCACCACTACGAGGGGGTCGGGATCGGGGTACACCCCGTGCAGCGCCACCTCGACGTGTGGCTCGGCGGTCAGTCGTCCGGGGAGCTCCGACGGGTGGGGCGGGTCGCCGACGGTTGGCTGCCGTCGTTCACCACCCCGGAGATCGTCGACGCCGGCCGCACCGCCGTCGTGGCGGCGGCCACCGAGGCCGGCCGCGAGATGGACGACGAGCATTGGGGCGTGCTCGTGGCGTACGCCCCCCGGGAGATCCCCGACACCGTGGCGAAGATCGTGGCCACCCGCCTCCCCGGGGTCGATCCGGCCCGGGTGGTCCCGGTGGGGCACGCAGCCCTGCGCCGGCTCCTCCAGGCCTACGTCGCCGTCGGCTTCTCCAAGCTGGTGCCGGTTCCCTTCGGCGCCACCGTCGACGACTGGGACGCCGAGCTGCGCTCCCTCGCCGACGCCACCCTCGACCTCCAGACCTAGCGTTCGTTCGTTGGTCGCGCCCCCGGCGCGGACCAACGAACCAACGCTGGTCAGCCGCCGTAGTTCATGCGGGTGTCCTCCATCCGGAGCACCGGGGTCTCCTCGTCCTTCGAGAACGCGCAGTCGACCACCTCGCCCACGAAGAACGTGTGGTTGCCCGCCACCAGACGCTCCCGCACCTCGCAGTCGAGGTACCCCACCGATTGCGTCAGCACCGGCGCACCGGTGACCTTCTCCTCGTACGGGAAGCCGTTGAGGGTGCGCGCCGCCAGGTCGACCTCCACCGGCTTGGTGAACTTGCGCACGATCGCCCGGTCCTCCCGGTCGATCAGGCACACGCTGAACGCACCACCCGCCTCGATCAGCTCGTGCGTGTACGCGTCGCGCTCGACCCCGATCCCGATCCACTTCGGGTCGAACGAGAGCTGGGTCACCCAGTTGGTCGTCATGGCGTTCCGACGATCGCCGCGATCGGTCGACCCGACCACGTAGAGCCCCGACGGCATCTTCCAGAGCAGCCGCCGCCGCATCCGGTCGTAGTCGTCGCGCGCGTCGTCGGTGTCGGCCACCGAGGGTGGGAAGGGGCCGACGGGTCCAGTACTCCCTGCGTGTGCCATGCCGCCAGGCTATGGCCCGAGCGGGTCCCCGGCGTTGGTTCGTTGGTCGCGCCCCTGGCGCGGATCAACGAACCAACGCTGCTTAGGCTCGGGGGGTGGCAGTCATCCTCGGCGTCCTCGTCGCCGCCGGCTTCGGCACCGGCGACTTCCTCGGCGGACGAGCCTCGCGTGACGCCCCGGCGGTCGGCGTGCTGTTCGTCGCGCAGGTGACCGCCCTGGCCCTGGCCCTGATCGCCGCGGTCGCCGTGAGTGGCCACCCCGACGCCCGCTCGTTGGCGTTCGGGGCGGTCGCGGGAGTGTTCAACGCCATCGGCCTGACCGCCCTCTACCGCGGCCTTGCGACCGGGCGCATGGGCGTGGTCGCGCCCGTCACCGCCGTCATCGCCGCCGTGCTGCCCGTGGGCTGGGGGCTCGCCACCGGCGAGCGGCCGGCCACCGTCGTGCTGATCGGGGTGGTCGTCGCGATCGCCGCCGGGGCCGTGGTGGGGCACGAGCCCAATTTCCCCGACGAGGCCCCCACTGCGGACGCCCGCACCGCCCTATGGCTGGCGGTCGGGGCCGGGACGGCCTTTGGCATCTCGTTCGTCTGCCTGTCGGAGACCCGATCCGGTTCGGGGTTCTGGCCGATCCTGACCGAGCGGATCGCGGCGACCCTGGTCATCGGAGCGGCGGTCGTGGTGACCACCCGGCGCCTCCACGGCTCGGTGCTCCCCCGCGGCCATCCGCGACCGCTCGCCGTGGCGGCCGGGGTCCTCGACCTCGGGTCGACGCTCCTGTTGCTCCTCGCGGTGCGCCGGGGCCTGCTGTCGGTCGTCGCCCCTCTCGCCGCCCTGGCCCCGGCCGGGACCGTGGTCTGGGCCTGGACGCTGCTGAAGGAGCCGGTGACCCGGGTCCAGCTGGTCGGCCTCGCGGCGTCGCTGGTGGGCCTCGGGCTCATCGCGGCCGGGTGACGGGGGCCGGCCGCGGCCCTACTGTTGGCCTCGAGCGATCTGGAGGAGCCATGGGACTGTTCGGAGCCAAGACCGAGATGGTGACCCCGGAGCGCGCGCTCCCGGGGCGCACCGAGACGATGCCGGTGGTACGCGAGCACCTCGTGCTCGGCACGCCGTACCAGCCGCCGTTCCCCGACGGCTTCGAGTCGATCACGGTCGGCATGGGCTGCTTCTGGGGTGCGGAGCGCAAGTTCTGGCAGGCCCCCGGGGTCTCCACGACCGCCGTGGGCTACGCCGGCGGGTTCACTCCCAACCCGTCCTACGAGGAGGTGTGCTCGGGGCGCACCGGCCACACCGAGGCGGTGCTGGCGGTGTACGACCCGGCCGTCACCTCCTACGAGGCGATGCTGAAGGTGTTCTGGGAGAGCCACGACCCCACGCAGGGCATGCGTCAGGGCAACGACCTCGGCACGCAGTACCGCTCGGCGATCTACTGGCACTCCGAGGAGCAGCGGAACGCCGCCGAGCGCTCGCGTGCGATGTTCCAGGAGGCGCTCGCGGGCACCCGGTTCGGCGAGATCACCACCGAGATCGCCCCGGCCGGGCCGTTCTTCTACGCGGAGCCGTACCACCAGCAGTACCTGGCGGCGAACCCCAACGGCTACTGCGGCCTGGGCGGCACCGGCGTGTCGTGCCCGATCGGCATCACCCGGGCCGAAGGATGACGGTCGACGGCACCGCGTGCGGGATCGCGCGCGCGGGCATCCGCACCCGGCTCGACGCGCTCCTGCGTGATCGCGATCCGGCGGCGCTCGACGCGGTGTGCCCGACGACCCCCGAGTGGAGCGGCCGCGAACTCCTTGCGCACGCGGTCGGTGTCGACGCCGACATCCTCGCCGGCAACCTCGCGGGCGCCGGCACCGACACCTGGACCGCGGTGCAGGTCGCAGCTCGCCGGGGACGCAGCACGGTCGAGCTGCTCGACGAATGGGCCGACATCGGTCCGCAGGTCGAGGCGATCGCGGCCGCGTTCGGCGACGCCGCCGGCCAGTGGTGCTTCGACGCCGCCACCCACGAGCACGACCTGCGCATGCTGGTCGGCGAGCCCGGCCTGCAGGACTCCGACGCCGTGACGATCGGCACCGCCTGGATGCTGGGACGCATGGGGGACCGCTTCGACGCCGAGGGCCTGCCCGCCCTCACGATCACCTTCGCCGACGGCACCGGGACCGTCACCGTCGGGACGGGCGTCCCGGCGACGACCGTGACCGTCGACCGCTTCGACGTCTTCCGGGCCGCCTGCGGGCGACGCAGCGTCGACCAGATCGACGCCTGGGCCTGGTCGGGAGCGCCGCGCACCGCCGATCTCGTGCGCCCGCCGTTCTCCCCCGCACCGGACACCGTCGTCGAATAGACCGTGCGCCTACCGCGGTCCCTGGCACCGTTCCGTCAGCGCGCGTACGCGCGGTTCTGGTTCGGCGCCTTCGTCTCCAACATCGGCACCTGGATGGAGACGGTCGGGGTCGGCATCCTGGTCACCAAGCAGACCGGCCAGGCCGGGTGGACCGGCATCGTCGCGGCCGCGGGCTTCCTGCCCTCGGCGTTCGCCGGCCTGATCGGCGGGGTGCTCGCCGATCGCCTGCCGCGCCGGCGGCTGCTCATCACCACCTTGGTCGTGCAGACGATGACGGCGACGCTCCTGACCGTCCTCGCGGTCACCGGGAATGCGCACCCCATCGGCGTCACCTGCATCGTGTTCGTGGCCGGGACGGCGAGCGCGATCGGGTTCCCCACCTACCAGGCGCTCCTCCCCGACCTCGTCCCGACCGAGGACCTGCCCGCGGCGATGGCCCTCGGTTCCGCCCAGTGGAACCTGGGGCGCGTGATCGGTCCGGCCGTCGCCGGGATCGTCATCGGGATCGGGGGGTACGGCTGGGCGTTCGGCATCAACGCGCTGAGCTTCTTCGCGGTGATCGCTGCGGTCGCTCCGATGCGACTCCCGCCGCCCGCCGCGCACGGAGGCGAGAAGATCCGGGTCGCCATCGCCGACGGCCTCCGGCACGTGCGCGGCGACCCGGGCCTGCGCGCCGTGGTCACCTACCTCTCACTGAACTCACTGCTGGCGGCGCCGTTCATCGCGCTGGTCCCGGCGGTCGCACTCAAGGTGTTCGCCAACGGGCGGTTCGGCACCTCACTCCTGGTCACCGCCCAGGGGATCGGCGCGGTGGCCATGGCCGTCATGGTGGGCGGCCTCTACCACCGGGTCGGGCAGCGGTCGGTGGTCCTGGTCGCCTTCCTCGTGCTGCCGATCGCCCTCGTGGCGTACGCCGCCGCCCCGACGCTCGGTCTCGCCGCCCTCGCGATCCTCTTCGTCGGCGCCGGCTACCTGGCGTGCCTGTCCGGCTTCAACACCATCGCCCAGCTGCGGGCGCCCACCGCCCTACGCGGTCGGGTGCTCAGCGTGAACTTGGTGGCCCTCGGGCTGCTCTACCCGATCGGCAGCATCGCCCAGGGCTGGATCGCCGACTCCATCGGCCTGCGCTGGACCATCGGCGGCGCAGCAGTGCTCCTCGGCCTGGCCACGCTCGCGGTGCGTACGCTGCGGCCCGGGTTCGACCGCGAGCTCCAAGGAGCACAGGAACTCTCCTGACCCGCGACCGACCGCCGACCGACCCGCACCGACCCGGACCGACCCGCACCGACCCACGACGGGAGACCACCCATGACGATCGAACGGGAACGCCGCGGCAAGGTCGAGATCCTCCGCCTGAACCGACCCGAGGCCCGCAACGCCATCGATCCGGCCACCTCCGCCGCGATCGAGGCCGCCCTCGACGAGACCGACGCCGATCCGTCGGTCTGGTGCCTGGTCATCACGGGGACGGGGCCGGTGTTCTGCGCCGGCGCCGACCTGCGGGTGGTCGCCGGCGGCGGAGGACTGGAGATCATGACCGAACGGGGAGGGTTCGCCGGTCTGGTCGAACGTCCCACCAAGAAGCCGATCATCGCGGCGGTCAACGGACCGGCCCTCGCCGGCGGGTTCGAGATCGTGCTGGCCTGCGACTTCGTCGTCGCCGCCGACACCGCCCGCTTCGGTCTGCCCGAGGTCCAACGGGGGCTCCTCGCTTCGGCCGGTGGGCCGCTCCGGCTCGCGCAGCGCGTGCCCCTGGCGGTGGCACTGGAGTTGGCCGTGCTCGGTGAGCCCGTGTCGGCGGAGCGAGCGCACGCCCTCGGTCTCGTCAACCGGGTCGTTCCCGCCGCGGCGGTGCTCGACGAAGCGTTGGTCCTGGCCGAGCGACTCGTCGCCAACAGCCCCGCCGCCGTGCGCGGTGCCCGCGAACTGGTTCGGGGGGCGGCCGACCTCGACGACGCCGGGGCCTGGGAGCTCAACCGTCGTCTCATGCGCGAGGTGGGCCGGTCGCCCGACGGCATCGAGGGTGCGACCGCCTTCATCGAGAAGCGCGCTCCCGTCTGGACCGACCCGGCCTGAGGCCGCGGTCGTGGCGGTCAGCCGGCGCGGGCCAGCCGCTCCAGAATGGGCCGGGCACGGCTGATCGGAATCGCGAAACCGATGTTCTGGGCGAGCTCACCGTCGGTCGCCGACACCCCACCGGTGTTGATCGCCACCACCTCGCCCGCCGAGGACAGCAACGGTCCGCCGGAGTCGCCGGAACTGATCGCGGCGTCGGTCTGGACCATCCCGGTGAGTGACTGGCCGTCGTCGAACTGCACCGACCGACCCGTGGCCGACACGATGCCGAGGGTCACGGTGGCGCTCCCCTCCAGGGCGAGGGCATTGCCCACGGCCACCACCGGCTCCCCCACCC
>JBAXBB010000057.1:0-18921 GCA_037142235.1 Actinomycetes bacterium
ATCTACTACGCACCACGCATCTTCAAGGACGCCGGGTTCGGGGCGGGGTCGGCCACGGTCGGACTCCTGGGGGTGGATCTCCACGGTATCGGGAGGGGGCCCGTCGTGGTCCTCGGGGCCTGAATCGACGCTCAGGTGTCACCGTCTGTTCATCGTCTCGTGACGCCCCTGCTGGCTGGCTAGCCTCCGGCCACCGGGATCCGGGCCGACGGCCGGCCGCGGACGGGCCCGGACGAGGAGATGTCATGGACGGAGTTCCGACCGACCCCACCAACGAGGCGCTCGTCCTCGAGTTCTGCCGGGCGTGGTCTCGGCTCGATGTCGACGAGCTGCTGGGCTGGTTCACCGACGACGCCGTCTACCACAACATGCCGATGCCGCCCGCCGAAGGACGCGACGAGGTCCGAGGGGTGCTGGAACTCTTCGTCCCCGGCGCCGAGTCGATCGAGTTCGAGGTGCACCACATCGTGGCCGTCGGCGATCTCGTGTTCACCGAGCGCACCGACCACTTCCTGACCGCCGGGAAGGCCGTCGCGCTCCCGGTCGCCGGCGTGTTCGAGCTACGCAACGGCAAGATCGCGGCATGGCGCGACTACTTCGACCTGCAGAGCTTCCTGGCGCAGTCCGGCTGACGACCGGACGGGGTCACTCGGGCTCGTTGAGCTCGCGGTAGACGCTGCGCAGCACCTTGTCGGTGTCGGAGGCCGCGTCGCGCACCGAGTCGGCCGAGATCGACAGCGTCGCCGGATCGGCAGGAGGCTGCGCCCGGCGCAACTGGTGGTCGGCGTCGATCCGCTGCCCCAGGCTCTGGATCGCCCGGC
Source organism: Actinomycetes bacterium (assembly GCA_037142235.1). GTDB lineage: Bacteria > Actinomycetota > Acidimicrobiia > IMCC26256 > PALSA-555 > CAIUKV01. Next base: position 822 of record JBAXBB010000057.1, read on the forward strand.
GGGCGCGCTCGACCGACGACCGCAGGCTGGCATCGGGCGCCTCGGCGGCGAGTTCGCCGTAGGTGCGGATCGACGTGACGAGCTGCGCCACGATGGGTCCGGTGACGGCGGCGCCGGTGGAGACCTGGCGCACGGTCGCGCCCGCCTCGGCCGTGGCGGCCGCCGCGCGCTCGCGCCAGTCGGTGCGGGCGGTGTCGCCCGAGCCCTTCCTGCGCAGCGCGAAGATCAGGATGCCGACGAGCACCGCGACGCCCACCACGATCAGGGCGATGGCGATCCACGGGGTGGAACTGCCGCTGTCGTTGGTGGCGATCAGCGGTTGGGGTGTGGTGTCGGGGACGACGGTCGTGGTGGTGGTGACCGCGGCCCCAGGAACCGTGGTCACCGCCGTGACGACGGTGGCCGATCCGTTGAGGGTGGTGACCGACGGAGCCAGCGTGGTGACCGACGGTGCGAGGGTGGTGGGCGTGGTCGGGGTCTGGGCTCCGGCCGGCGCGAGTGTGAGGATCCCGGCCAACGCGACGCCCGTGAAGAGGGAGGCGACAACGGTCGCGCCGCGCCCACGGGTGAGCCGGGTGGATCTGTGGGCGAAGGACGTTCGGCTCATCGTGGGGGCTCCCATCGGCGGTCGATCCGGTGGCCACCCACGGTAGAGGCAGCCCGAGGTGCAACGTCGGACCTCGGCGGCCGGTTCAGTCGTCCCAGAGGCGCTCGGCGTGGGTCTCGGTCCCGATCACACAGGCGAGGAACGGCGCGGCGAGCATCACGTTCCCCACCCCGGCGGCTTCGGCGGCCTGACCGAGCCCTCGGAAGTGGGTGTCCCAGGCGTCACGGGGGTCACCGGTGGTGAAGCAGACCGCGAAGCGGCGGTCACCCACCCCGGCCACCTCGGGGTACGCGGCGGGCCACCAGGGCTCCTTGGGCCGGGGGGCGAACACGATCGCCTGGTCGACGGTGGAGCCTGCCAGCCGAGGGGCCATCCAGTCGTCGCAGAACCAGTCGGTGAGCGCGTCGAGGGAGGTCTCCGGGCTGCGCTCGAGCACCACGAGCACTGCGCCGGGGTAGTTCCGGTGCAGCGCCAGCACGGGTGGCACACCGTCGGCGGCACGGGCCACGGTGCGGGCGAGGTCGTAGGTGGTGGCGGTCACGGCGTCGCGGTGCTCGAACATGCGGCCCTGCTCGCCGATGACGACCATCTGCTCGGTGACCCACGCCTGCTGGTCCTCGAGGTGCCCGTCCTGGATCCAGTAGAGGGCCAGGTACGAGCCGCGGCTCGCGGGGCCGAAGGGCCCCTCGGCGGGGTACCGGAGGTCCTTGCAGTCCTTGGTGGCCACGTACCGGGCGACGGCGATGGTCCAGGGCGCCATCGAACCGGCACCGAGCATGTGGTCGTCTTCGTACCACCGGTTGAAGGCCCGCTCGAACCCAGGGTGTGGGTCGTGCATGGCGAGGATCGCGTGGCCGAGGCGGGGGGCGTCGTCGGGCATGGGGCGAGGGGGTCTCCTGGGGCAGGATCGGCAGTGGGTGCGCGCACGGTAACGCACCTGGGATCATGCTGGGAGCCGAACGGAGAGGAGCCGCGGATGGAGACGCAACCGTTGACGGGCAAGGTCGCGGTGGTGACGGGGGCGGGCCGGATGCGCAGCATCGGTCGTGCGCTCGCCGTGGAAGTGGCGCGAGCCGGCGCCGACGTGGTGCTCACCGGCACTGGTCGGGCGCCCGATCGCTACCCGGCCGATGAGCAGGCCGCGGGTTGGCGCGACATCGAGTCGGTGGCCGACGAGATCCGGGCGCTCGGCCGCCGGGCGCTCCCGGTGGTGAGCGACGTCAGCGATCCGGTGGCGGTCGAGGCGCTGGCCGAACGCGTCATGACCGAGATGGGGCGGGTCGACCTGGTGGTGAACAACGCCGGTGCGCCGCGTGGTGCCGACCGGGTTCCGGTGGTCGAGGTCGAGGTCGACGTCTGGAAGCACGTGATCGACGTCAACCTCAACGGCACGTTCCTCGTGTCGAAGGCCTTCGGGCGGCGTCTGATCGAGCAGGGCGAGGGTGGGTCGATCGTCAACATCTCGTCGATCGCCGGCAAGCTTCTGGCCGCGCGCACTGCGGCCTACGCGGCGAGCAAGGCGGGCATCCAGGCGCTCACGGCGGCCATGGCGCACGAAGTCGCGCCCCACGGGATCAGGGTGAACGCGATCTGCGTGGGGATCGTCGACACGTCGCGCCTCGACGACATCCCCCGCGGCGAAGCCTTCGACGAGTTGGTGGCGCGCAACGTGCCGCTGGGGCGGGTCGGGACGGGCTCCGACATCGCCAACATGGTGGTGTTCCTGGCGAGCGAGGCCGGATCGTGGATCACCGGACAGTCGTACAACGTCGACGGTGGGCAGGTCGTCCAGCACTGAGTGCGGACGGATTGCTCGCCGGGCCCTTCCGGCCTGGGATCAGGCGTTGACGTCGACGACGATCCGGCCGCGCACCTGCCCGGCCAGGATGCGCGCGCCGGCCTCGACCAGCCCGTCGAGTCCGACGACCTCGGTCGCGGCCGCGGCGAACGCCGGGTCGACGAGATCGCCGAGTCGCGACCACAGCGGTGCGCGCACCGCGGTCGGGACCATCACCGAGTCGATGCCGAGGAGCCGGACCCCGCGGAGCAAGAACGGGATGACGCTGGTGGGGAGGTCGTTGCCGGCCGTGTTGCCGCACGCGGCGATCGCCGCGCCGTAGCGCATCTCGGCGATCACGTGCGCGAGGGTGGCGCCGCCCACGGCGTCGATGCATCCGGCCCACCGCTCCGGCAGGAGGGGCTTGGCGGGCGGGTCGGCGAGGTCGGCCCGGTCGATCACCTCGGTCGCGCCCAGGTCGCGCAGGTACTGCGCCGTGGCGGGGCGACCGGTGGACGCGGTCACGGCGAAGCCCAGGCGGGCGAGCAGGTGGACGGCGTAGGTCCCGACGCCACCGGCCGCGCCGGTGCACAGGACGGGCCCGTCGTCGGGGACGAGGCCGCCGATGGTGAGCGCGTCGACGGCCAGGATGGCCGTGAGGCCTGCGGTTCCGATCTCCATGGTCTGGCGGGTGGTGAGCGTGTCGGGGATCCGCACCAGCCAGTCGCCCGAGACCCGGGCGCGCTGCGCGTAGCCGCCCCAGTGGGCCTCTCCGACCCGGAAGCCGGTGCACACCACCCGGTCGCCCGGCGCGAAGTCGGGGTGGGCGGAGTCGAGCACGGTGCCGGCGAGGTCCACTCCCGGCACGTGCGGGAAGGTGCGCACCAGGCGGCCGATCCCGCCGAGGATCATGCCGTCCTTGTAGTTGAGCGAGGACCACTCGACCGCGACGGTCACGTCGCCGTCGGGGAGCGACGCGTCGTCGAGGTCGGCCACCGTGACCGACTGGCCGTCGTCGGTGCGGTCGATGACCAGAGCGGAAAACGTGGGCACGGGCACTCCTGGGGTTGTCCGGTGGGGCGTTGGGCGGTGTGGGCTCAGGTGGTGTGGGCTCCGCCGTTGAGTCCGATGGTCTGACCGGTGCACCAGGCGGCTTCGTCCGACGCCAGCCACACGCAGGCGGCTCCCACGTCGTCGGGGGTGCCGAGGCGACCGACCGGGACGGCGGCGGCCATGGACCGGGTCCGCTCGGTGATCTCCTGCACGCCCATGAGGCCCAGGGCCAAGGAATTGGCGGTCACGCCGTTGCGGGCGTTCTCGATCGCGACGTGACGCATGAATCCGTTGGCTCCGCTCTTCGCGGCTCCGTAGAGGGCCACACCGAGGCGGAGTCCGACCACGCCCGCTTCCGACGAGATGGTGATGATCCGCCCCCAGCCCCGCTCGCACATGCCGTCGAGCACCGCGGCCGTGCAGTGCACGACGCCCCAGAGGTTCACGTCGACGTAGCGGTCCCAGTGCTCGGGCCCGAGGTCGCGGAATTGTGCGACCACCATGCCGGGGGCGCCGGCGTTGCCGGCGTTGTTGACGAGGACGTCGATCGGTCCGAGCGTGCCGACCACCGCAGCGATGCCGTCGGCGACGGCGGCACGGTCGGTGACGTCGAAGGGGGCGGCGACGGCCCGCCCGCCCGCCGCCTCGATGGCCGCTGCGGTCGACGAGGCCCGCTCGGCCACCACGTCGTTCACGGCCACGGCCGCGCCCTGGCCGGCGAGGGCGCGTGCGATGCCCGCTCCCACGCTCTGGCCCGCACCGGTGACGAGGGCCACGCGGCCCGTCAGGTCGAACATGGGGTTCCCTCCGTGTCGTCGGCTCCCGCCTCGGCGGTGCACTCGAGTTCGGAGCGGGTCGCAGCCACGCGGGCTCGGGCTCGCTCCACGTACTCGGCGTCGGCCTCGACGCACACGAAGTGGCGCCCGGTGCGCAGGGCGGCCACGGCCGTGGTGGCGACCCCGCCGAACGGGTCGAGCACCGTGTCGCCGAGGAACGTGTACAGCTCGATACAGCGCCGCGGGAGCTCGACCGGGAACGGGGCGGGGTGGTCCACCCGGCGCGCGGACTCCGGCGCGAAGCGCCAGGTGTCGATGGTGAGTTCGCGGAACTCCTCGCCGGAGATGGTGTCGACGTGGGGCAGCCCGCGCGCCTCGCGCTGACGCTTGGAGAGGGCTCGGCCAAATCGGCCCTTGCAGGCCATGACGATGCGCTCGGAGACGTCGCGCAGCACCGGGTTGGACGCCGAGCCGTAGGAGCCCCAGGCGCACGAGCTGTTGAGCCCGGCGCCCTTGATCCAGACGATCTCACCCCGCAGGAGGTAGCCGAGGTCGTCTTGGAGGATGGTGGTGATGTCACCGGCCAGGGAGCGGTAGGGCTTGCGCCCGAGGTTGGCCACGTTCACGGCGATGCGGCCGCCGGGCTCGAGCACCCGCCAGCACTCGGCGAACACGTCGCGGAGCATGGCGAGGTAGTCGAGGTACGACGACGGGACGTGTCCCTCGCCGAGTGCGGTCTCGTACTCCTTGCCGGCGAAGTACGGCGGAGACGTGACGACGAGCGCGACGGAGTTGCTGGGGATCATCGAGAGGTCACGGGAGTCGCCGTGCACGACCGAGTCGCGCGCCTCGCCCACGTCGGCGACGGTGGTGTCGGTGAGGAGGGTCGGCGCGGGGAACCGGTCGTAGAACTCCGACGCGTCGTGGCTCTCGCGCTTGGAGGTGCCGAAGCGCGAGGTGGTGGTGGCGCGCCGTTCCGGGTGGGCGTCGGTCACGGCGTGTCGCCGCGGATCAGCACGCCGGTGGTCGTGCCGTCGACGTCGGTGAACCCGTAGTCGGTGGCGAGGGCGGCCACCGGGAAGGCGCCTCCCGAGCGCTCCATGACGGCGAGGTCCGCCGCGAGGGCCACCACGGCGCGGCCCGTGAAGCGCGGCGACTCGGCGAGGGCGAGGTCGAACTCGCCTTCTCCGGGGAGGCCGAGGATCCGTCGGCCGTCGTCGGTGACGGTGGCGCCGAGCTCCACGAGCTCGGTGCGCACGAGACCGGGCCACACCGAGACGACCGCCACCGAGTGGTCACGCAACTCGTGGGCCATGTCGGCGGTCATCTTGTCGAGGGCGGCCTTGCCGACGCCGTAGGGGACGTTGTGCGCGTGCTGGACGGCACCCGACGACGACACGTTGGCGATCAGCCCACGTCCTGCGGCGAAGAGGAGGGGGACGGCGGCCCGGGCAGCCACGTAGTGGGATCGGAGCCCGATGTCGATGGTCTCGTCCCAGGCCTCCACGGGGAGTTCCCAGAACGGCTGCCCGAGGTGGGGCGCCAGGGCGGGGGAGGAGAAGACGTTGTTGACGAGCACGTCGAGGCGGCCGGCCTCCGACCGGATCCGCTCGAAGACGGCGGCGACGGCCTCGTCGTCGTGGTGGTCGCAAGCCACGGCGATCCCGTGGCCGCCCAGGGCGTCGACGTCGGCTGCGGTCTCGCCCACCGTGCCGGGGAGCGGGTTCTGTCCGGGGGTCACGGTGCGTCCGGTCACGTAGACCGTGGCGCCGGCCGCCCCGAGCTCGAGCGCGATGCCCTTGCCGATGCCCCGGCTGGCGCCCGTCACCACGGCGACCCGACCCTGCAGTGCTCCCGTCATGGGGCTTGTGTACCACGCGGCTAGCGTCCGGTGCGCGGCCGGGGGGACCGGACCGCCAGCGAGCGGGGGGAATGGTGGAGTTCAACCCACTGTCCGACGACTTCTTCAACGACCCGTACGACACCTACCGGTGGCTCCGGGACGATGAGCCCTGCTACTTCAACGAGCGCTTCGGGTTCTACGCGCTCTCCCGCTTCGACGACGTGGTGTCGGCCCACCGGGACTGGCGGACCTTCTCGAGCGAGCACGGGCTGACCCTCGACACGCTCACCAACCCCGACGCCAACGTCAAGGGTCAGAGCATCATCATGATGGACCCGCCCGACCACGACCGGATGCGCAAGCTCGTGAGCCGGGCCTTCACGCCGAGGTCGATCACCCGGATGGAGCCCATCGCCCACGAGATCATGGCGAAGTACCTCGACCTCGTGAGCGACGCGGGCGAGTTCGACGCCGTCACCGACTTCGCGGCGCCGTTCCCGGTCGAGGTGATCTCGGCGATCCTCGGGGTGCCCGAAGCGGATCGTCAGCAGATCCGGCACTGGACCGACGCCATGCTCCTGCGCCGTCCGAACGACCCCGAACCCACCCAGGAGGGGATGGAGGCCGGACTGTTCCAGGTCCTGTACTTCCTCGACCTCATCAAGGACAAGCGTCGTAACCCGGGCGACGACATGATCGGCCAACTCATCGAGGCCGAGGTCGTCGACGACGACGGGGTGACCAACCGCCTGACCGACGAGGAGGTCGCCGGGTTCGCGACGCTGCTGGCCGCGGCGGGCTCCGAGACGGTCACCAAACTCGTGGGGAGTGCGATCGTGCTGTTCCACCGCAACCCGGGCGAGTGGGCGAAGGTCCTCGGCGACCGGTCGAAGGTCGTCGGGGCGGTGGAGGAGACGCTGCGGTACTGGGCCCCGTCGCAGTACCAGGGCCGCTTCTCGCACGTCGATTCCGAGTGGCACGGGGTGACCATCCCGGCCGGGAAGCCGGTCTTCTTGGTCACCGGAGCGGCGAACCGCGACGAGCGCGAATACGAGAACCCCGACGCCTTCGACGTCGACCGGGAGATCGGTCTCTCGATCGGTCTGGGGCACGGGATCCACTCGTGCCTCGGCGCTGCGTTGGCGCGCCTCGAGAGCCGGATGGCGATCGAGCAGTGGGCCGAGCGCTTCCCGTCCTATTCGGTCGACGAAGCCGGGTGCCGCCGGGTCAACATGTCGAACGTGGCGGGCTACTCGAACGTGCCGGTGACCGTCGGGGCCTGATCAGCCCTGGCGTTCGATCACCTGGACGTCGAAGTAGATCGGGAGCAGGTACTTCACGTAGAAGGCGTGGACGGTCACGCCGCCCATCACGAGGTCCTCGTACTCCTTCAGTCGGACCCGGTCGTCGGAGGCGGCGCGGTCCCGGATCGCCTGCAGGGTGGCGTCGACCTCGGCGCGGGTCTCGAGGAGCAGACCCAGGTGGTCGTAACTGGGGCTGCTCATGGGGTTGTCGACCTCGGCGCAGAGGATGAACTGCTCGTCGTGGACGTCGAGGTAGAGGCAGGACTGCCCGACCACGTCGACGTCACGGACGTCCCAGCCGAACACGGTGCCGTAGAAGTCGGCCACCTCCTGGCGGAACTCGGGGGTGAGCGTCCCCCGGGCGAAGGTCAGCTCCATGTGGTTGAACCGGATCCGCGGCATGGCGGAACCGTAGTCAGGTCGGGGCCGGGCCGGCGGCCGAGGGAGACGGGCAGGATGCCGGCAGGCTCGGGAAACGGCCGGGGTGAAGCCGTTCCGGGCCCTCGACCTGCCATCCTGGGGCCTTGGCATGCGGTTCCTGCGCGCCCTCCCGGGCCTCCTCGCAACCGTCCTGATCGGCGGGCTGGCTCTCGGACTGTGCCTCGCGGCCATCTTCCCGGGGTTCGGGATCATCGCCTCGGCGACGCGCTACTCGACCGACCTCGTCACCAACCTCCGCGCGCTGTCGGAGCGCTCGGTCATCCTCGACTCGGCCGGGAACGAGATCGGTCAGTTGGGCATCGAGAACCGGTCGAACGTCACCCTCGACCAGGTGTCGCCGAACATCATCAACGCCGTCATCGCCACCGAGGACAAGACGTTCTGGACGAACTCCGGGGTGGATCTTCCCTCGGTGGCCCGGGCGTTCTTGAAGAACTTGAGTGCTGGGCAGATCGCACAGGGCGGATCGACCATCTCGCAGCAGCTGGTCAAGAACCGGATCCTGTCGTCGAAGCGTGACCTCAACCGCAAGGTGCGCGAGATCCTGCTCGCGGTGCAACTCAACAAGGACTACTCGAAGCGCGAGATCCTGACCCAGTACCTCAACACGGTGTACTTCGGTCAGGGCGCGTACGGAGTGAAGTCGGCCGTCGAGCGGCTGCTCCTCCGGCCCGATCCGAAATCGCCGTTCGGCGGTGTGAGCGGCCCCGCCCTCAAAGACGTGTCGATCGCCGACGCGGCGATGCTCGCCGGGCTCATCTCCAGCCCCGAGGCCTACAACCCGTTCACGCACGCCGACCTCACCAAGGAACGGCGGTCGTTCGTCCTCGATCAGATGGTCAAGGAGAAGTACATCACGCAGGCCGAGGCCGACGACGCCCGCAACGTGCCGATCCCCACGGTCGTGCCGGCCGAAGACCTCCGGCCCCGCGACTCGTGGTCCGAGACGGTCCAGACCCGACTCTTCAACGACCCGCGCTACGCCGTCCTCGGCAAGGATGCCGCCGCCCGCAAGGAGGCTGTGCTGCGCGGTGGGCTCGAGATCTACACCACCTTGGATCCGACGGCGCAGAACAACGCCCTCGACGCCATCAACAGCACCGTCCCCCCCGACAAGGCCGGTTTCACCGCGGCGCTGGTGGCGATGGATCCCACGACGGGCGCGGTGCGGTCGATGGTCGCTGGTGCCGGGTTCGACTCGAGTCAGTACAACATCGCCACCACCTACCCGGGTCGCCAGGCCGGATCCACGTGGAAGGTCATCACGCTGGCCGCGGCGATGCAGAGCCACTACTCGTCGCTCGACACCGTCGACGGCTCGTCGCCCTGTGCCTTCGGGGACCTCGGCCAGACCGTCAACGCCGAGGAGGGTGAGGGGACGATGACCCTGCGCTCGGCCACGGCCGGATCGGTGAACTGTGCCTTCGCCCGGATCGAGTTGTCGCTCGGCTTCCCGAAGGTCATCGACATGGCCAAGAAGATGGGCATCACCCAGAGCACGCTGAAGCCGATCCTGACCCTGACGCTCGGCACGATCGAGGCCACGCCGCTGGAGATGGCGACGGTCGACTCCACGATCGCCAACCTCGGCGTCCACCACGACCCGTACTTCATCGAGAAGATCGTGAACTCCGAAGGCATCACGATCTACCAGGAGGCCCACCCGGGTCTGCGGGCACTCGACGACGACTCGGCCAAGTGCCAGGTCAGCATCATGCAGGGGGTCGTCACCGGTGGCACGGGTACCGGGGCCGCGGTGCCGGGCTGGCAGGTCGCCGGCAAGACCGGTACCACCGACAACCGTGCCGACGCCTGGTTCATCGGGATGGTCCCGACCCTCACCGCCGTGGTGTGGCACGGCAACCCGAGCGGTCGCGTCCCGGGTGCCGGGTTCGGCGGGAACATCCCCGCAACCATCTTCCGGAAGTTCATGACGGCCCAACTCGCGAACCAGACGCCGGTCGGTTGGGACGCGCCACCGGCCTGGTGCGACGCCCCCGGGCAATTCATCGCGCCCGCCGGCCGGGTCTCCATCCCGCCGGGCTTCGAGATGCAGAACGGCGCGCTGGTGCCGGTCACGACGACGCCGCCCACGGTCATCGTCAACCGTCCGACGCTCCCGCCCACGACCCGTCCGATCGTGACGACGCCGCGGCCCACGATCCCGGCCACGACCACGACCCGCCCACCTTCGACGACCACCACCCGCACGCCGTAGGGTCGGGGTCGTGGACCCTCTTGCGCCGTTGCTCGTCGTCCAGGACCGCGATCGCGAGCTCGACCGCCTGCGTCACCGGCATGCGACCCTTCCGGAGCGGGCGGTGGTCGCGGCGGGGGAGGCCGACCTCCTGGCGTTGGCGGCCGAGGCGGCGGCCGTGCACGAGCCGCTCGCCGACCTGGCCCGGACCCAACAGCGCCTGGAGGACGAGGCCCAGGGCCTCGCCGATCAGGCCGAGGCCGCCCATACCAAGCTCTACTCCGGCCAGGTCACGGCGGTGAAGGAGCTCCAAGCGCTCCAGGCCGACGTCGACATGCTCCGTCGTCACCAGGGTGAGGTCGAGGAGCGGGCGTTGGTCGTGATGGAGGAGCGGGAGCCCCTCGACGCCGCTCTGGCCGACGTCACCGGGCGCCAAGCGGCGCGCACCACCGCCCTCGACGCCGCGCGGACGGCGTTGGCGGTGTCGGTGGCGGAGGTGGAGGCCGAGATCGCTGCGGAGGAGGCCACCCGGGCCGTTGCGGCCGCCGAGGTCGACCCCGCGCACCTGGCCCTCTACGAGCGGTGCCGTTCCGCCTCGTCGCACCGGGTCGGGGTCGCGCGCCTCGTCGGGCTCACCTGCCAGGGCTGCCACCTGACGATCCCCGCCATCGAGGCCGACGCACTGCGTCGCTCCGAGCCCGGCACGGTCGCCCACTGCGACAACTGTGGCGCCATCCTCGTGCCGTGACCCTCTTCGATCCCGACCCCACGACGGAGCGCGCGGTGCCACCGGGAGTCGGAGCCCTGCCCCTGGTGGTCGTGTCGTTCGACGGCGGCTCGCGGGGCAACCCCGGACCGGCCGCCATCGGTGCGGTGGTCTCCGACGGTGACGGCCGGGTGCTGGCCACCGTCAGCGAGCGGATCGGAGTGGCGACGAACAACGTCGCCGAGTACCGGGCGCTGATCGCCGGTCTGCAGGCCGCCCGCGCGTTCCCGGCGCAACGGCTGCTCGTGCGGGGTGACTCCATGCTCGTGGTCCAGCAGGTCGCGGGCGCCTGGAAGGTCAAGCAGCCGCACCTGCGGCCGCTGGTCGCCGAGGCCCGAGCCCTGGTCGACGAGTGGGACGACCGCGAGCTCACCCACGTCCGTCGCGAGCAGAACACCGACGCCGACCTGCTCGTCAACGCGGCGCTCGACGCCGGCTGACGCCGTGTTCTTCTGGTACGTCGGGCTGTCGGTGCTGCTGGTGGCCAACGTCTTCCGCAGCGTCGGGCTCGACTACCGGCTGATCGCGCTCGGCGCGCTGCTGCCGTTGGTGGTCGACCTGCCGGTCGGCCACCGGGCGTTCGGACACACCCTCGCGTTCGCGGTGGTGACGCTGGTCGTGGTGATGCTGTGGCCGCTCGGCGGGAAGCGCCTGATGCGGCGGCGCTGGCTGTGTCTGCCGATCGGGATCTTCGCCGGTCTGGTGCTGTCGGGCGCCTGGACCGACGCTCACCTGTTCTGGTGGCCCGTGACCGGCACGGGCTTCGGTCACGCGCCACTGCTGGGGGTCTGGTGGGTCGTGCTGATCGAAGAGGTCGTCGGTCTGGTCGCCTGCTGGTGGGTGATCGGCCAGTTCGACCTCTGGGTCCCCGACGTGCGCCGGGACTTCTGGCGCACGGGCCGTCTCCGGGAGGGCTGATGAGCACGCTGATCCTGGTGCGCCACGGCCAGACCGACGCCAACCGCGACGGCCTGCTGTTAGGGCGTTCGGACCCGTCGCTCAACCCCACGGGGCGAGAGCAGGCGGCCGCGGCGGCGCTCCGGGTGGCGTCGTTCGGACCGGTGCGGGTGTTGTCGAGCCCCCTGCTCCGGGCCCGGGAGACCGCCGAGATCGTCGCCGGAGAACTCGGGCTCACGGTGGGCCTCGACCACCGACTGATCGAGGTCGACTACGGCGACCACGAAGGCACGCCCTTGGCCGAGTTGCCGCGCGACCTCCAGGCCCGGTGGCGGACCGACCCGGCGTTCGCCCCGCCGGGTGGCGAGAGCCTCGCCGAGGTGCAGGTGCGGGTCGGCGACTTCGCCGCCGAGGTGCTCGGTCAGGTGCGCGACGGTCCGGTGGTGGCGGTGAGCCACGTGTCGCCGATCAAGGCGGTGGTCTGCTGGGCGCTCGGGTTGGGGCCGCTGCACCAGTGGCGCATGCGCCTCGACAACGCCACGCTGACGCGCCTGGCGCCCGGTCCCGATGGGCCGGTGCTGCTGTCGTTCAACGAGCGCTGACGACGCGGGCGCCGCGCGCCTCGGGCCGCGGGCTCGGGGGTGACCGGCCTCAGCGGGTGGTGACCGGGATGGTGCGCTTCGGGGCTTGGGCCGGGCGGGCGTGCGCGCCGGTGCCGTCGATGACGAACCGACCCTCGCCGGGCCCTTCGGCGACCGGCATGCCGAGCGCGTCGAGCATCGCCTTGTCGTCGTCGGGGCTCCGGCCGGTCGTGGTGAGGTAGTTGCCGACGATGAGGCCGTTGGCGCCGGCCACGAGGCCCAGGGCCTGGAGTTCGCCGAGCACCCGCTCGCGTCCGCCCGCCAGGCGCAGCCAGGTGCCGGGCAGGATCAGCCGGAACAGGGCGATGGCCTGCAGCGCCTCGCGCGGTGACAGCACTCCTTGGTCTTCGAGCGGGGTGCCCGGGCGGGGGTCGAGCAGGTTGAGCGGCACCTCGCAGGGAGCGAGGGCGGCGAGTTCGAACGCGAAGTCGATGCGCTGCGAGAGCGTCTCGCCCATGCCGATGATGCCGCCGCAGCACAGCTCCATCCCGGCGTCCATGGCGATGCGGGCGGTCTCGACCCGGTCGTCGTAGGTGTGGGTGGTGCAGATCTGCGGGAACACCTCGCGGCACGCCTCGAGGTTGTGGTTGTAGCGGCGCACGCCGGCGTCGGCGAGGCGCTCCGCCTGCTCGGGGGTGAGGATGCCGAGCGAGCAGGCCACCTCGAGGCCGGTCTGGTCGTGCACGGCGTGCACGGCGTCGATGACCTTGCGCAGGAGCCGCTCCTCGGGGCCGCGCACGGCGACGACGATGCAGAACTGCGTGGCGCCGACGGCCTTGGTGGCGTGGGCCGCCTCGAGGACCTCGTCGAGGTCGAGGAACGCGTAGACGTCGACGTCGGTGGCGTAGCGGACCGACTGCGAGCAGAAGGCGCAGTCCTCGGGGCAGGCGCCCGACTTGGCGTTGACGAGGCTCTCGAGCTCGACTTCGGGCCCGCAGTAGGAGAGGCGGACCTTGTGGGCGAGGGCGATGAGGTCGGGCAGCTCGTCGAGCGGGAGGGCGGCGATCGCGTCGACCTCGGGGCGGGTCAGGGGACGGCGCTCCTCGAGGAGGGCGGCTTCGGCGGTGGCAAGCGGGTGTGACATCGCCACGAGCGTAGAGCGCGGGCGGGGCGGGTCCGGAATGTTCGGGGCCCCGATCGGCTTGAACCTCAGGTGAACGCAGTGGTCGCCGGGGCAACCGGCTTCGTGGGGCGGTCTCTGGTGGCCCGGCTCGACCGGGACGGCCACGAGGTCGTGGCGGTGTCCCGGAGCGGCTCGGTCGTCCCGGGCGGGCGGGCGGTCGCCGTCGACGTGGGCGACGAGGCGGCGGTCGCCGACGTGCTCCAAGGCGCCGACGTGGCGTACTACCTCGTCCACAGCCTTGACGCCGGCGAGTTCCGCGACCGCGACCGCCGTCTGGCCGAGGCGTTCGGCCGGGCGGCCGCGACGGCCGGGGTGGGGCGCATCGTCTACCTCGGGGGCCTGGGCGAGAATCCCGAGTCGGAGCACCTGGTCAGCCGCCAGGAGGTCGGGACGGCCCTGGGCGCGGCCGGCGTGGCGGTGGTGGAGTTGCGGGCGGCGGTGGTGCTGGGATCGGGGAGCATCTCGTTCGAGATGTTGCGCCACCTCACCGAGCGCCTGCCGTTCATGGTCTGCCCCCGGTGGGTGCGCACGGCCATCCAGCCCATCGCCCTGGGCGACGTCATCGAGTACCTGGTGCGTTCGACCACCGTGGCTCCCGGCGTCTACGAGATCGGCGGACCCGAGGTCACGACCTACCGGGAGATGATCGCGGCCTACGCCGACGCCCGGGGCCTGCCCCGGCGCCTCATCCTCGACGTGCCGTACCTCACCCCTCGGCTGTCGTCGTACTGGGTCGACCTGGTGACACCGGTCGACTCGACGGTCAGCCACGCCCTGATCGAGAGCCTGGTCACCGAGGTGGTGGTGCTCGACGCCGCCCGCACCGATGCCGCGTTCGGGATCGAACCCGTGGGTGTGGTGGTGGCGATCCGGGCGGCGCTCGACGCCCAGGCGGCCGAGCTCGACCACGGCCTGATGCGGCTCGGCTCCGGGCTGGCCGACGGGGTGTACGCCGAGCGCGTGGTGGTTCCCGCCGACGGTGTGTCCGTCGCCGACCTCGACGCCGACCTCGACCGCATCGGCGGCGACGACGACTGGTACGGCATGGCGCCCCTCTGGCAACTGCGTCGTGCACTCGGCCGGCTGATGGGGGAGCGCTGGTCACTCGCCCGCCCCGCCGAGGTGATCGACGGCGCCGACGTCGACTGGTGGACGGTGGTCGACCGGACTCCGGGGCGGCTGATCCTGCGGGGCCGGGGCTGGGCGCCGGGAGAGGCGTGGCTGGGCTACGCCGTCGACGGCGACGAAGTGGTCCAGGTGGGCGCGCTGCGCACGAAAGGCGTCTTCGGGTTCCTCTACTGGAAGGTGCTGGTGCCGGTGCACCTGACCGTGTTCCGCTCGCTGGCCCGCCACCGGGTGGTCCGGGCCCGCCGGGCGCCGCAGCGGACCTCCGCCTGACCGTCGGGTCCGGCCCGGATCCCGACGTGGTTCAATGGACGGTGGTGGTGAGTCGGCCGGGCGGCCGCGTACCGGCACGACCGGTCCGAGGAACGTCCGGACTCCGCAGGGCGCGGTGCTGGGTAACACCCAGTCGAGGTGACTCGCAGGAAAGTGCCACAGAGAAGAACCGCCGATGGCGAGGCGACTCGCACAGGCAAGGGTGAAACGGTGCGGTAAGAGCGCACCAGCACCCGGGGTGACCCGGGTGGCTCGGTAAACCCCATCGGGAGCAAGGTCAGACAGGGGGAGTGCGGCCCGCACGATCGGCACCTCCGGGTGTCGGGCACCCCCGGGTAGACCGCTGGAGTCGACGGGTAACCGTCGACCGAGAGGGATGGCCGCCACCGGACCACACGGTCCGGAACAGAATCCGGCGTACAGGCCGGCTCACCACCACCCCTTACCCAGTAACGGATTCCGGGTTTTGGGTGCCAGAAAAACCGGTTTGGGTAACCATCGGCCCGATCTTGGGTTCCCGGAGGTCCGATTCGAGGGCCGAAATCGGGCCAGAAATCGGACCGGTGGTACCCAGATCGCAGCGTGGCAGGCGGGCCGGATGGATGACCGCGCCCTCGCGGCTCGAGCCGGCCTGGAAGCCGACGAGCTCGGCCCGAGACCGGTCGATCCCGCCGCCGCGGAAGTCTGGGCCGAGGAACGTCGAGGTGCTCACGGCCCTTGTGATGCCTGCTTGGCAGCCTTCCTCGCTGACGTCTCCGCCTTCTTGGCCGCCTTCGCTTCGGCCTTGGCCTGGGCCTTCTCCTGGGCCTTCGCGTACCTCAACGCTTTCGGAGTAACGCACACCAGGTTCGGAAGCAGCGTGTTGCGCGGCGTGCAATTCGCCCGCGCAAGCTGGTAGGGGGTGAGGCATATAAGGTTATGGTATAAGACGTTGGGCTTTGGACATTTGTCTTTGGCGGCCGGATACCGAAGTATCCCTTGGTCGACACACACCCCATTGGGACGCCGTACCGAGCCGAACGGGCATGGCGCGGGTTGCGGGGTAACGCGGCGAGTGTTCGGTCCGGCTTGGCCACCGTGCCATGAGCAGGTTCCAGAGCCGCTGCTCGTTGAACACGCTCCGTCGCCACAGACCGTGATCGCAGACGGGCTAGTGCAACTCACGATGTCCGCACCAGCGCGCTGAGAGCCCACAAGGGTCAGCCCAAGCGATGACACAGCAATGAAAACGAAGATCACGAAAATCGGACGTAGCCCCATGCCCCCACCGATCTCTACGACAGCAAGCTGCTTCCGAGAGACTGTTCAGCATTACCGCGCCAAACGGGACACTATGACATTTTCTCGGCACGCACGTCATGCCAGGGCTGTAGGGCGCTCGCCGCAAGCGGCTCGAGCCGGCCTGAAGGCCGATCGTGCCGGCGTCCCGAATAGGACAGATGGAGAGCGTTACTCTTGAACTATGGGTTTTTTGCACAAGATTTTTGGTGGAGGCAGCAGTCCAGTTTCCTTTGCGCTTCCTGAGACTCCGCCTACGGAAGCCACCACGACATTCCAGACCTCTATCGAGGTGGTGGGAGAGTCTCATTACATGGATTCGATCTCGGAGGTGATCGGCGACCAACCGGCGTGGGAGGGGATTGCCGTGTTGCTCCCCGAACCTGACAACCGGTACGACCGCAATGCGGTCGGGGTGTATGTCGACAACCGCCAGGTCGGGCACCTCGCGGCCCCAATGGCGAAGACGATGCGCCAGCGCATTGTCGCGGCAATCACTCAGAACGGCGGAGTGTGCGCGTTGCCAGCGCGAATCACCATGGTTGGAAACTTCGCATCTGTGGTGCTTGATCCTCAATATCTCGGCGCGCTGACTCGCTCAAATCTGTTGATGGTCCTGGCCCAGGCTGGATTTCAGCCCCGTATTGACGATGAATCGGAGGGCTTCACGATGCGTCAAGAAGGTGGCCGGTACAAGGTCTTCTGGTCGCGCTCGGACCATAACGGTCGAGAAAGCAACGTTCCCGCCATGGCCCAAGCTTTCAGGAGCGTGGGTTTGAAGGCCCGTGTCGCCCGAGACGGAAGTGGATACCCGTACGTCTCAGTTTCGGCCCCGTAAACCTGCGGGCTAACGATGCCCGCTTCTGCCCGTACCGCTGCGTGGAACCCCTTGGCGATCACCGGGGCCGTCATGCGGGCCTCAGGGACGGCAGGGGACCTTCTCCGGGACGCTGTGGCCGAATGCGTTGCGGATGGTCCCTGTGACGTCAGGCTTCCCGGCGTGCGCCAGCGGCACGGTTACAGGCCGCATGGGACGGTTCGAATCCTCACGGGCGGGAATCGACGTCCCACGAAGGTTCAGGTGCCTGACCGTCGCACCGACCACGCCGGTGACTCGGGCGGGAAGTCGGAGAGTCGTCCACCGGACCCGATCAGCACCAGGGAGTCGCCCACCGGCTCGCGGGCCACCACCGCCGGCGGCTCGTAGGAGGTTGACGGCTCGGACTGGCTGTTGGTGATCACACTCACCTCAGTTGGGTTCATGGGAACCATGCTGAATCCTGCGCCGACCGCGGCGGGCCTACGCCGGGACGCGAGCACCGAATGCGAGGCGGAAGCGGAGGGAAGGCTGTGGCCCGGTCAACGGCCCGCAGCGGGAACAGGGCCGCGGGCGTGGTTCGAAGCGTTCGCGCCCCTCGCTGATCGATCAACTGCCGGCGAGCACCCGGCTCCAACGCTGCGCCCAGTCGTTGTCGTAGGCGACCAGGAGCACCCGTTCGACGTCGGTCGTTCCGGACCGGAGCGCATCCACCGCGATCCGCGCCCCTGCCTCGGCGGGGAAGCCGAAGATGCCCGTGGAGAGAGCCGGGAAGGCCACCGACTGCGCGCCCACTTCGTCGGCGACCTCGAGTGCCCGCCGGTAGGCCGAAGCCAACAGGTCGGCTTCGCCGTGGTCCCCATCGACCCAGCGGGGCCCCACTGCGTGGATGATCCAGCGTGCCGCCAATCCAAAGCCCGGGGTGGCCACGGCGTCTCCGGTCGCGCAGCGACCGATCGCGTTGCAGGCCCGGGCGAGTTGCTCGGCCCCCGCCAACCGGAAGATCGCTCCGCACACTCCCCCGCCTTCGATGAGGCGTTCGTTGGCGGCGTTGATCACCGCGTCCACGTCCGCGCACTGCGCGATGTCGCCGTTCCATACGGCGAGAACCGGCACGCCCATGACGCGCACGATACCTGCGCAGCGCTTCCGGGGTAGGTGTCGCACCCCTGCCCCGGGTGT
>JBAXBB010000058.1:0-18250 GCA_037142235.1 Actinomycetes bacterium
TGGTGGTGCCTCCCGGGGGCGGTGTCGTCGGTGGTCTCGGTGGGGTCAGGCCGGCGGGCGGCGGGGTCGGTGATCGCGGATGATCGCCGACTGGCTGGCGGTGGCGAGGAGGGTGCCGTCCTCGGCCCAGAGGTGCACCAGGCCGTGCCCGAACCCGTCGCGGACCGCCTGGATGCGGATGTCGGCGAGGATCCACTCGGTCGGGTGGACCCGCACCACGCGCAGGGTGTTGTCGAGGCTGTTCGACTCGTGGAGCCGACCGATCGCCTGGCCGAGGCCCGACGGGACGTAGTCGCCGAGGATGGCGAGCGCCGCCGCCTGCGCGTCGTCGCCCCAGGGATTGCGCACCCACAGGGCCGAGCGCCCGTCGCCGCGGACGCCGTCGTACTCCTCGGCGAGGCGGTACTTGGCCATGCGGGTCTCCATCGTCTGGGCGATGGTGCCCGCGTGCTCGGCGCGCAGGGGACGCGGGGGGCACGCCGACGGTGGCGGCACGACCGGCATCTCGGCCCACTCGTCCGACCACGGGAGCTCGCGGTGCCCGAGCGCGCCGAGCACGGTGAAGATCTCCTCGCCGTCGACCCGGGCCAGCACGCGGACCTGGCTGGTGGCGCCACCGCGCACGACCTCGGTCACCTCGAGGTCCACGGACTGACCGGGCTTCGCGAACCGCAGGAACTGGGCGGTGGCCCAGACCGTGGGCCGTCGGGTGTCGTGCTCGAGGGCGGCGAGAGCGGCACCGAGCCCGCAACCCCCGAAGAGGCTGCCGAGTCCGGAGCACAGGGAGCGCACGACCTCGAAGCGCCAGGTCGAGTGGCCGTGGCCGTCGGCTGGTCCGACCGGCTCGAGACCGTAGAAGGCGAGGGCGTCCACGAGGATGCGGATGCTACCGGCGGCCCGCGCGCAGGACCCGCCCCGCCCGCGCGTCGGTGCACTCGCCGTGCTCGACCGCGACCTCCCCCGCCACCAGCGTGGCGTCGTACCCCCGCGACCGTTGGATCCAGCGTCCGGCGCCGTGGGGCAGGTCGTGGCGGAACTCGGGCACGGCGCACGCCAGGGCGTCGAGGTCGATGACGTTCACGTCGGCCACCGCGCCCGGGCGCAGCACTCCCCGGTCGAGGCCGAACACCCTGGCGGTGTCGGCGGTGAGCCGACGGATCCCCTCTTCGAGGGGGAGCACCGCCCGGTCGCGGACCCACGTCGCGAGCAGGGTGGTCGGTCCACTGGCGTCCATGGTCTGGCCCACGTGGGCGCCGGCGTCGCCGAGGCCGATCATCACGAGGGGGTCGGCGATCATCTCGGCGACGGCGTCGATCCGCTGGTTGAGGAGCGGCCACGAGCACACGAGGGCGCCGTCGGTCTCGAGCGTCAGGTCGATGAAGGCCTCGACCGGGCTGACGCCGCGTCGTGCCGCGACGGCGGCGAGCGAGCGTCCGGTCGCGGTGTCGTAGTGGGCCGCACCGTCGGCGCCGTTGAGCACGAAGAACTCGTCGAGCCCGTCGAGGTCTGCACGTGCGGCGTCGACGAGCCGTGCCCGCTGCGCGGGGTCGCGCAGCACCGCCAGGCGCTCGGTGAGCGACCGGGGCCAGAGATCGCGCCACTCGGCGTGGGCGTCGAAGGGGGTTCGGTGGGCGATGCCCGTGAGCACGCCGATCCACCGGGGCGAGGTCTGGGGTCGGAGCCGGGCACCGCGTGCGTTGGCGGCCCGAGTGGCGTTGAGGGCCCGGCGGAAGTGCCAGCCCTGTTCGCGGGTCTGGGTGACGTTGTACGTGATCGTCACGTCGACGGCCCGGCTCACCGACGCCATCCAGGCGAGTTCCTCGTCGACCCGGGGCTCTGCCGGGCCGTCGCCGTCGAAGCGGGGTGCGACCTCCAGCACGCGCCCGGTGACCGCCCGGGCGAGCGCCGTGAGTTCGTCGGTCCCGGCCCAGGTGCCGGGCACGAAGCGGCCGTCGGGGACGCGGTGGCGCAGCGTGCGCGAGGTCGAGAACCCGAGGGCTCCCGCTCCCGCCGCTTCCGCGACCAGGTCGACCATCACGGCGAGGTCGTCGGGTGACACGGTGGCGTCGGGATCGAGGGCCGCTTCGCCCAGCGCGGCGTACCGGACCGCAGCGTGCCCCACCATCGCTCCCACGTGCATCCCCTTCGGGATCCGCTCGAGCCAGTCGAGGTACCCCCCGTACGACTCCCAGTCCCAGGGCAGGCCGTCGAGCACGGAGTCGCGCGGGATGTCCTCGACCGACTCCATCATCTCGGCGAGGAAGGCGCGGTCGTGCGCCCGAACCGGGGCGAAGCCGACGCCGCAGTTGCCGACCACGACGGACGTGACGCCGTGCCAGCACGACGACGTGCCGTGCGGGTCCCAGGCGAACTGGGCGTCGAGGTGGGTGTGGACGTCGACGAACCCGGGCGTGACGATCCGACCCTCGGCGTCGATCTCCCGCCGGCCCCGCCCGTCGACCGGTCCGATCATCACCACGGTGTCGCCGTCGACGGCGACGTCGGCGGGTCGTGCGGGGGCACCGGTGCCGTCGACCACCGTGCCACCCCGGATCACGAGGTCGTGGGCCATGCCGTCACGCTACGCCGGGTGGACGGGCGCCCCCAGGAGCGCGGGGGCGACGGCGCGCATGGCGATCGGGCAGGATCGGGGTCGTGAACGGCGACGGATCGACGCGCGGGCGACTGCTGGTGGCGGCGCCCACCCTGGTGGACCCCAACTTCCACCGCACGGTGGTCCTGATGATCGAGCACAACGCCGACGGTGCGCTCGGGGTCGTGCTCAACCGGCCGACCGCGACCGCACTCACGGAGATCCTGGAGGCCTGGGGAGAGCACGCGATCGCTCCGGGCGTGGTGTTCCTGGGTGGGCCGGTGGAGACCGACGGGATGATCGGTGTCGCCCGGGCGGTCGTCGACCTCGATCCCGACCACGACCACGACGACCCTCCCGGAACCGTCGGCCTCTGGCCGGGGGTGGTCACGGTTGACCTGTCCGGTCCGCCGACCGAGGGTCTGCTGGAGCGGATCCGAGGGCTGCGCGCCTTCGTGGGCTACGCCGGCTGGGGTCCGGGTCAGGTCGAGGGGGAGATCGCCGAGGGCGCCTGGTTCGTGGTGGACCGGGCTCCCGAGGACCTCTGGTCGGCCCGTCCCGCCTCCCTGTGGTCGGAGGTACTGCGCCGTCAGTCCGGCCGGATCGCCCAGTTCGCCCACGCGCCGACGGACCCGACCGTCAACTGAGGGCGGTGAAAGCCGCGGGGGTCGCGAGTCGTTCCCGGCGTCGTCGACCGGTCGGGCACAATGGCGAGATGCACGAGCACGCCCAGGTGGTCCCAGGCCGGGACGGTGGCCGCTGATGGCCCGACCGGTCCGGAAGTACCCGCGTTCGGCCCGGGTCAATGAGGTCGTCCGTGAGGTGATCGCTGACGAACTCGAGCGGATGAACGACCCGCGGCTGACGATGGTGACGGTCACCGGGTGTGACGTCGCCCCCGACCTGCGCACGGCGAAGATCTACTTCGCGGCGCTCAACAAGCCCGTCGACGAGGTCACGGAGGCGCTGACTCACGCGGCTCCGCACCTGCGCCGCGTGCTCGGCCAGCAGGTCCGGCTCAAGTACCTGCCCCGGCTCGACTTCCTGCTCGATCCAGCCATCGAGTCCGGACAGCGGGTCGAAGACATCCTCCGCTCCCTGCGCACCGAGGACTGATCCGTGGCCGACGGACTCACGCCTGACGCGCGCGCCGTGCTCGCCGACGCGGTCGTCGCCATCGGCGGGGCGCGCTCGGTGGCGTTGGCGTGCCATGTGAACCCCGACGGTGACGCGCTCGGCTCGATGCTCGCTCTGCTGCACGTGTTGCGGGCCGCCGGGCGCGACGTCGTGGCGTCGTTCCCGACACCGTTCCGGGTGGCGCCGCACTACCGCGACCTGCCCGGTCTGGACCTCCTCGTCGATCCCGCCGACTTCCCGGTCGCGCCTGAGGTGATGGTGACGTTCGACTGCGGATCCGCGGCGCGTCTCGGGGACCTCGAGCCGGCGGCCCGGCGTGCGGGCTCGCTGGTCGTCGTCGACCACCACGTGTCGAACGAGTGCTTCGGCACCATCAACCTCGTGGTGCCCACGGCGGCGGCGAGCGGCGTGGTCGTGCAAATGCTGGTCGACGCCCTGGACCTCCCGTTGGTCCGCGACGCCGCCGTGTGCCTCTACGCGGCGTTGGTGTGCGACACCGGGCGTTTCCAATACGAGTGCACCACCCCGGCGGTCTTCGATCTGGCTCGCCGCCTCACTGAGTTCGACGTCCCGGTGCCCGAGCTGTCGCGGGCGCTGTTCGAGGAGCACCGCTTCGCCTACCTGAAGCTCTTGGGGGAGGCGCTCGACCACGCCGTGCTCGACGGTGACCGTCGCTTCGTCTGGACGGTGGTCACCCGCGAGATGCGCGAGCGGCACGACGTGTCGCTCGACGAGGTGGAGGGCCTGATCGACATCCTGCGTCGGGCCGTGGAAGCCGAGGTCACTTGCGTGTGCAAAGAAGAGGACGACGGCTCGGTCCGGGTCAGCCTGCGGTCGCTGGGTGCGGTCGACGTCTGCGCGATCGCGGTGGCCAACGGCGGGGGTGGGCACCGCTTCGCCGCCGGGTTCACATCGGACGCGGGCGTCGACGCCACCGTCGCGCGGATCACCGCCGCGCTCTGAGCAGGTTCCGCCGTGCGCTCGGGTCTCGTCGTCGTGGACAAGCCGGTGGGCTGGACGTCGCACGACGTCGTGGCCCGGTTGCGCGGGGTCTTCGGTCAGCGCCGGATCGGCCACGCCGGGACGCTTGACCCCGACGCCACTGGCGTGCTCCTGGTGGGCCTGGGACGGGTCACCCGTCTGATGCGCTTCCTCCAGGAGACCGAGAAGGAGTACCGCGGCGACGTCGTCTT
Organism: Actinomycetes bacterium; assembly: GCA_037142235.1. GTDB lineage: Bacteria > Actinomycetota > Acidimicrobiia > IMCC26256 > PALSA-555 > CAIUKV01. The sequence continues at coordinate 4,924 of JBAXBB010000058.1, forward strand.
CGGGATCGCCACCTCCACGCTCGACGCGGCAGGTGAGGTCGAGGAGGAGCGCGCCATGCCGGTCACCCGCGCCGACGTGGAGCGGGCCTCCGCCGGGTTCGTGGGCGAGATCGACCAGGTGCCACCGATGGTCTCGGCCATCAAGGTGGGCGGCCGCCGCCTCCACGAGATCGCGCGCGCCGGTGAGGAGGTCGAGCGGGCGCCGCGTCGGGTGCGGATCGACGCGGTCACGGTCGAGGCGTTCACCCCGGGCGATCATCCGGTCGCGACCGTCCACGTGGTCTGCGGGAGCGGCACCTACATCCGCTCCCTCGCCGCCGACCTCGGGTCCGCCCTCGGGGGGCCGGCGCACCTCGCCAACCTGCGCCGGTTGCGCGTGGGGACCTTCGGCCTGGCCGACGCCCGACCGCTCGAGGAGATCGAGCGTGATCCCCAGGCCGCCCTGTGCACACCGGTCGAGGCGATGCGCGGGCTGGGTCGACTCGACGTCGACGACGTGGCCGCCCGCGACGTCGGCCACGGCAAGGCGCTCGCGCCGGACGCGCTCGGAGCCGTGGGCCCGGGGCCGTTCGCGGTGGTCGGGCCGGCGGGCGGACTGCTCGCGGTCTACGAGCGGCGGGGGAGCGGCCTGCGCCCGTCCGTGGTCCTACCGACCGATGACAAGGGCTCGTGACCGGGTTCCGGTGGCGGCCAGAATGACAGCCATGCAGGCGCTCACCCTCGCCGACTTCCATCCGGACCCGCGCGGCTCGGTGGTCACGATCGGCGCCTACGACGGAGTCCACCTCGGGCACCAGGCGGTGCTGCGGCTCGTACACGAGTTGGCGGCGGCCCGGGGTCACGAGGCCGTGTGCCTGACCTTCGACCGGCACCCGGCCGAGGTCGTCCGTCCGGAGGCGGCGCCGAAGCTGCTCACGGCGCTCGAACAGAAGGTCGAGTTGCTCGCGGCGACCGGCTTCGTCGACCGGACCTGCCTGGTGCCCTTCGACGAAGCGCGGTCGCGGGAGGCGGCCGAGGACTTCGTCGAGGGTGTGCTGGTCGAGCGCCTCGGCGCCCGGTTGGTCATCGTGGGCGCCGACTTCCACTTCGGGCACCGGCGGCACGGCAGCGTGCGTCTGCTCGAGCAGATGGGTGCGGAGCTCGGCTTCGCGGTGCTCGGGCTGGGCCTGGTGCCCATCGCCGGCGACGCCAGCGGGGCGCCGTACTCCTCGACCGAGATCCGGCGGTTGCTCGGGGAAGGGCGGGTCGCCGACGCCGCGGCGCTGCTGGGTCGCCCGCCGAGGTACCACGAGGTGCGCGGGGTGGTCGAGACGGGCGACCGCCGGGGCCGGGAGTTGGGCTTCCCGACGGCCAACGTGGCCGTCCCCGAGCGGATATGCCTCCCCGCCGACGGCATCTACGCGGGCACCTACCTGACCCCCGACGGTCGGGAGCACCCGGCAGCGATCTCCCTGGGGCGGCGACCGACCTTCTACGAGCGGGCCGACACCCCACTGCTGGAGGTCCATCTGCTCGACTTCGAGGGCGACCTCTACGGCCAGGCGGCCCGGGTGCGCTTCGTCGAGCGGCTCCGCGGGGAGGAGCGCTTCGACTCGGTCGAGGCCCTCGTGGTCCAGATGGAGCGGGACTGCTCCGCCGCCCGGGGCCTGCTCGGGGGCTGATCCGGCCTTCCTGATAGCCTGGTCTCCTCCGGCATCCGGCCGGATCCCTGTCCTCGAAGCCAAAGGCTCAAGCGTTCGCATGCCCGACAAGGCCGCCACGATCGAACAACACCGCCTCCACGGGACCGACACCGGTTCCCCCGAGGTCCAGGTGGCCCTCCTCACCGAGCGGATCAATCACCTCACGGAGCACCTGAAGGTCCACAAGAAGGACCATCACTCGCGCCGTGGGCTGCTGATGCTCGTGGGTCGTCGGCGTCGATTGCTCGACTACCTCAAGCGCAACGACGTGAACCGGTACCGGGCGCTCATCGCAGAGCTCGGCCTTCGCCGGTAGGACAGGATTCGGGGAGCGGACAGTCCGCTCCCCGTTTCGCGTTCGGGGGTGAACCCGGGCGCGAACCCGAACGGCGAGCGATGCCGTCGGTTGTCAGTCGCCAAGGCCCGGGACGCAGAGCGTGTCCGGACCCTGACGACTGGGAACCGCCGGGGCTCGCCACTCATCCAAGGAGTGCGATACCTATGAGTTCCGCCAATGGGGCGATCCGCGTCGCGGGCCCCGTCAACGATGCCGGTCTGGTCCTCTCGTTCGAGACCGGGCGTCTCGCCCAGCTCGCCGACGGCGCAGTCGTCGTGCGCCTCGGCGACACCACGCTGCTGTCCACCGTCGTCACCTCGAAGCCGCGTGAAGGCATCGACTTCTTCCCCCTCACCGTCGACGTCGAGGAGCGGATGTACGCGGCCGGCAAGATCCCCGGCTCGTTCTTCCGGCGCGAAGGTCGGCCCGGCGAGCAGGCGATCCTGACCTGCCGCCTCACCGACCGTCCCCTGCGTCCGTCGTTCCCCGACGGCTTCCGCAACGAGGTGCAGGTCATCGCCACGATCCTGGGCGCCGATCTCGAGAACCCGCACGACGTCGCCTCGATCAACGGCGCCTCGGCAGCCCTGATGGTGTCGGGGATCCCGTTCGACGGCCCGATCGGAGCGGTGCGCATCGCCCAGGTCGATGGCCAGTGGCACGCCCACCCGACCTACCAGGAGGGTGACCAGTCGACCTTCGAGATGGTGGTCGCCGGTCGGCGCCTCCACGACGGCGACATCGCCATCATGATGGTCGAGGCCGGTGGCACCGAGAAGACCTGGGAGCTCTACGAGAGTGGCGCGCCCAAGGTCGACGAAGAAGTCCTGGCCCAGGGTCTGGAATGGTCGAAGCAGTGGATCGGGGCCTCGATCGACCTCCAGCTCGAGCTCGTCAAGGCCGTGCAGGCCGCCAAGGGCCCGATCGAGGTCAAGGCCTACGTGCCGCAATTCGACTACCAGCCCGACGTCATGGACGCTGTCACCGCTGCGGTCCTGGCCGAGACCAAGACGGCCATGTCGACCGCCGACAAGACGGTGCGCAACAACCACCTCGCTCAGATCGAGTCGGGTCTGATCGCGACCCTGATCGGTTCCGACGACGCGCCGGGCCAGTTCGCCGGTCGGGCCAAGGAGATCAAGTCCGCCTTCCGCTCCTTGCAGAAGAAGGTCGTGCGCACCCGGATCGTGGAGGAGGGCCTCCGCATCGACGGCCGGACCACCACCCAGATCCGCCCGTTGTCGGCCGACGTCGACCTCATCCCCACCGCCCACGGCACGGGGCTCTTCCAGCGGGGCGAGACCCAGGTCCTGACCGTCACCACGCTCGGCATGCCGCGTATGGAGCAGATGCTCGACACCATCGGCATCGACGACCGCAAGCGGTACATGCACCACTACAACTTCCCGCCGTTCTCGACCGGTGAGACGGGCCGGGTCGGCTCGCCCAAGCGCCGCGAGATCGGACACGGCGCCCTGGCCGAGCGGGCGCTCGTGCCCGTGGTGCCGAGCGCGGTCGAGTGGCCGTACACCCTGCGGGTCGTCTCCGACGTGCTGGCCTCGAACGGCTCCACCTCGATGGCGTCGGTCTGCGGCTCGTCGCTCTCGCTCATGGACGCCGGGGTGCCGATCAAGGCGCCGGTGGCGGGCATCGCGATGGGTCTCGTCTACCACGAGGGGAAGTACGTCACCCTCACCGACATCCTCGGGGCCGAAGACGCCTTCGGTGACATGGACTTCAAGGTGGCCGGCACGCGTGACTCCGTCACCGCACTCCAGCTCGACACCAAGATCGACGGACTCCCCGCCGACATCCTGATCCAGGCCCTGCACCAGGCGAAGGTGGCCCGGCTCCAGATCCTCGACGTGATGGAGGCGGCGCTCTCCGCCCCCCGTGACGACGTCAAGGGCACGGCGCCGAAGATCATCAGCTTCGAGATCCCGATGGACAAGATCGGTGAGGTCATCGGCCCGAAGGGCAAGGTCATCAACACCATCACGTCCGAGACCGGCGCCGACGTCGCGGTGAGCGACGATGGCGTGGTCGGCACGGTCACCATCGGGTCCAAGGACTCGATTGCGGTGGCCGAGGCCCGTCGTCGGGTCGAGCTGATCCTCGACCCGCCGACCGCCGAGCTCGGCGCGGTGTACGAGGGTCGGGTCGTCAACGTCACCAAGTTCGGGGCGTTCGTCAACGTCCTCCCCGGCAAGGACGGACTCCTGCACATCTCCAAGCTCGGTCGGGGCAAGCGCATCGACCGGGTCGAGGACGTGCTGAACCTCGGGGACACCGTCGCCGTGAAGGTCGACGACATCGACAACTCGGGCAAGCTGTCGCTCTCGCTCGTCGGCGACGACGACGGCGCGACGGGGGGCTCCGAGTCCTCGGCGCCGCCGGCGTCTCCGTCCGCTCCGGCACCGGCCCGGTCCGAGTCCGTGGCACCCGACGCCTCTCGCGAGACGGTGTCGTTCGAGTCGACCTGGGACGAGTCCGCCCGTGAGGAGTTCGGCGACCTCGGTCCGGCGTCGGAAGGACGTGGTGGCGGCGACGACCGTGGCGACGACGGTGGCCGCCGTCGACGTGGCGGTCGGCGCTGACCGACCCCGCGATCCGGATCTCGACGCTCGACGCCGGGATCCGGATCGTCACCGAGGCCATGCCGACCCTGCGGTCGGCCTCGGTCGGATTCTGGGTGGGCTCCGGCGCGCGTGACGAACCCGACGCGCTCGCCGGAGCCAGCCACTTCCTCGAGCACCTGCTGTTCAAGGGCACCGACCGGCGGACTGCCGCGGAGATCGCCGAGGAGGTGGAGTCCGTCGGTGGCGACATGAACGCGTTCACCTCGCACGAGGTGACCTCGTTCTACGTGCGCGTGCCGGCTCCTCGGCTCGCGTTGGCCGTCGACGTCCTCTCCGACATCGTGTGGTCGCCGGCCCTGCGGCCCGACGAGGTGGAGTCCGAGCGCAAGGTCATCCTCGAGGAGATCCGCACGCGCGACGACGACCCCGACGACGTGGTCGTCGATGCCTTTGCCGCCGCGATCTTTCCGGGGCAGCCGGTGGGGCGCGAGATCGCGGGCTCCCGGGAGTCGATCGAGGGCATGCCCCGCGACGACATCGCCCGCTACCACCGCACGCACTACCAGCCCGACAACCTCGTCGTGGCGGCCGCGGGCAACGTCGACCACGACGAGGTGGTGGCGTTGGTGGCCGATGCGCTGCAGATCCACGACGCCCCGACCCGGCCCGAGCGGATCCTGCATCCAGGCGAGCCCGGACCGTTGCCGCTGGTCGTGATCGAAGACGACCTCGAGCAGGTCCACCTCGTGCTCGGGACCCGGGCGTTGGCCGTCGACGACCCCGACCGTTACGCCTTGGCGATGCTCAACCAGGTGCTGGGCGGCGGGATGTCGTCGCGCCTGTTCCAGGAGGTCCGCGAGCAGCGCGGCTTGGCCTACTCGGTGTACTCGTTCCGAGCGGCCTACGCCGAGACCGGAGCCCTCGGCATCTACGCCGGGACGGCTCCGGAGCGCGTCGGGGAGTTGCTCGAGGTGCTGCACGCCCAGCTCGACCGGATCGTGGCCGACGGCGGCGTGACGGCGCGTGAGCTCGAGTCGGCGAAGGGCCACATCGTGGGATCGGCGGCGGTCTCGCTGGAGAGCTCGAGCAGCCGGATGAACCGGATCGGGCAGTCATTGCTCTCCCACGACGAGGTCCCGTCGCTCGATGAGTTGGTGGTCCGCTTCGAGGCGGTCACGGCCGACGACGTCGCCCGCGTGGTGGACCGGGTGCTGCGCGACGCCCCTCGCACCCTGGCGGCGGTCGGGCCGGTCGACGAGGCGGCACTCGCCGGGTCGACCCCGGCGGTCTAGCCTCGCCCCCATGATCCGGGTGGGCGTGTTCGGAGCGGCGGGGCGGATGGGAGCCTCGGTCTGCGCGGCGGTGGCCGCCGACCCCGACTGCGAGCTGGTCGCCGCGGTCGATCCGTACCACGCGGGCATCGACCTCCAGCAGCTCGGCATCCCCGGTAGTGGGGTCCAAGTCGAGGGCACGGCCGAGTCCCTCGCTCGGGCCGGAGCCGAGGTCGTCGTCGACTTCACGGTCGCCGACGCCGCTCGCGTCAACCTCGAGTGGTGCGCCGACCACGGGGTGCACGCAGTGGTCGGCACCACGGGCTTCACCGACGCCGACCTCGCCCACTTCGAACCGCGGTTCGCAGCGAGCCCGGCCAATGCGGTGATCGCCCCGAACTTCGCCATTGGGGCGGTGCTGATGATGCGCTTCGCCGAGTTGGCGGCGCCCTGGTTCGAGACGGCCGAGGTGATCGAGCTCCACCACGACGAGAAGATCGACGCCCCGTCGGGAACCGCCATGCTCACCGTCCAGCGGATGGCGGAGGCGTCGGCTGACTGGGCGACCGATCCCACGGAGCGGACCGTGGTCGACGGGGCTCGGGGTGGCGCGGGGCCCGGCGGGATCCGGGTGCATTCGGTCCGGATGCGGGGCATGGTGGCGCACCAGGAGGTCATCCTGGGAACCACCGGTCAGACCCTCACGATCCGTCACGACTCCTACGACCGGTCTTCGTTCATGCCGGGAGTCCTCCTGGCGGTCAAGGCGGTCGGGAGCAAGCCGGGCCTGACGATCGGGCTCGACGCGCTCCTCGGCCTCTAGGGGGCATCGGACCAGGTGAGCGACGCACGCGAAGACTTGCTGCAGGCCGCGTTCGACTCGGTCTCGCGCTACGGGATGGCCAAGACCACCGTCGAGGACGTGGCCCGCGCGGCCGGCCGGTCGCGGGCCACCGTCTACCGCCTCTTCCCCGGAGGTCGTGACGAACTCTTCTCGGCGATGGTGGGCCGCGAGCTCGAACGCTTCTTCGTGGGTCTCGCCGCGGCGGTGGCGGGGGCTACCGATCTCGTCGGCGTGCTCGAGGTGGCGCTGGTGCACGCCCATCGCGAGATCGCCGGCCACGCCGTGCTCCAGCAGTTGCTCGGGTCCGAGCCCGAGCAACTGCTTCCGGTGCTGGCCACCGAGGAGGACCGTCTCCACGAGCGGGTGGTGGCCTTTCTCCGCCCGCTGGTCGAGCGTGAGCTCTCCACCGGGCGGGTGCGCAGCGGGGTCGACCCCGAGGTCGCGACCCGCTACGTGGCGTCGCTCGGCCTGTCGATCATGTCGACCCCCGGGGGGATCGACCTCGACGACCCGGTGGCGGTGCGCAGCGTCGTACGCCACGAGCTCTTGGGCGGGATCCTGAAAGCCGGCGTGCCGGCATGACGATCGACGATGGCGCGGTGGTGGGCACGTCACGGGGAACGGGCCCCGGGCGCAAGCCACGCGACGACCTCGAGCTCGACGTGACGGTGGTCTGCGCGCAGGTCCTGGGGATCGACGACCTCGGCCCCGACGACGACCTGTGGGAGGCCGGCCTCGACTCGCTCGCCGCGGTCGAGCTGGCGGCGGAGTGCGCGTCGCTCGGTTGGGGCGCGTACGAAACGACGTCGTTGATCGAGGACGGAACCCCGGCCGGCATCGCCGACCGACTCCGCGCCGACGCGCGTCGTGACCTCTGGACCCGGACCACGACCGTGGTCGAGCTCAACCCGGACGGGACGCAGCGTCCGATCGTGGCGATCCCCGGTGCCGGAGGGACGGCGTTCTCGTTCGCCTGGCTGGCTCGTGCCCTGGGCGATGACCAACCCGTGATCGCCATCGAGGCCGCCGGTGTGCACACCCGCCAGCCGCCCGACCGCACGCTCACCGCGATGGCCGATCGGGCCGCGGCCACGACGACTGAGGTGGTGCCCGACGGACCGGTCACCCTGATCGGTCACTCGCTGGGTGGTGTGATTGCCTACGAGGTCGCTCAGCGGCTCAGCGCCACCGGGCGTGAGGTGCGCCTGGTCATGATCGACGCGGTCCTCGACCCGGCGGGCCTGCGGGTGGGGGCCGTCGGCCCCGCCACCCCGTCGGGCCGCCCGAGGCGTGGGGTGTTGCGCCGGGCCGCGCGGGCGGCGGTCCGCTCACCGCGCTCGCTGGTGCGCCGACTGATCACGGGGGCCCGGGTGCGCGTCCGGGTCCGGTGGCCTGGGCCGCCCACTGGCTCGACCACCCGCTACGAAGCGTTCATCTTGATCGGGGGCCAGGCCATCCGGGGCTACCGCCCCGCCTCGCCCACCTTTTCCGTCCTGCATCTCCACATCGCGTCCGCCGCAGCGGCCCGCGACTGGGCGCAGACCGTCGACCTGACGAGCGCGGTCGTACCCGGGGACCACTTCACGGTGCTCAAGCCGCCCAACGTGGCCCTGGTGGCCGAGCGGGTCCGGGCGGTCCACGACGACGGTGGACCCGCCGGGGCGTGACCCGCCTTGACAATGAGACAGATCGTGCGTTATCGTCTCAGGAATGACGACGACCACCGGAATTGGACCCGCGGAGGCCACCCTGGCCTGCATCGCGCGGTCCGGGGTGGCCCGGGTCACCGTCGGCGACATCGCCCGTGAGGCGGGCGTCTCCCGGTCCACGCTCTACCGGGTGTTCCCCTCGAAGCGGGCCCTGGTCGACGCCGCGATCGCCGGTGAGGCCGACCGGGTCGTCGCCGTGATGTGCGCGGCCGCCGACGCCGCGCCGACGTTCGCGACCGCCGTCGCCGCCATGGTCACCTCCGGGGTGCACGCGATCGCGGCGAGCCCGGCCCTGCGTGCGGTGCGCGAGCGCGAGCCCGAGCTGCTCCATCCGCACCTGGCGTTTTCGGGTGGCGACCGCTTCCTCGCCCTGGCCGCCGACCGGCTCGCGGTGGCGTTCACGCGCTGGACGTCGGATCCCGTCCGGGTCGCCGAGTGGACGACGCGCCTGGTCCTGTGCCTGGTCTGGTTCCCGCACCCGCCGGTCGACGCCCACGACCCGGCGGCCGTGCTCTCCCTCGTCACCGACTTCGTCGCGCCCGGACTGGCTGCGACGCCCGAGTTCGTTCCGGCACCATTGCGCATCCCCGTCGAGGAGGACCGATGACCACCAATGAAGCGATGATCGGCCGTGCCGACGTCGACGACGTCGACGCCATCCTGGCCATCACCAACACCGACGTCGACGCCGTCGTCCATGCCGTCCGGCAGAACTCCGACGCGATCTTCACCTGGGACTACGAGCGCAGCCGGCCCGCCCTCGCCAAGCTCTACGAGAAGGCGAAGGTGTCGCAGTGGAACGCCAACGACCTTCCTTGGGACATCGAGGTCGACGAGGTGGCGGTGGCGGCGGCCAACCGGGTCCAAAACGACGGGATCTACGGTCAACTCGACCTCAGGGGCACGCCGGTCGAGTCCTGGACCGAGGACGACTGGGTGCAGTTCAACGTCGAGAGCCAGAACTGGACGCTCTCGCAGTTCATGCACGGTGAGCAGGGAGCCCTGATCTGCACGGCGCAGATCGTCGAGACCGTGCCTTGGATCGACGCCAAGTACTACGCCGCCACCCAGGTGATGGACGAGGCGCGCCACGTGGAGGTGTTCGCGCGCTACCTCGACGAGAAGCTCTCGGGTCATTACCCGATCAACGCCCACCTCAAGATGCTCCTCGACGAGATCATCGCCGACGACCGGTGGGACATGACCTACCTCGGCATGCAGATCATGGTCGAGGGCCTCGCCCTGGCGTCGTTCGGGTTCCTCCACCAGATGACGACCGAGCCCCTCCTCAAGCAGCTGCTGCGCTACGTCATGAGCGACGAGGCACGCCACGTGGCGTTCGGGGTCCTCTCGCTCCAGGAGTACTACGAGCAGCTGACCGCCGCCGAGATCCGCGAGCGTCAGGAGTTCGCCTTCGAGGCGGCCGTGCGCATGCGGGACCGCTTCCTCTCGCAGGAGGTCTGGGAGCGGATGGGAGTCGACGTCAAGGAGATGGTCCAGGTCACCCTCGGCGCCCCCGACCGCCCGATCTTCCAGGGAATGCTGTTCTCGAAGATCGTGCCCAACTGCAAGAAGCTGGGCCTGCTCGACGCCGCCGACGGGTGGCTGCGCCACCGCTTCGAGGACCTGGGCGTGATCCAGTTCGAGGACTGGGTCGACACCAGCGAGGAATACGCTTCCCTCGACGTGGTCGACCCCGACCGGGTCGGGGTCTGAGCCACCCGATCGACCCGATCCGAACCGCCTGACCGACGGAGAGCCCGGGCGCCGGTAGCCTCACCGCCGTGCCGTCTCCCGTCCGCATCGTCTTCCTGGGCGGGCTCGGAGAGATCGGCCGGAACTGCTTCTGCCTCGAGGTCGAGGGCCGGATCCTGGTCGTCGACTGCGGACTGATGTTCCCCGACGCCGACATGCCCGGCGTCGACCTGGTCCTGCCCGATTTCACCTACCTGCGCGAGAACGCCGACCGCGTCGACGGCGTCGTCCTCACCCACGGGCACGAGGACCACGTGGGGGCGCTCGCCTATCTGCTCCGCGATGTCTCCACCCCGGTGTTCGGCTCGGCCTTGTGCCTCGGCTTCGCCCGCAACCGGATCGAGGAGGCGGGCATGCTCGGGCGCACCGAGCTGGTCACCGTCGCCGACGGCGACCGCATCGACATCGGTCCGTTCGACGTGGAGTTCATCCCGATCGCCCACTCGGTGCCGCACGCGTTCGCCACGGCCTACCGCACGCCGGCGGGCACGATCCTGCACACCGGCGACTTCAAACTCGACCTCACGCCCTTCGACGGACGTCTCACCGACCTGCCCCGCCTGGGCCAGATCGCGGGGGAGGGGGTGCGCGTCCTCCTCTCCGACTCCACCAACGCCGAGCGCCCAGGTTTCACCCCGTCGGAGACCACCGTCGGGCCGGTCATCCGCGGCGTGATGCGCGACCACCCCGACCGTCGGATCGTCGTCGCCAGCTTCTCGTCGCACCTCCACCGGGTCGCACAGGTGGTCGAGGCCGCGCTCTCGACGGGCCGCAAGGTGGCGTTCGTCGGACGGTCGATGCTCCAGAACACCGCGTTCGCCCGCGAGCTCGGCATGTTGAACCTCCCCGAGGACCGCGTGATCGACGTCGACGAGGTGTCGCGGTACGCGCCGGGCGAGGTGTGCGTGGTGTGCACCGGCTCCCAGGGTGAGCCCATGGCGGCCCTGTCGCTCATGGCCGCTCACGAGCACAAGCACCTCAAGGTCAGCAGCGACGACGTCGTCGTGATCTCGGCCCACGCGATCCCCGGGAACGAGACCAGCGTCTCACGCGTCATCGACAACCTGTACCGGGCCGGGGCGGAGGTGGTGCACGACGGCAACGCCCCGGTGCACGTGTCGGGTCACGCCTCCCAAGAGGAGCTCAAGGTGATGCTCGCCCTGGCGCGGCCCGACTGGTTCATCCCGGTGCACGGTGAGTACCGGCACCTGATCCACCACGCCCGCCTCGCCGAGGCCGTGGGCATGGAGTCGGACCGGGTCCTCGTGTGCGCCGACGGCGACGCGGTCACCCTCGGCGACGACCTCACGGTCGAGCGCCGCGCGGTGCCGGCGGGCTACCAGTACGTCGACGGCATCATCGACGACATCTCGGTCGGCGTGCTGCGCGACCGGCGCAACCTGGCCGAAGAGGGGGTGGTGGTCGTGATCGTCACGGTCGACGCCACCACCGGTGAACTGATCACCGGCCCCGACATCGTCACGCGCGGCTGGATCTACGAGGCCGAGGCGGCGGACCTCCTCGAGGACGCCAAGGACGCGGTCCGGCAGTCGCTGGCGGCGGCCACGGGCGAAGGGGTCACCGATTTCGAGATCCTCCGCCGGCACGCGCGGCGGGCGCTCGGCCGGTTCATCAGTCACCGCACCAAGCGTCGTCCGGCGATCATCCCGGTCATCATCGAGGTCTGATCCACGGCGTTCGACGAGCCTTCCGGAGGAACGGTGGGAATTCGCGACTGGTCCAACTTCATCGGTGGGCGTTCGGCCCTCGTCACCGGGTCGGGTGCCGGGGTCGGTCGGGCGATCGCCATCCAGATGGCGCGTGCGGGCGCGACCGTGTGGGTCAACGACCTGCACCTCGACCGCGCGCAGAGGGTGGTCGACGAGATCGTCGCCGAGGGGCTGCACGCCCAACCGGTCACGGGCGACGTCTGCGAGATGGACTCGGTGCTCGAGATGCGCGAGGCCACGGGGCCGGTCGACATCCTCGTGAACAACGCCGGCTCGGGCGTGCGGGCCTACCAGGCGGGCCTGGCCCAGATGGAGCCGTTCGTCGAGACCAAGCCCGACGACTGGGACCCGATCATGCGGGTCAACCTCGCCGGCGTGCTCTACGTGACCCACACCTACCTGCCCGAGATGATCGAGCGGCAGTGGGGCCGCGTGCTCACGATCGTTTCCGACGCCGGTCGGAAGGGCGAGCGCAACCACGTGGTCTACGGCGCGGCCAAGGCCGCGGCCATGGGCTTCACCCGGGGCCTGGCGACCGAGGTCGGCCGGTCGGGGATCACCGCCAACTGCATCTCCTTGGGCAGCATCCGCCACGGCGACATGGCGCGGCTGCTCGACGACGACCCCGACCGTGAGGCGGCCCTGGTGCGGCCCTACCCGATGGGGCGTCTGGGCCGGGTCGACGACCCTGCCCCCCTGGCGGTCCTGCTCTGCAGCGACGCCGCCGAATGGATCACGGGGCAGGTGTACCCGGTCGACGGCGGGTACGCCCCGGCGCTCTAGGCGCTCTCGGCTCCTGGGGGGCCGTTCCCCGGGGGAAATCCCCCGGGCCACCCGTGTGGCTGGTGGGGCTGGTGTTACCGTTGAGAAATGGCCACCCGCACCCCGACGCGCTCCAAGCAGCCGTCCAAGTCCGGCTCCGCGGCGAAGAAGTCGTCGTCGGGGCGCTCGGGCGCGACCCGCGCGTCGGGTCGCGCGTCGGGCAAGGCTGCGGCGGGCACGGCCAAGGGCGGCGGATCGCGTCGCTCGAACCCGGCCTCGCCGTCGCCCTCGCCCTGGGCGCGCCACCGGGCCGACGCCGCGCACCAGCTCCGTGGCCACGGGGCCGACGCCGCCGCCATCGTGCTGCTCGTGGTCGGGGTCCTGACCACCCTGGGTCTGTTCGGCAACGCCGCCGGCGGGATCGGCCACGGTCTCGCCACCGTGGCCGGCGACCTGTTCGGGGTGGTCCGCTACGCCGTGCCGGCGGTCTGCGCCGGCCTGGCCGTGCTCCTCTTCTTCTGGCGGCCCGGAGACCCCGAGGTTCCGGCGGCCGCCTCCGAGGCGGATGCCCCCGAGGTGGCGCCCTACGTCCCGGCGGCGCCGTGGCGGGTGGGGCTCGGCCTCGGGCGGGGCGCGATCGCGGGCCTCGGGTTCGCGT
>JBAXBB010000059.1:0-18053 GCA_037142235.1 Actinomycetes bacterium
CCGCGGGGACCCCGAGCCGCGCGGCCACCACCTGCGCCAGGACCCGGGCGTGGTCGACCCCACGCGCCCGCCGCCGCGCCGGCGCCGTCGGGGCCCAGGTGACGACGTCGGGCCGGGCGAGGCCGGCCTGCGCCGCAAGGTCGTGCCAGGCCGAGGCCGCATGGTCCCCGAGGCCGCGGAGGGACGCGTGGCTCCCGTGGTACTTGGCCCGCGCCACGGCCTCGCGCACCACCCCCTCGTAGGCGAACGCGGCCGACCACGCCACGAGCCCAAGGGGCGGAGGCGCCGGTGGGGCGGGACGGACTCCGGCCAGGCACCGCCCGCAGACGGGCGCGCCGGGACGCCCGCACCCGGGGCAACGCACCGGGAACGCCAGGGCGGCGAGGCGATCGAGGATCCCGTCCACGGCCCGGACCGTACGACCTCCCTGTGACGGGATCCCCGGGGCCGTCACACCCCGTCGGTACGTTCGGCGGCGATGACGACCGGCCCGCGGCCCGCGCCCGACCCCCTCCTCGACGACCTCGACGACGACCAACGCGAGGCGGTCACCACCCCGGCCGCGCCCCTCGCGATCCACGCCGGCGCCGGCTCCGGCAAGACCCGCGTCCTGACCCGGCGCATCGCCTGGCGAGCCCGCGAAGGACTCCTCGACCCGGCGCGGGTCCTCACCGTCACGTTCACCCGCAAGGCGGCGGGCGAGCTGGTGTCCCGGTTGCGCACGCTCGGCGTCGTCGGGGCCGACGGCGCGCCGTCCGTCACCGCGGGCACGATCCACTCCATCGCCCTGGCCCAATTGCGACGTCGGGCCCTCGACGAGGGCCGGACCCCGCCCGAGATCCTCGAGCGCAAGCTCCGCCTCCTCGTCCCCCTCGTCGGCGGGCGCGGCCCGGAGGCGACCGTCGCCGCGATGGAGGCAGCCAGCGAGATCGAATGGGCCAAGACCCGTCTGCTGCGCCCCGACGACTACGTGCTGGCCGCCACCCGCGCCGCGCGTGAGCCGTCCCGGCCCTTCGAGAAGATCGCCGAGGTCTACGCCCGCTACGAGGAGTCGAAGCGCAAGAAGCGCCTCGCCGACTTCGAGGACCTCGTGTGGTGGTGCGCCGACGCCCTCGAGCGAGACCGGGAGTTCGCCACCGCCCAACGCTGGCGCTTCCAGCACTTCTTCGTCGACGAGTTCCAGGACACCAGCCCGGCGCAGCTCCGCCTGCTCCGGGCCTGGCTCGGCCAGGGCACCGATCTGTGCGTCGTGGGCGACCCCGATCAGGCGATCTTCGCGTTCGCGGGTGCCGAGTCCGGCTACCTCGTCGGTTTCGGCCGGGAGTTCCCCGGTGGCCGGACGGTCCACCTCCGGACCAACTACCGCTGCACCCCCGAGATCGTCGGCGCCGCCAACGCCCTGCTGGCCGACGGCGGCAGTCGCCGTCCGGCGGTGCGCGCCGCCTCGGACTCCGGGCCCGTGCCCACGGTCACCGAGTACGAGAGCGAGGCCGCCGAGGCCGCTGGCGTGGCGACACTCCTGCGCGATGCCCACACCGCCGGGGTGCCCTGGCACGACCTCGCCGTGCTCTACCGGACCAACGCGCAGTCCGCCGCCCTCGAGGAGGCGCTCGCCGCCACCGGCGTCCCGGCGCGCGTCCGCGGGGCCTCCCGGTTCCTCGAGCGACCGGAGGTCAAGATCGTCCTCGCCGACCTCCGCACCGCGGCCACCCGCACTCCGGACGCGCCCTTCACCAGCCTGCTCCAGAGCCTCGTCTCCGACGCCGACGCCGACGACGCCGTCACCGAGGAGCAGCGTGAGCACCTCGACGCCGTGGTCCGCCTCGGCCACGAGTACACCGACACCGAGGCCCAGCACGCGGCGGTCCCCGGATTCCTGGCCTTTCTCACCGCCACCCTGCGCGACGACGCACCCGTCGGCGCCGACGCCGTGGAACTGCTCACCTTCCACCGGGCCAAGGGACTCGAGTTCCACACGGTGTGCATCGTGGGCCTCGAGCGCGGGCTCGTCCCGATCAGCCACGCCGAGACCCCCGACCAGCGGTGGGAGGAACGACGCCTCCTCTACGTCGCGCTCACCCGGGCCGGGCGGGAGCTGCACCTCTCATGGGCCCGCACCCGATCGCTCGGCTCGCGCACTGCCAACCGCGTCGCCAGCCCGTGGCTCGAGCCGATCGTGACCTCGTGGCGCGGCGCGCCGGCGCCCACCCCCGTCGACCCGCTGGCCGGCATCGCGGCGAGCCGGCGGCGCCTGGCCGCGGTCACCACCGAGGTCCCCGCCGGGGATGCCGCCTGCTTCGAGGCGCTCCGCGAATGGCGCGGCCGGCGGGCCCGGGCCGCGTCGGTCCCCGCCTACGTGATCTTCAACGACGCCACGCTCCGGGCCGTCGCCGCCAACCGCCCGCGGTCCACCGCCGACCTCCTGGCCCTCCCCGGCATCGGCCCGGTCAAGGTGGAGCGCTACGGCACGGAGCTCCTCGAGGTCGTCAGTCACCACTGACACCGCGGGTGGTCCGAGGCACGGCACGAGACCTCACGCCACGGGGCCGCAGGCGCCCCACAGGCCGCGGCGGGCGCGGCGGGCGGCCGTCTCGGCCACCAGGAGGTCGCGGGCGTGGGCGCCGTTGGGAGCGATCACCAGGAAGCGCGCGTAGCCACGGCGCACGAGTTCGTCGTCGAACCGCCGACCGTCGAGGATCACGTACGCGAGGCGACGACCATACGGATCGACGGTCACGGCGTCGGACTCGAGCCGCACCACCCGCCCGGTCAGCCGCCGGGTCGTGTAGGCCGAAGCCTCCGGACCGAAGCACTGCACGCCCTTGACCGGATGTTTGGTCTCCGGGGTGTCGACGCCGAGCAGCCGGACCGTCTCGGTGTGCCGGTCGGCAAAGGCGACCACGATGGTGTCGCCGTCGACGACGTGCACCACGCGCACCACGGGCTCGGCCGTGGCCGCCCGCCGCCCCAGCCACCAACCCAGCACCGACATCGCCAGGACGGCGACGAGGGTCGCGAGGAGCGGGCGGATCCGGCGCACGACCGGAGCTGACACGCGGTCGCGACCACCGTCACGCCGCGGTGGCCTCCCCCGAGGTTCAGACGAGCGGGCGGTCCGTGGGTCGGATCGGGTCGGGCAGGAGCGTGTGCCCCATCAAGAAGCGGTCCACCCCGGCCGCGCACGAACGCCCCTCGGAGATGGCCCAGACGATGAGGCTCTGGCCCCGGCCCATGTCACCGCAGGCGAACACCCCGGCGACGTCGGTCATGAACGCCTTGTCACGCGCGACGTTGCCACGCGGGTCGAGCGCCACGCCGAGGTCGTCGAGCAGGCCCACGCGCTCAGGTCCGAGGAAGCCCATCGCGAGGAAGACCCGCTCGCACGGCAGTTCGAAGTCGGTGCCCTCGATCCGGCGGAACTGGCCGTCGACCATCTCCACCTGGTGCGCCACGAGCGCCCGGACGTTGCCGTCGGCGTCGCCGACGAAGCGCTCGGTGTTGACGCTGTAGACGCGCTCGCCACCCTCTTCGTGGGCCGAGGTCACCTTGAACACGTTGGCGAACGTGGGCCAGGGGTTCCCCGGGGCCCGGGTCTCGGGCGGACGAGCCATGATCTCGAACTGGTGCACCGACGCCGCGCCCTGTCGGTGGGCGGTCCCGAGGCAGTCGGCCCCGGTGTCGCCTCCGCCGATGATCACGACCCGCTTTCCCGCCGAGGTGATCGGCGGCGCGTCGAGATCGCCCAACTGCACCCGGTTGGCGCCGGGGAGGTACTCCATCGCCTGGTGGATCCCGCCGAGCTCGCGACCCGAGATGTCGAGGTCGCGCCAGGCGGTGGCACCTCCGGCCAGGACGATGGCGTCGAAGTCCGCGCGCAACGCCACCACGGTCACGTCGACGCCCACGTCGACGCCGCAACGGAACTCGGTACCTTCGCCCTCCATCTGGGCGATCCGGCGGTCGAGGATCCGCTTCTCCATCTTGAACTCGGGGATGCCGTAGCGCAGGAGCCCGCCGGGCCGGTCGGCCCGCTCGAACACCACGACGCCGTGCCCCGCCCGGGTGAGCTGTTGGGCGGCCGCGAGGCCGGCGGGACCCGAGCCGATCACCGCCACACGCTTGCCGGTGGTGACGGTGGGCGGCTGCGGCACGATCCAGCCCTCGTCCCAGGCCCGCTCGACGATCTCGACCTCGACCTGCTTGATGGCGACCGGGTCCTGGTTGATCCCGACCACGCACGCCGACTCACACGGCGCCGGGCAGAGCCGACCCGTGAACTCCGGGAAGTTGTTGGTGGCGTGCAGGCGCTCGATCGCCTCACGCCAGTGGTCGCGGTAGACGAGGTCGTTCCAGTCCGGGATCAGGTTCCCGAGCGGACAGCCGTTGTTGCAGAAGGGGATGCCGCAGTCCATGCACCGCCCGGCCTGGACCTGTAGGGACTCGCGCGAGAACGGCTCGTAGACCTCCCGCCAGTCGCGCAGGCGCACCGGGACCGGTCGGCGGACCGGGGCCTCGCGCTCCCACTTGAGAAATCCGGTCGTCTCACCCATGGGAGCTCTCCATCACTCGAACCTGGGTCTCCTCCTCGGAGAGCCCGGCCGCCGCGCAGTCGCGCATCACGTTGAGCACGCGCTGGTAGTCCTCCGGCATCACCTTCCGGAACGATGCCACCTCGCTCCCCCACTGGGCCAGGATGCGGTCGGCGACCTCCGAGCCGGTGACCTCACGGTGCCGCTCGACGGTGGCCCGCAGGAACTCGCGGTCCTCATCGTCGAGCGGCACGAGGTCGACGAGCTCGTAGTTGACCAACGCGGCGAAGACGTCGTCGGGGTCGTAGACGTAGGCGATGCCCCCCGACATGCCGGCGGCGAAGTTGCGCCCCGTCGGACCCAGGACCACGACCCGACCACCGGTCATGTACTCGCACCCATGGTCGCCCACACCCTCGACCACGGCGGTGGCCCCGGAGTTGCGCACGCAGAAGCGCTCCCCCACCTTGCCCCGCAGGTAGAGCTCGCCGCCGGTCGCACCGTAGAGGGCGACGTTGCCCGCGATCACGTTGTCCTCGGCCACGAACGGGGCCGCCCGGTCCGGATGGACGATGATCCGCCCGCCCGAGAGGCCCTTGCCCACGAAGTCGTTGGCGTCGCCCTCGAGGCGCAGCGTGATGCCGCGCGGCACGAAGGCCCCGAAGCTCTGGCCGGCCGAGCCGCGCAGCCGGACGACCACCGTGTCGTCGGGGAGGCCGGCGCCGCCCCACGCCCGGGTGACCGCCGAACCGAGCATCGTGCCGACGGTCCGGTTCACGTTGGAGATCGGCAGTTCGATCTCCACCGCGCGACCGTCCTGGATGGCCGGTGCGGCGAGACGGAGGAGCTCCTGGTCGAGCGCCCGCTCGAGGCCGTGGTCCTGACCGCGGCTCCGCAGCCGGGTCTGACCCTCGTAGGGGTTCTCGGCCTCGGCCAGGATCGGGGCGAGGTCGAGCCCGTGGGCCTTCCAGTGGTCGACGGCCGCCCGGGTGTCGAGCACCTCGGAGTGCCCGACCGCCTCGGCGATCGAGCGGAACCCGAGGGCGGCGAGGTGCTCACGCACCTCCTCGGCGATGTACTCGAAGAACGTCTCGACGAACTCGGGCTTGCCCGAGAAGCGCTTGCGCAGCTCGGGGTTCTGGGTCGCCACGCCTACCGGACAGGTGTCGAGGTGACACACCCGCATCATCACGCAGCCGCTCACGACCAGCGGAGCCGTGGCGAATCCGAACTCCTCGCCACCGAGCAATGCCGCGATCACGACGTCACGCCCGGTCTTGAGCTGACCGTCGACCTGCACGAAGATCCGGTCACGCAGGCCGTTGCGCACCAGCGTCTGCTGGGTCTCGGCCAGGCCGAGTTCCCAGGGCGCACCGGCGTGCTTGAGCGAGGTGAGCGGCGATGCACCGGTCCCGCCGTCGTGCCCGGAGATCAGCACGACGTCGGAGTGCGCCTTGGCGACCCCGGCCGCGACCGTGCCGACCCCCACCTCGGCGACCAACTTCACGTGGATGCGGGCGTCGGGGTTGGCGTTCTTCAAGTCGTGGATGAGCTGCTTGATGTCCTCGATCGAGTAGATGTCGTGGTGGGGCGGCGGGCTGATGAGTCCCACCCCGGGCGTGGAGTGCCGGGTCTTGGCGATCCACGGGTAGACCTTCGGCCCCGGCAGCTGCCCACCCTCGCCGGGCTTGGCACCCTGGGCCATCTTGATCTGGATGTCGTCGGCGTTGACGAGGTATTCCGACGTCACCCCGAACCGACCCGACGCGACCTGCTTGATGGCCGAGCGGCGCAAGTCGCCGTTGGCGTCGGGGACGAAACGATCCGGGTCCTCGCCGCCCTCGCCCGTGTTGGACTTCCCGCCCAGCCGGTTCATGGCGATGGCGAGGGTCTCGTGCGCCTCCTTCGAGATGGAGCCGTACGACATGGCACCGGTGGCGAAGCGCTTGACGATCTCGGAGACCGGCTCGACCTCTTCGAGCGGCACCGGCGGGCGCACCCCGTCCTTGAAGGTGAACAGGCCGCGCAGCGTGGCGAGCCGCGCGGACTGGTCGTCGACCAGACGCGAATACTCGCGGAAGACGTCGAAGCGCTTGGCCCGGGTGGCGTGCTGGAGCTTGAACACCGTCTCGGGGTTGAACAGGTGGTACTCGCCCTCCCGCCGCCACTGGTACTCGCCGCCCAACTCGAGGTCGCGGTGCGCGAGCTCGTCGGGACGGTCGGGGTAGGCGCGCTGGTGACGCACCGCCACCTCCGCCGCGATCTCGTCGAGCCCGATCCCCCCCAGGCGCGACACCGTGCCGGTGAAGTACTCGCCGACGAGGTCGCGCCCGAGCCCGATCGCCTCGAACACCTGAGCGCCGCAGTACGAGGCCTTCGTGGAGATGCCCATCTTCGACATCACCTTGAGGACGCCCTTGCCCGACGCCTTGATGTAGTTCTTGACGGCCTTGCGCGGGTCCATCCCCCCGAGGCCGTTGAGCCCACGGACGATGAGGTGCTCGATGGACTCGAAGGCCAGGTAGGGGTTGACCGCCCCGGCGCCGTATCCGATGAGCAAGGCCATGTGGTGCACCTCACGGGCGTCGCCGGCCTCGACGATCAACCCGACCTTGGTCCGGGTCTTCTCCCGGATGAGGTGGTGGTGCACCCCCGAGACCAGCAGCAACGACGGGATCGGCGCCCACTCGGGGTCGGAGTCGCGGTCGGAGAGGATGATCAGACGCGCCCCACCCTCGATCGCCGCCGACGCCTCGTGGCGCACGCGGTCCAAGGCCTCCCGCAACGCGGCGCCGCCACCCGCGACCCGGTAGAGACCCTTGATGATGTGGGCCCGCAACTCGGGGAACGACCCGTCCTCGTCGATGCTGACCAGCTTGGCCAGCTCGTCGTTGTCGATGATCGGGTAGGGCAACTCGATCTGACGGCACGAGGCCGGCCCGGGGTCGAGCAGGTTCGCCTCGGGTCCGACGGTCGACGACAGCGAGGTGACCAGCTCCTCGCGGATGGCGTCGAGCGGCGGGTTGGTCACCTGCGCGAAGAGCTGCGAGAAGTAGTCGAAGAGGAGGCGCGAGCGGTCGGACAGCACCGCGATGGGGGTGTCGGTCCCCATCGACCCGATCGCCTCGGCCCCGTTCTTCGCCATGGGCGCGATCAGGATCTTGAGCTCTTCGTGGGTGTAGCCGAACGTCTCCTGGCGGCGCACGACCGACTCGTGGGGGTACACGACGTGCTCGCGATCGGCCAGGTCGTCGAGGTGCACGAGGCCCTCGGCCAGCCACTCGCCGTAGGGGTATTCGCGGGCGAGCTCGGCCTTGATCTCCTCGTCGTCGACGATGCGACCCTTCGCAGTGTCGATGAGGAACATGCGTCCGGGCTGGAGCCGCCCCTTGAGCACGACCTTCGCGGGATCGAGGTCGACCACTCCGGATTCGCTGGCCATGACCACCAGACCGTCGTCGGTGACCCAGTAGCGGCTGGGGCGGAGGCCGTTGCGGTCCAGCACGGCACCGATGACCGTGCCGTCGGTGAACGCGATGGAGGCCGGTCCGTCCCAGGGCTCCATGAGCGCGCTGTGGAAGCGGTAGAACGCCCGCTTCTCGGACGACATCGTGGCGTGGTTCTCCCACGCCTCGGGAATCATCATCAAGACGGCGTGCCACAACGGACGGCCGCCGAGGTGGAGGAGTTCGAGGCACTCGTCGAAGGAGGCGGTGTCGGACGCACCGGGCGTGACGATCGGGAACGTCCGCTCGAGCCCCGGGATCAGCGGTGACGACATCAGCGACTCGCGCGCCCGGCTCCAGTTCCGGTTGCCCTGCAACGTGTTGATCTCGCCGTTGTGCGCCACGTAGCGGTAGGGGTGCGCCAGCGGCCACGACGGGAACGTGTTGGTGGAGAAACGGCTGTGCACCAGGGCGAGGGCCGACACGAGGCGTTCGTCGGCGAGGTCGGGGAAGAATTCGCCGAGCTGCGGCGTGGTGAGCATCCCTTTGTAGACGAGGGTGCGGCTCGAGAGCGACGGGAAGTACACCGGGTCGGCCAACTCGTGCTCGCAACGCTTGCGCACCACGAACAGGCGGCGGTCGAGGTCGATCCCCGTGCTGCCGGCCGGATCATCGAAGAAGCAGTGCCAGAAGCTCGGCATCACGCTGCGCGCGGTCGGGCCGATCATGGAGGCGTCGACCGGGACCTCACGCCACCCGATGATCCGCAGCCCCTCCTCGGCGGCGATCCGCTCGACGTCACCGCGGGCGCGGTCAGCGTCGGCCGCCGACGCGGGCAGGAACCCCATCCCGACGCCGTACGCGCCCGCGTCCGGCAGGGCGAAGGGCGTGACGGCCCGCAGAAACTCGTCGGGGACCTGAATCAAGATCCCGGCGCCGTCACCGGTGTTGACCTCGGCGCCCGAGGCGCCTCGGTGGTCCAGGCGGCAGAGCGCGCCGAGGGCGGTGGCGACGATGGCCCGGCTCCGGCGACCTTCGACGTCGGCGACGAACGACACGCCGCACGCGTCGTGCTCGAAGCGCGGGTCGTAGAGGCCGAAGGCCTCGGGCACAGCGCTGAACGGGGTCGGCCGGACGGCCGGGGTGGTGCGGTCCATCTCTGCTCACATCCACGATCTCGCCCCGGGGGGCGTTGGAGGTCGGTGGACGCAGAGGGACGCCGTTGGCCCGGCTGCGGACCGATCAGGATATCGGAGACGCCTCCGGAACCACCAGTCGGTTCCGGTGCCACGGCCGCGGCGGGCGCCTCCGGTACGGTCCGTGAGGCCATGGCCCGGCGATTCCTCCTCATCTCGGTGCTGGTGGTCCTGGTCGCCCTGGGGACCGGGGCCCTCGTCGTCACCGGCCGATCGACCCTGCAGTCGTCTCGCGACGCGGTCGACGCCCGCTGGGCGGGCTTGCGGACCCCGCTCGGCAATCGCTATCAGGCCCTGGCGAAGCTGCCGAGCGCCCTGGTGAGCGCCGGGGTGCCGTCCGACCGCGACTACGTGCACAGACTGGCCGTGGCCGGCGCCGAGTGGGACCGCGCCGCGACCCGGGCCGACGACCCTGGACGCGAGGTCGTCGCCGCCGACGAACTCGAGGGCCTCGCCGCCCGAGCCCGGGCCGACATCGCCGCGTCACCCCGGCTCTCCACCGATCCGGGCGTCACCCAGGCGCTGGCGGGCTTCGACAGCGCCCTCGTGCCTCCGGCCGACGTCGGCGCCTACAACGACGCGGTGCGCACCTACCAGCACGACCGCACCAGCCTCGCCCGGCGCCCGGCCGCCCTCGTGCTCGGCTTCGACGCCCGCCCGCTGCTCGTCGTGGGCTGAGTCACCCGAGCCGACCGGCACCCGGGCCCGGCGTGGCGGGGTTCGCCGGGCGCCCGTGGCACCATGACGGGGTGACGAGCGACTCCCCCGACCCGCGCGCCGGCCAACGGCCCGACGCCCCGATCGTGGCCATCCTCGGCGGGGGCCAGCTCGGACGGATGCTCGGCCTGGCCGCGGTCCCGCTCGGGGTGGCGTGCCGGTTCCTCGACCCCGTCGCCGGGGCGCCCGCGGCGGCGGTCGGTCCGCTCGTGGTGGGCGCACTCGACGACCCCAACGCCCTGGCCGACACGGCCGAGGGCGCCGCGGTCGTCACCTACGAGTGGGAGGGCGTGCCGGCTGCCGGTGCGCGGGCCCTCGCCGAGCGCGTCCTGGTGCGCCCCGGCTGGGAGGCGCTCGACGTCGCCCAGGACCGCGCCGCCGAGAAGGCGCTCTTCGCCCGGCTCGGCATCCCCGCCCCCACCAGCGTCGTCGTCGCCGATCGGGCCGACCTCGACGCCGCGCTCGTGCGCACCGGCACCCCCGCCGTGCTCAAGACCTGCCGCGGCGGTTACGACGGCAAGGGCCAGGCGTTGATCCACGCCCCGGGTGAGGCCGCCTCCGCGTTCAGTGCACTCGGGGGCGACGACGGCGTCGCGTTGATCCTCGAAGCGTGGGTGCCGTTCGACCGCGAGCTGTCGGTGATCGCCGCCCGGGGGCTCGACGGCGACGTGCGGTGCTTCCCGTTGGTGGAGAACACCCACCGCGACGGCATCCTGCGGGTCACCCGTGCGCCGGCGCCCCAGGTCGACGACACCCTGCAGGCTGCGGGCGAGGCGATCGCACGGCAGATCCTCGAAGCGTTCGCCTACGTCGGCGTGCTCACGGTGGAGTTGTTCCAGGTGGGTCGTGACCTCCTCGCCAACGAGATCGCACCCCGGGTCCACAACTCCGGACACTGGACGATCGAGGGAGCCGAGACCAGCCAGTTCGAGCAGCACCTACGGGCCGTGCTCGGGATGCCGCTCGGCTCCCCGGCCGCGCGCGGCCACGCGGTCATGCTCAACGCGATCGGGTCCCTCCCCGACCCCGCCGCGGTGCTGGCGGTCCCGGGTGCCCGGCTGCACGACTACGGCAAAGAGGCCCGGCCGGGCCGCAAGGTCGGTCACGTCACCGTGGTCGCCGACACCGCCTCCGCGCTCGAGGAGCGTTTCGCGCTCCTCCTCGCGATCGCGTCCGGCACCCTCGGCTGACGGCGCCGTCCGGCGAGTTCCCAGCCGGAAGGTCAGTTGACGGCGCCCGCGCCCCGCAACCGCGCAATCTCGTCGGCACCGAAGCCCCAGTCGGCCAGGACCGCGTCCGTGTGCTCGGCCGGCTTCGACGGCGGTCCGGCGATGGCGCCCGGAGTGCGCGAGAAGCGCGGCGACGGAGCGGGCTGTAACACCCCGTCGACCTCGACGATCGTCTCGCGCGCCCGGATGTGCGGGTGCACGGCGGCCTCGCTCATCGCCAGCACCGGCGCGAAGCACACGTCGGTTCCCTCGAGCAGCCCGCACCACTCGTCACGCGTCTTCGTGCGGAACAGTTCGGTGAAGCGCTGGCGCAGCACCGGGCGCTGGGCCTTGTCGCTCGGGTGCGGAAGGTCCTCGTGCACGAGTCCGGTGCGCTCGAGGAACTCGGCGTAGAACTGCACTTCGAGCGAGCCGATCGCGATGAACTTCCCGTCGGCGGTCTCGTAGGTGTCGTACTCGGGGGCACCGGAGTCGAGGAGGTTGACGCCGAGATCCTCGGACCAGATCCCGAGCGCACGCAGGCCCCAGACGAAGGCCATCAAGGTGGCGGTGCCGTCGACCATGGCGGCATCGACCACCTGTCCCAGCCCGGAGCCGCGCGCCTCGAACAGTGCGCACACCACCCCCAGGGCCAGGAGCATCCCGCCGCCGCCGAAGTCACCGACGACGTTGATCGGAGGGGTGGGCTTGTGCCCCGCCCGTCCGAAGTGCGCCAGGGCGCCGGCGAGGGCGATGTAGTTGATGTCGTGCCCGGCCGCATGGGCCAAGGGCCCGTCCTGGCCCCACCCGGTCATCCGGCCGTAGACGAGGCGGGGGTTACGCGCCAGGCAGGTGTCGGGGCCGACCCCGAGCCGCTCGGTGACCCCGGGGCGGTAGCCCTCGATGAGCACGTCGGCCTGCTCCACCATGCGCAGCAACGTCTCGACCCCTTCGGGGTGCTTCAGGTCGACGCCCACCGCCCGCCGACCCCGGTCGAGGATCCCCATCGAGGTGGGCCCCGCCGCCCGACCGGCGAGGTCGGCCCGGTCGACCTTGATCACCTCGGCCCCGAGATCGGTGAGGATCATCCCGGCGAACGGGCACGGCCCGATCCCGGCGAGTTCGAGGACCTTCACACCCGACAGCGGACCCGGCACCGTGCACTCCCTCCCGGCGCGCCTGACGCGCCGCACCTGACAGCAGCGTCACCCTAGGGCACCGCGGTCGGACGCGCCGGGCGGCGGTGGCTCAGCCGGTGAAGGTGGGGACGGGCTCGTCGCCCGCGGCGGCCACTGCGACCCTCACCCGCAGCGGGTCGGCGGCGCACACCGAGTCGATGAGGCGGACCTCGACCGTGAAGGCCGTCGACCCGACCGGCACGGCCGTCGTGACGGCGGCGAGCCCGGTGGCGTCGTCGACCGGCACCGTGGCGACCAGCACGTCGTCGACGAGGAACCGGAGCGCACCCGAACGGCACTCGGGCGGGTCGACCCGCGCCGCGAGCTCCACGGTGCCCGCGCCCGCCGACAGCTCGGTCGCGCCGGCGTAGGTGAGCACCGCCGCCGGCGTGGGCTGCTCCTCGAAGGCCCCGACGTCGATCCGCCCGCCCGACACCCGTACGAACGGCTCTGCGCGCTGGTCCCACTCGCTCCCGGGGAACACCGGCGGCGTCGCCGGCCCCGCGTCGAGCGCAGGGCTGTCGGGCAGGAGGGCCATCGTCTGCGTCGGACCACCGTTGTCGGCCAGGGTGGCCACGCCGGGATCGGAGACGCCAGTCTGGTTGTCGCCGAGGTCGGTGGTGATCGCCAAGGTGGCCGTCCCGAGCACCGAGGCCTCGGAGGTCCACAGCATGGTCCCGTAGCTGGAGGCCACCTCGGTCGAGGCCGCATTGCCGGCCAGGATCGTGCCGGTCGTGGTGAGCGACGATGGGAGGTAGCCGTAGGCCTCGACCCCGTACAGCGTCTCATCCGCGGTGTTGCCGGTGATCGTCGACTGCACGAGCGCCATGGTCGAGCCCGGACCGACCACGATGATCTCGCCTCTGGCACCACTTGCCGTGTTCCCGGTGACCGTGGAGTTCTCGAGCGTGAACGACGCGAAATTGGTTCCCAACGCCGCGCTGTGAGGCGCCGTATTGCCGGAGATCGTGGAGTCGACCACCGTGATCGTCGCACCGTATCCGAAGATGGCTCCGCCGCCGGTGGACCCAAGGTTGCCGGAGAAGGTGCTCGCCGTGACGTGGAGGGTTCCAGCAGACACGAGGAGTCCCGGGGCGCCCGAACTGGTGTTGTCCGACACCACCGAGCGGTCGATCGTGGTCGCGCAATTGTTCAAGGTCCCCCCGGCACCGGCCCAGATGGGTTTGGCGTTGCCGGTGATGACGCTGTCGGTGAGCGTCAGCGTGGAGTTGGCGCAGTGGACCGGCCCCGACGAACTCCGGTTGAACTGGGTGTTCGAGACCACGAGGTCGGTGCCGACGAACGTCGCACCGCCCGTGACCTCGAGGGCGGGGGCGGCGTCCACCCCCGGGTCGTCGTTGGTCAGGGTCAGCCCCGACACCGAGACGTCGACCGAGCCGGTCACGTGGATCTGCTCGTAGGCGTCAGCGCCGTTGATTGCCAGCACCGCCGAGCCGGGCCCGGTGATGACGGTGTTGGCGCTGACCGTCGGGAGGTCGGAGGCCAGCGTGATCGTGCCCGTCAGCCCCGCCGCGAAGGTGATGGTGCTCCCGGCGTCGCCGTTCGCCTGGGTGATGGCCCAGCGCAGCGAACCCGGGTCGGCGTCGTCGGTGAGGCGGGTCACCTCGTAGGTGCCGACGGCGTGCGCCTGGGGTGCGCCGGCCACGACGGCCGCACCCACCACCCCCGTCGACAGCACCGCCGCCGACCCGACCGCCAGGGCAGACCGGCGCCGGGCGGCGCGCGCTGCGGCGCGCCGGGAGGAGCGGGAGGCAGCGGGCTCCGTCGGGCGTTGTGTCACCCGAACACTGCAACTCGGTTCAGGGGCGGCGGGCCGATCCGGCGGCGCACCCGGGTGGCCCGGGCGCCCGATAGGTTCGGCCCGTGCGCATCGCCACCTGGAACGTCAATTCGCTGAAAGCGCGTCTCCCCCGGGTCGAGGCCTGGATCGCCGACGCCGCCCCCGACGTGCTGTGCATCCAGGAGACCAAGCTCGCCGACGCCAAGTTCCCCGCCGAGGCCTTCACCGCCCTCGGCTACGAGGCCGTCCACCACGGCCAGGGCCAGTGGAACGGCGTGGCGATCATCTCCCGGGTCGGCATCTCCGACGTGACCACCGGGTTCGGGGAGCTCGCCGACCCCTACGAGGGCGAGGCCCGGCTGGTCGCCGCCACCTGCGGCGGGGTGCGCTTCGTCGACGTCTACGTGCCCAACGGCCGCGAGGTCGACACCGACCACTACGTGCGCAAGCTCGAGTGGCTGGCCCGACTGCGCACCTGGTTGGAGACCACCGCCGCGCCCACCGACCCGCTCGTGCTCCTCGGCGACTTCAACGTCGCCCCCGAGGACCGCGACGTCTGGTCGATCGACGCCTTCGCCGGCCTGACCCACGTGAGCGCCCCCGAGCGCGCCGCGATCGCGTCGCTGTGCGACTGGGGCCTCACCGACGCGTTCCGCGACCACGACGACGCCGACGGGAAGTTCACCTTCTGGGACTACCGCAACGGCGACTTCCACAAGGGCCGCGGCCTGCGCATCGACTACCTGCTGGTCACCGAGCCGGTGGCCGACCGGGTGGCGTCGGTGCTGATCGACCGCGACGCCCGCAAGGGCGAGAAGCCCTCCGACCACGCGCCGGTGGTCGTCGACCTAAGCGACTGACCGGTCAACGACACGCCGCGGCGGCGGCCGCAGCAGCGGCCGCCGGCGTCTCGCTGGAACCGCCCGGCACCGTCGTGGCCGCGGCGCCGGGGGCATCGATCCCCACGAAGTCGGAGCCGAGCACCAACACCAGGTCGGCGCCCTTGATGCTGGGGTCGCTCACCAGCTTCGCGTTCGTCCCGACGTGACGGAGCAGGACCTGGGCCTTGTCGTCGGCACCCGCCGCCACCCGCACCTCGGTCACCGCGACGCGGCCACGCTCGTCGTCACCGACGCCCCCTTTCAAGAAACCGAGGTTCGCCAGCTGGTCGAGGGTCTGCTGACCGAGATTTGCCCGACCCGCCGCGTTGAGCACCTTGACCCGCACGTCGGTCGGGGCGATCGTGCGCACCACAGGTGGAGCGGTCGCAAAGGTGGTGAGCCGGTCGAGCAGGGACTGACCGGTGGTCTTGTCGGGGAACAGCACCGCCTGCCCGCCGGCCTGTCCGTCGGTCGACGGGAACGTCGTGAACTCCACGGCGCTGGTGTCGTCGCTGGTGACGGTGCGGAACGCCTGAGCGAGCTGGAGCGCGTCGGCGGTGGTGAACCCCCGGTCGACGCGGAGGTGGGGTGTCACCCGCTGCGAGATGTCGCGGGCCGTGAGCGGGTTCGCCAGGCTCCGCTGCATCACCGTTCCCATCAGCCGCCGGATGAACTCCTGCTGGCGTTCGATGCGGCCGACGTCGGCACGGGGGTCATCGACGAGCCGGCCGCTCCCCGGGTCGGGGTACTGCAGGTGTCGCGACCGCACCCAGGCGAGCGCCTGGGTCCCGTTGAGCTGGTAGCACCCCGACTGGAAGGCGACGAAGCCCGTGAACTGGTCGACCAGTGGGCGGTCGAGGTACACCGGCACCGAGCCGATGGCGTCGACGATCTCCTGGAAGCTGACGAAGTCGACCTCGAGGTAGTGGTTGATCGTGATGCCGAAGTTGTTCTGGATCGTGGCGATCACCCTGTCGGGACCGCCCCCGAGGTCCTGGTTGAACGAGGCATTGATCTTCGACTTGCCGACGCCCGGGATGTCGACCCAGAGGTCCCGCGGGAACGACACCACCAGCGTGCGCCCGGCCTGGGGCTCCACGTGCAGGACCATCATGGTGTCGGAGCGCTTGCCGGTCTCCTGGTTCGGGTCGCCGAACGCCGCCTGGTCGGAGGCGTTGTCGACGAACGCCCGGCTGTCGGACCCGACGATGAGGTAGTTCGCACCGTCGGAGCCCGGCGGCGTGACCGCCACGTCGAAGCGCGGGATCTTCGCGATCTGGTCGGCGATCAGCGAGTTGACCTCGACGACCCCCACCCCGACCAGGGTCCCGGCCAGGACGGCCGCGATCAAGAAGCGGGTGGCGAATCGACCGACGAATCCGAAGAACCCCGACGCACCCGACGCCACGTCAGCAGCCGACCCGCGGTGCCGGCGGTCCGAGCTGGACCTGGGCCGGGGCCGGGGCTTGGGCGATCGGCTGGTCGAGAACCGTCGGATCGGCCGTCGGATCGGCCGTCGGGCCTGCCGCCACCGACCCGTCGGCGGCGAGGGTGGTGTCGGTCACCTGCAACTGATCGGCCGGGATGACGAGGTGGTCGAAGGTCTTCGACAGGGTCAACTGCACGTCGGCGGTGGTGAGCGAAGGATCGAGACCGTTCAACACGGCCTGTGGCTCGACGTAGCGCAGCAGGAGCTTGCCCTTGTCGGCGCTCCCGGCGCCGTAGGAGACCGCCGGGCCCGAGGCCAGGGTCTGGTTCGTCTCTTGGACCTCGGTGACCTGGAACCCGAGCTTGAGGAGGTCCTGCTTCACCGCCTGACCGAGCTCCGCCCGGCCGCTCTGGTTGACGACCCGCACGCGGATCGTCGACGGCGCCGGCACCGGCCGCGGTCGCTTGTCGAACGCGTTGAGTCGCGCCAGCAGCGGTGCCGCCAGGTCCAGGTTGGCGTAGAGCACCTGCTGGTCACCCTGGTTCGGCCCCGTCTTCCAGGGCATCGTGGCGAACTGGAGCGAGTTGGAGTCGTTGACGTCGAGGGTCCGGAAGGCGTCGATCAGGGAGAAGATCGACTCCTTGTCGAAGGTGTCGTCGACCTGGAGGTTGTTCCCCTTGACGATGCTGTCGGCCACGAGGTTGGCCGTGAACGGGTTCGCCAGCGACTTCTGCACGGCCTGACCCATGATCTGCCGGATGAAGTCCTGCTGCCGACCGATCCGGCCGATGTCGGGGATGACGTCGGCGTAGACCCAGCGGTCGGTGGCGGGGTCGTGGTACTGCAGCGAGCGCGAGCGCACCCACTGCAGCGCGTGCACACCGTCGAAGTTCCAGCAACCACCGTTGGGCAGCCCCAGGCCCGTGTACTCGTCCTTGGCCTCGTAGGGCACGTACACCGTCGTGCCGCCGATCGCGTCGACCAGGTCGATGAAGCTCTGGAAGTTCAGATCGGCGTAGTGGTTGATCTGGACGCCGAAGTTCTGCTCGATGGTGTCGATGAGGGACTGGGGCCCGTAGTTGTAGGCCGCGTTGATCTTGGCGTACCCGTGACCGGGGATGTTGACCCACAGGTCACGCGGGAACGACACCACCAGGGAGCGACCCGCCTGCGGCTCGACGTGGACGATCATGATCGTGTCGGAGCGCTGACCACCTTCGGCGCCGGCGTTGCCGAAGGCCTGCTCGGCCGACGACGAGTCGACGAAGGCCCGCGTGTCGGACCCGACCACCAGGAAGTTCATCCCCCCAGGAGGCACGGGCGCCACGTTCAACGGCAGCTTCGGGATCGCGTCGATGCGTCGACCCACCTCGCGGTTGACCCCGAGCACAGCGCTGGTCATCAGGATCGTGCCGATCAGCAAGCCGATGGCGAAACGGATGCCGAACGAGCGCCACCGCCCGCGGCTCGACGAGCCACCTCCCGGGCCACCGGTGGGCGCGGACGCCGACGGGCCGGGCGGATCCTGGGACGGACCGGAACCGTCGGAGGCCTCGAGGGGCGCGGGTACTTCGTCCATGGGCGCGGGTGAGGTTACCGGCGGTCGCGGTCGCCCATCCCGCGGCCCCGGAGCCCACCGACGGGGGGCCGCGGATTACCGTCGACCCG
>JBAXBB010000060.1:0-17948 GCA_037142235.1 Actinomycetes bacterium
CTGGTGACCCACGTGCCGAGGGCCCGACACGCCATCGTCTCGAAGCGCGCCGACGTGCACCACTACCTCCGCAGCGACGGCGGCATCGACGGGACCGCCTGGTTCCGTGAGTTCGGGCGCTCCACCGGAGGAATCACGTTCTTGCTCGCCGACGTGTTCGGGTCGCCCCGGGTGCTGCGGCGGGCGCTCGACCGCGGAGTCGTCGCGGTGGCGACCGCGGGGCTCGACGCCTACGGCCGCGACACCTTCGGAACCCCGACGGTGCGCGAGAGCGTGACCAGGACCACGGACCACGAGCCGCAGGTGGCGGCGGCCCTGACCGAGGCCGGCGAGACCCTCGACGCGGGCGGGCTCAGCCTCGGCGGGTGACGACGATCAGTTGGTCGCGATCGGTGAGGCGGGCGGGTGAGCCCTTCGGGGGGTTGACGACGATGCCTCCGCCGAGGGTGTCGACGCCTTCGGCGACCGTGGTCGCCCGGTAGCCGATCACGGCGTCGCCGTGGGCGAGGCCGAGGCGCACGGCATCGGCGTAGGTGCTCAGGGTGACCCCGTCGGGCACCGGCCAGAGGTGGATCTCGGCACCCTCCACGTCGAGGAGGTCCTCGAACACGGTCTGGAGCTCGGGGTTCTCGGCGAGTTGGGCGATCAGCAGGCTGGTGAGCCGGTCGCTCACGAGGAAGTCGTCGGCGCCGGACGTCCGGGCCAGGGGCACGTCGTGGGAGTCGAGCAGCTCGGCCACGATCGTGGGCTCCCGACCGCTGGGGTGGTCGTCGAGGAGGTGGCGCAGCTGCATCAGCGACATCAGCACCTCGGCGTCGGCCTGGGTGGGTGCGAGGCGGTCGCGGTAGCAGACGAGGAGGACGTGATCGGGCCGGCGGGCCTCGAAGAGGCGCAGGAGCCGGTCGAGGTCGTGGTGGTCGTGCTCGGAAACCTGCACGGTGAGATTGGCCAGGTGCGCGAAGTCGGCGGGTGCGGGGAGGTCGCAGTGCTGGGGGTCGGCGGCGATGTGCACGGTCGAACCCGCGTGCACGTACTGGTCGAGCTCGGTGAGGATGATCGGTCCGAGCACGCTCCACCCCGACATCACGATGTGCTCGGGGTTCCCGGACGGCGCACCGAAGCGGGCGACCGGGTCGCTCGCGGGCGAGGTCGGATCGGCGAGGCCGGCGAGGCCGGCGAGGCCGGTGAAGACGATCGTGTCGTCGTCTTCGGCGACGGCGATGACCTGGTCGCCCGGCCCGAGCATGGTCGAGGGGTCGGGGGCGAGCTCGATCGAGTGGTCGGCGTAGCGGAGGCCGAACACCGACGCGGCGTCGAAGGCCAGGGCCGCTTCGGCGAAGGTGCGCCCGGTGAGGTTGGGCTCCTCGTGGAAGTAGATCTCGTCGCCGCTGAAGTCGAACAGCTCCTGGTAGACGGTGCTCAGCCCGTCTTCCCGGCAGGACTGGGCCGCCAGCCGACCGACCACGTCGTCGCTCACGATCGTGATGATGTTGTGGCGGGCCACGCGGTCGAGGGCGACGGCGCTCCGCGTGCTGTGCAGTTCGGCCACGATCTGGGTGCTCACGAGGTCGGGGTCGAAGGTCATGAGCGACAGCACGGTGCGGATGGCGAAGCCGTCGTTGCGCTCGCCGTCGGGGGCGAGGATCACGATCGACTTCGCCTCGAGCGGATTCACGATCTCGAGGTCGACCGGGTCGGAGCCGTCGCCGGTCCGGCAGACGACGCGCGTGGTGCGGAGATCACCGACGCGGTTGCGGATCTCCTGCTCGACCACCGACTTGTCGGTCGTGCTGAGCACCACCACGCAGGCGTCCTTCTGGTTGGCGTTGGCCTCCACCAGTTCGGCGACGATCGCCGTGAGCTTCTGGGAGTAGCCGAGGATCAGGGTGTGGCCCCGCTCCACGACCTGGCTGCGCCCCTCGCGCAACCCTTCCAGCCAGCGGTCGAGGCCGGTCGCGATCAGACCGATCAGCGTGCTGACGATGAAGATCCCGCCGAGGGTGACCGCCAACGACACGAAGCGGAAGTCCCAGCCCACGTCGGAGCCGATCGATCCCGGGTCGAGGGAGCGCAACATGCTCGCCCACAGGGCCTCCCAGAAGGTGTTCTTCTGGCCGCTCGAGATGGTGGCGTGGATGAGCGAGATGAGCACGGCCGACACGAAGATCATCACCAGGGTGGTGACGGCCAGCCACAGGATCAGGGGAGCGGTCCCCCGGGCGAACGTCTCGTCGATCCGGTAGCGCACGCGCGACTTGAGCCCGAACCGCTGGGTGGGAGTGGCACGAGCGTCGGGCGTGGTCGGCTGGAGACCGCGCCGACGGACCCGTCGGTTCACGCCCCCGCCGGTGCGGCCGCGGCCCTTGGGCGTGTTGTCTCCCGCTGCACCCCCGGTCATGGCGCAAAAGGTAGATCGGTCGTGGTGCCGACCGGCAACTCAGATCCCGTAACCGCCGTCGACGCCGATCACCTGGCCGGTGATGCCCGCGCCCTCGTCGCCGACGAGGAGGGCCACCAGGCCGGTGATCTCCTCGGGCTCGAGGATGCGGTGCTGGACGTTGGCCGCGAGGGCGACCGACTGGGCCTCGGTCACGCTCACCCCCTGGCGGGCGGCGATGGCGTTCCAGTCGACCATGGACGTGTTCGTCCAGCCCGGGCACACGCAGTTGACGGTGATGCCGTGGGCGGCGGTGGCCTCGGCGAGCTGCTTGGTGAAGCCGACCAGCCCGTGCTTGCCCGCCGTGTAGCCGAGGCGGCCACCGGGCGTGCTCTGCCGGGCGGCGCCCGACCCGATGTTCACGACCCGGCCCCACCCGTGCTCGCGCATCGCCGGGAGGGCGGCGCTGGTGGTCCACCAGGCGGTGGTGAGGTTCATGGCGATGGTCGACTCGAAGGTGTCGTCGGACATGGTGAACACGTCGTGGTCGCGGCCCACGGCGCCGCCGACGTTGTTGACGATCACGTCGGCCCGGCCGAACTCGGCCAGGGCGCGCTCCACGGGCGTGCGCGCGCCCGCGCGGTCGAGCGCGTCGGCCACCACGGCGAGGGCCCGCCCGCCGCCGGCCGCGACCTCGCTCACCACCGCGTCGAGGTCGGAAGGAGTGCGCGACGACACGACCACCGTGGCGCCGTCGGCGGCGAGGCGCCGGGCGATCGCCCGCCCGATGCCCCGGCCCGCGCCGGTCACCACCGCGACCCGCTCGGCCCGGGATGCCGTGCTCACGGCGTCACCCGATGCCCCGGCCCGTGGGAAGGCCCGAGGGTTGGCCCGTCGGAGCAGTGGCGGCGGGCGGGGCCGGGTTCGGTGCGGCGGAGGAGGCGCATCTCCCCGACGATACGACCGCGGGGCATCCGTGGGCGCGGCGACGGTGCCGCGTGGGCGCGCCGGCGACGCTTGGCGGCCCTAGTCGGGGTGTGCCACGCTGCGGCCATGCCCGACGAACCGGCCCCCACGGCGCCGACCCCGCCGGCCTCTGAGCCCGGCCTGGTCGTGACGCGGGAGATCCCCGTCCCGACCTCGGTCAGCGACGCCGCCCGGGCGGCCCTGGCGGCCGCGGCCAACCCCGTCGCCTCTGGGACCCCGGACCCTCCGGCCACCGACCGGGCCGCCTGGGAGGCGCACATCGCCGCCACCGACGCCATGATCTCGACCATGGTCGGCCCGGCGGCCGAGCGGTTCTCGGGCGCGGTCGACACCGTGTCGGTCGGCGGGGTCGACACCTTCGTCCTCACCCCCGACGGCGCCCCGACCGACTCCGTCGTGCTCGACCTCCACGGCGGGGGGCTGGTCTTCGGCGCCGGCCCGGCCGCGCGGGCGATGGCCTGTGGACGCGCCACCGGGCTGGGCCGGGTGGTGTGGAGCCCCGACTACCGGATGCCACCCGCCCACCCGTATCCGGCCGCCCTCGACGACTGCCTCGCCGTGTACCGGCACCTCCTCGAGGTCCGGCCGCCCGAGCGGATCGTGGTGAGCGGGGCGTCGGCCGGTGGCAACCTCGCCGCGGCGCTCATGCTGCGCGTGCGCGACGAAGGCCTGGCCTTCCCGGCCGGTCTCGTCCTGGTGAGCCCCGAGGTCGACCTCACCGAGTCGGGCGACTCGTTCGCGACCAATCTCGGGATCGACCACACGCTCGGGTCGCTGCGCGAGGCCAACCTGCTCTACGCCGACGGGCACGACCTCGCCGATCCGTACCTCTCGCCGCTGTTCGCGGACTACTCGGGCGCGTGGCCGCGCACGATCCTCACCACGGGTACCCGCGACCTCTACCTCTCCAACACCGTGCGCCTGCACCGCCGCTTGCGCGCCGCCGGGCACACCGCCGACCTGCACGTGTGGGAGGCGATGGCGCACGCCGGATTCATGGGCGCCCCCGAAGACTTCGAGCTCGCCGCCGAACTTCGCCGTTTCGTCGACGACTGTCTCGCCGACTGAGGTGCTCCCGGCGCGGCCGCGCCGTGCGGAGCCTCGGGGTCAGGTGCCGGGGTGCACCTCGTGGAGCAGCGGGTCGCCAGCGACGTAGCGCCGTACGTTGTCGGCGAAGAGGTCGGCCCCGCGGGCGAAGCGGCCGTGACCGCCCGACGACGAGTGCGGGGTGACCACCACCTTCTCGTGCCTCCACAGGGGTGAGTCGGCCGGCAGCGGCTCGGTGCCCACGACGTCGAGGACGGCGAAGTCGGGCCGACCGGCGTCGAGCGCCCGGAGCAGCGCGTCCTCGTCGACGATCGCGCCGCGCGCCACGTTGACGAGCACGGCGTCGGGCTTCATCGCGGCGAGGAAGGCGTCGTCGACCAGTCCGTTGGTCTGCGGGGTCGCCGGGAGCGACAGCACCACGACGTCGGCACGGGGCAGGAGCGCCGCCAGCGCGTCGGGTGGGTGCAGCTCGTCGACGGGCTCGGTGCCGTCGGGGGAGCGGCGCACTCCGAGCACGGTCGTGCCGAACGCCTTGGCCCGCTCGGCGACCGCGCTCCCGATCGCGCCGAGCCCCACGATCAGCCAGGTGCTGCCGGCGATCTCCCGCCACTCGTGGTGGGCCCACCGGTGCTCGGTGGCGGCGGTCCGCCAGCGGTCGGCACGTTGGAAGCGGTCGAGCACCTCGCGCATCACGTACTCGGCGATCGGCACGTTGTTGACGTGGGCGATGCTCATGCGCACGCCCTTGGCGAACAGTTGTTGGTAGTGCCAGGTGTCGTAGCCCGCCCCGGCCGACTGCACCCAGCGCAGGGTGTCGGCGGCGAGGAGGGCGTCGAGGAACGCCACGTCGGGGGTGCGCAGCACGTCGACCGAGAGCCACGCCACCTCGGGCGGACCGCCGGGGATCGCCCCCCGGTCGGGGTCGAACGCCACGAGGTCGACCCCGGTCACCTGCGCTCGGATACGGTCACCCCACTGCGCCAGCGCGTCGACGGAGAGTTGGGCCCGGATGCTTCCCACGATCCGAACCTACCGATCTCGCGAGCGGGGTGCAGGCCCGGAACCGAGAGGCCGACACCGGCCGGAGAGAGGTGCACCGTGACGATCGCCCCCGACGCCGTTCCCGACGACTCCGTGGTGCGGGTGCAGGTGACCCTGGCCGCCCGGGGAGGGTGCCGTGACGCCCTGGCCGACGGGATCGGGCAGGTCGCCGAGCACGCCGCGACGCGCCTCGGCGCCGCCGCCCGGGTGACCGTGCTGACCCAGATCGACGACGACCCGTTCCCCGCGGCCAACCCGGTCGCCCGGCCCTTCCAGGCGGTCCTCGAGGTCCAGGGTGCGGCCGACGCGGGCCCGGAGCCGCTGCTCGCGGCGCTCGACGGGATCGGCGAGTGCCTCGAGCCGGTGGCCCACCTCGACCTCTCGGGCGTGCTGGTGGGCGCCCCCCAGGAGATCATCCCGTGCGCCCTCACGCCGGTGCGGTACCAGTACTTCATGCGGCGCCGGGCCGGCACCAGCCGGGTCGACTACCTCGACCACTACTTCCACCACCACTCGCAGTTCGGCTTCGCCACACCCGGGATCGAGGGTTACACCCAGTTCCACGTCGACCCGGCGGCGTCGGCGCTCGCCGCCGCGCGGCTCGGGCTCGGTGCCGTCGTGTGCGACAGCGTGAGCGAACTCCACCTGGCTTCGCTGGCCACGTTCCTCGGGGCGCTGGCGGAGTCGGGGTACGGGGGCGACGCGATCGCCGACGAGGAGACCTTCGTCGACCGTGAGAGCTCGGTGTCGATCACCTGTGACTCGCGGGGTGTGACCGCTTGACGCGCCGGCTCCGGGCGATCAGGGACCGGGCGATCAGGACCGGGCGGTCGGAGTGAGCGACCGGACGGTCACCGGGAAGCCCGAGAAGCGGGGCATGCCGGTGAGCGGGTCGCAGTCCTCGGTGTCGGAGGTGAGCAGGTTCACGTTGGGTCCGTCGAAGCCGTGTGGCAGGCTCACCGCACCGGTGCGCATCCGGTCGGTGACCTCGGCGGTGACGGTGACCGAGCCGTGCCGGTTCGTCACCTCCACCTGGGAGCCGTCACGGATGCCCCGGACCTCGGCGTCTTCGGGGTGGATGAGCAGGGTGGGAAACGGGCCGAGCCCCGCCTGCATGCCGACGTCGCGCAGGGTGGTGTTCATCTGACGCACGAGCCGCCGGTTCACGAGCACCAGCTCATCGGGGTCGGGCAGCCACCGCTCCCAGCCCACGAACTGGCTGACCACGGCGTCGGGGGCGAGGTCGAGCCGGTGCGGGAGGTTGTGCGGGATCAGCCATCCGGGTCCGGGGGCGTCGGGGGCGAACAGGCCGTGGGGCGCGGCCCGGACCTCGGACCACGGCACCCGGGCCGAGCGCGCGAGGAGCTCGAGCACGTCGTCGTCGGTGAAGTCGGCGGGCAGGCGTGCGGCGAGGTCGGCGTCGCCGAGCACGGGCACGCCCAGGCGCCGACTGAGTTCGGCGAACACCCACGACGTGGGGCGCCGGTGCGCACCCGGTGAGACGATCGCCGGCGTGTACTGCAGGTACACGACCGGGTGGAACATCGCGGTGTTGAGGTCGGCGCGCTCGAACTGCCCGGTGACGGGGAGCACGACGTTGGCGAGCTCGGTGGTTTCCGTGTGGCGGATGTCGCAGACGACGAGCAGGTCGAGGGAGCGCAGTGCCGTGCGGGTCTTCTCGGTGTTCGGGAAGACGAGGGCGGGATTGCCGCCCATCACGAACAGCGCCCGGATGTTGCCGGCGAGGATCTCGTCGGGAAGGGCGGCGGTGGGCAGCCCGCCGTAGACCGGCGCGACGTCGGGGCGGGTGGCCGCCCGGGCGCCCGAGTCGGTGGCGGTGGGGAGCGGTGCGGTCTCCCGGGGCCGGAGGAACCCGGGGTTGAAGATGGTGCCGCCGGGCCGGTCGAGGCTGCCGGTGAGCGCGCACAGCACCCAGCCGAGCCACTCGGTGACGTTGCCGGCGGGGTTCATCGTGGCGCCGGTGCCGGTGGCGAACGCCAGTGGGTGGCCGCACAGGACGGCGTCGCGGGCTGCTTCGAGCACCGCCGGATCGACGTAGCAGACCGTGGCCGCGCGCTCGAGGGTCCAGGGCTGGACCCGCGCCCGCACCTCGTCGATCGACCGAGGCTTGACGCACGCCTCGAGGTAGTCGTGGTCGAGCCCGAACCGGAACGCTTCGCGCACGAGGTAGGCGAGGAACGCCGGGTCGGTGCCCGGGCGGAGCCGCACGTGGATGTCGGCGAGGTGGGCGGTCTCGGAGTCACGGGGATCGGCGACCACGATCGCCCCGCGCGACTGCACCGCGCGCAGCGTGACCACCGGGTTGGGGATCACGTTGGCGTGGCCGTGGCTCACGAGCGGGTTCTGGCCCACCAGGAGGAGGTTGGCGGTGTGGAGGATGTCGGGGGTCGACCACGGCAGGGTGGCGCCGGTGATCTGCTCGGGCACGTAGACCTTGCTCGGGCTGTCGATGGTGATCGCGCTGTAGATCTGGTCGGTGCCGAGGGCCCGGAAGAACGGGTCGGAGACCATCGCCCCGGGGAAGTCGAAGCCCCACCCACTGGCCCGGTACGCGGCGACCGCGTTCGGGCCGGATTCCTCGATGATGCGCCGGAGTCCGGCCGCGACCAGGTCGAGGGCCTGGGTCCAGGTGGCTTCGCCACGACCCGCACCGGGGCGCCCGAGCAGCGGGACGTCGAGCCGCTCGGGATGGTGGTGGAGGTCGCCCGCGGCCCGCCCCTTCGAGCACGTGTAGCCCTCCGAGACCGGGTTCGCGGCATCGCCGGCGACGTCGATGATCCGCTCGCCCTCGGGCCCGCGCTCCACGGTGACGTTGACGCCGCAGAAGGCCGGGCACAGGCGGCAGAACGACGGCAGGGTCTCGTACTCGACACCGTCTGCGGTCACGGTCGTGACCGTACTCCCGATCGGTGGGTGCGCGCGCCGTGACGCCGCAACGTCACGGTCGGTCGCGGCGCCTACTTCCGACGGCGGAGCAGCCCGCGAGCCGTCTCGACCCCGCCGACCGGGGTGAACCGGTCGGACTCGGCGGTGAGCTCGTCGGCCTCGGCGTCGGTGAGGTCGAGGTCGGCGGCCGCGACGTTGTGGCGCAGTTGGTCGATCGACGACGCGCCCGGGATCGCCACCACGTTGGGTCGGCGGATCAGCCAGGCGAGGGCGACCTGCGCGGGCGTGGCGTCGTGGGCGGCGGCGATGCGGCGCAGCGCTCCGAGCAGCGCCTCGGCGCGGGCGAGGTTCTCGGGGAGGCACAGCGGGCTGCGCGCCCGCGCCGGCCCGGGCGGCGGGTGCTCGGCGGAGTAGCGCCCACCGAGGACTCCCATCTCGAGCGGGCTGTACGCGATCACGATCCGGTCGTTGGCGCGCGCGAAGGGCACGTTCTCCCGGTCGGGCTTGCGGGAGAGGAGGGAGTAGTGCACCTGGTTGGAGAGGACCGGTCGTCCGAGGTAGGAGTCGGCGCGGGCCCACCGGTCGGCGCCGAAGTTCGAGACGCCGACGTGACGGATCACGCCGTCGTCGAGCAGGGTGCGCATGCCCTCGAGTTGCGGGCGCAGCGGGAACGCCGGGTTGGGCCAGTGGATCTGGTAGAGGTCGATGACGTCAAGGCCGAGCCGGAGGGCCGACTGCTGGCCGTGGGCGACGACGTTGCCGGCGGTGGCGCGGGCCGGGGTGAACTTGGTGGCGACGAACGCCTCGTCGCGGCGACCCTGCAGCGCCCGACCGACGATCGCCTCGGAGGCGCCGCGCGCGTACGCCTCGGCGGTGTCGATCAGGTTGACCCCGAGGTCGAGGGCGGTGCGCACGAGGTCGCCCGCGGTGGTCTCGCCGAAGCGCTTTCCGTAGCCCCAGTCCGCCGAACCGAACTGCCAGCAGCCGAGCCCGATGGCCGACACCTTCGCTCCTTGCACCTCGACGTACCTCATGGTGTGACCTCCGAGATCGGGACCACCGTGCAGGTGGGCAGGTCGGGTGGCTCGCTCTGGAGCGGGCGGAAGAACGCGGTGCGGGTGGTGTGGCCGTCGGCCATACCGTGAGCCTAGGTCCGGCGTGGATAACGTGCGGGCGGTGAGTGACCCCATCAACCGGCGCGGCCCTTCGGAGAACCCGGCCGTGTGGGGCACCGTCTACCGCTTCCTGGGGGCCCAGGCCTCGTCGTCGGTCGCGGCCCTGGCGCTCACGACCGCCCTGGGCAAGCAGGTGTACGACCTCACCCACAGCGAGCTCGCGCTCGGGATGCTCGGGCTGGTCGAGTTCCTGCCGTCGCTGATCCTCGTCCTGCTGAGCGGCACCCTCGCCGACCGCCTCGACCGTCGGCGCATGGCGTCGGTGGCGTTGCTCTTCGAGACGTCGGCGGCGGTGGGACTGGCGCTCTACGCGCGCTCCGGGCCCACCTCGGCGGTGCCCATCTTCCTCCTGGTGCTCGCCTTCGGCACCGCCCGCGCCTTCGCCGCACCGGCGCTGCGCTCGATGCCGGCCGACCTCACGCCACCGGGTCGGCTCCCGTGGATCACCGTGCGGTACTCGGGGACCTGGCAACTCTCGGCGATCGTCGGCCCGGTCCTCGGTGGGGTGCTCTACGCGATCGACCCCACCACCGCCTTCCTGGCGGTCGCCGGGCTCTTCCTCGCCGGCGCGGCCGGGATCACCACCGTCCGGTACGCCCCCCACGTGGTCGACCGCCACCGTGGGCTCCGGGCCACGGCGGAGCCGCTCGACGCGCTCGAGCCGGCGGAGCTCGAAGACGTCGAGATCGCCGCCGGCGCCGACGGACCCAAGGTCAGCCGGATCCGCGAGGCGCTCGAAGGCGCCCGCTTCATCCGGCGCGAGCCGGTGCTGCTCGGCGCGATCACCCTCGACCTGGCGGCCGTGCTCTTCGGTGGTGCCCTGGCCCTCCTCCCGGCCATCGCGGAGGACCGGCTCCACGTGGGGGCGGTGGGCCTGGGCTGGCTCCGGGCCTCGGTGGGGATCGGGGCGGCGGCCATGACCCTCGGTCTGGCCTGGCGCCCGGTCCAGCGCAACATCGGCCGCGTGCTCATGGTCGTGGTCGCGGTCTTCGGGGTCTTCACGGTGGTGCTCGGAGCCACGACCAGCTTCGTGGTGGCCTTCGTGGCGCTGGCGATCCTCTCGGGTGCCGACGCGGTGAGCGTCTACATCCGGGCCACGCTGGTTCCGCTGGTCACGCCCGACGCCATGCGGGGCCGGGTCCTGGCGTTCGAAATGGTCCTGATCGGCGCATCGAACGAATTGGGGGCCTTCGAGTCGGGGGTGACCGGCCAGATCTTCGGCCCGGCCGTGGCGATCGTGATCGGGGGGGCCGCCTCGGTGGTGGTGGCGTTCGCGTGGTGGTTCGGGTTCCCGGCCCTGCGCCGCCTCGACCGCTTCCCCCGTATGGAAACGGGGGTCGGCGAACCGGGGTAGATTCGGCGCATGACCGAGATTCCGAAGATCATCAGCGTTGACGACCACGTGGTGGAGCCCTCCCACGTCTGGCAGAACTGGCTCCCGGAGAAGTTCAAGGAGAGGGGCCCGCGGGTCATCCGCGAGCGCTTCGGGAAGATGACCCTCATCAGTGGGGCCAAGTACGACATGCCCATCGACCCCGACGGCACCTGGGGCGACGCCTGGCTCTACGAGGACGAGATCGTCTACGTCCACAAGAGCCACGTGGCCATCCCGCTCTCGGCCACGCCGGGCGGCGACAAGTCGAAGTTCGACCGGTCGAAGATGACCATGACCCCCATGACCTACGAGGAGATGCGACCCGGTTGCTATGACCGTGACGCCCGCATCAAGGAGTTCGAGGAGAACTGGGTCGACGGGTCGCTGCCGTTCCCGACCTTCCCGCGCTTTTGCGGCCAGACCTTCTACGAGGCCAAGGACAAGGAGCTCGCGCTCGCCTGCGTGGAGGCCTACAACAACTGGATGGTCGACGAGTGGTGCGGGGCGGGCGTCAACCTCCCGCTCTGCCTGATCCCGCTCTGGGACGCCGACATGGCGGCCGCCGAGGTGCGGCGCAACGCCGAGCGCGGGGTGCACGCCGTCGCCTTCAGCGAGCTGCCCACCAAGCTCGGGCTGCCCAGCATCCACTCCGGCTACTGGGACCCGTTCTTCCAGGCCTGCAACGACACCGACACCGTGGTGTGCATGCACGTGGGCTCGTCGTCGACCAACCCGGTCGGCTCGCCCGACGCCCCCAAGGGCGCCGGAGCGGCCATCGCGTTCAACAACTCGATGGCGTCGCTCGGCGAGTACCTCTGGGGCGTGCTGCCGAAGTTCGACAAGCTCCGGATCGCCTACTCCGAGGGTCAGGTCGGCTGGATCCCCTACGCGATCGAGCGCTCCGACTACGTGTGGGACCACCACGACGGTTGGATGGAGAACAAAGACGTCCTGGCCGAGAAGCCGTCCACCTACTACTACGACCGCGTCTTCGGGTGCTTCACCTCGGACTTCCACGGGATGAAGAACCTCGAGGCGGTCGGCGTGAACCAGGTCTGCTTCGAGACCGACTACCCGCACACCGACACCTCCTGGCCGACCACCAAGGAGGACATCACCAGCATGCTCGAGGGCGTTTCCGACGAACTCGCGTACAAGGTGGTGCGCGGCAACGCGATCAGCATGCTCGGACTCGACTGGGAGTGATCCCGGTCGTCGCCACGCACTGAGGGGACCGATGGGCGGACGACTCGAAGGCAAGGTCGCGGTGGTGACCGGCGGTGGCAACGGCTTGGGCCGGGCCACCGCCGTGCGCTTCGCCGAAGAGGGCGCGGCGGTCGTCGTGGCCGACCTGCTCGACGGACCGGGGCTCGAGACCGTGGCCTTGATCGAGGCGATCGGCGGCCGAGCCGCGTTCGTGTCGGTCGACGTCACCAGCCGGGTCGACAACGACCTCATGGCCCGTACGGCGATCGAGCGCTTCGACGGGCTGCACGTCGTGGTCACCGCCGCCGGCGTGGCCAGCGGCGGCTACGTCTCGGGCGACCTCGAACTGGCGCGCAAGTCGATGGAGGACCGCTTCGAGCCCGACCCGGCTCGCGGGTTCGTGAACCTCGACATCGACGACTGGCAGAACGTCATCGACATCAACCTCACGGGCACGCTCAAGTCGCTGCAGGCGTGCGTCGGGGCGATGCTCGACCACGGCTGCACCG
The DNA here is from genome assembly GCA_037142235.1 of Actinomycetes bacterium. GTDB lineage: Bacteria > Actinomycetota > Acidimicrobiia > IMCC26256 > PALSA-555 > CAIUKV01. The sequence goes on from JBAXBB010000060.1 coordinate 12,625, forward strand.
AGGGTGGCAGCCTCATCACGGTTGCCTCGATCGGGGCCAAGCACCCCGACGCCGGTTCACCCCAGTACGGCGTGTCGAAGGCCGGGGTGTGGTGGCTCACCAAGAAGCTGGCCCGCGAGCTCGTGGGGGTGGGTCTGCGCGTCAACTCGATCGGCCCCGGCTTCATCGAGACCAACATGACGGCGATCATGCAGTTCATGCCCGACGCCGCCCAGCAACACCTGTACTCGCAGATCCCGATGCGGCGCATGGGGACGCCCCTCGAGATCGCGAACACCGCGCTGTTCCTGGCCTCCGACGAAGCCAGCTACTTCACCGGCGAGATCCTCCACCCCGACGGCGGCTTCTACACCGAGTGATCGAGCAACCGACGGGAGTTCCGTCAGGTGCGCTCGACGGCGACGACCGGGATCACCCCGGTCGGCCAGCGTGGCCCCTCACCACATCCAGCGGTAGTCGGCATCGGGCCAGTAGGTGATGCCCGCGGCCTTGAGGTCGTCGGCCTGGTCGGCCCGTCCGAGTGCGGCGAGGAGCTCGAGGCTGTCTTCGCCGACCCGCGGCGGAGGTCCGAGCACCCGCGCCGGGGTGCCCGAGAAGTTGATGAGCTGGCCGAACTGGCGGAGCTGACCCACGATCGGGTGGTCGTACTCCACCACCAGCCCGAGGCGCTGGGCGTCGGCGTCGTTGAGGGCGAGGTCACCACCCTTGACGTCGACCGCGACCTCGTTGGGCACGCCGGCGTCGTCGAGCACCCGGTTCCAGTTGAGCGTGGCGCGGGTGCGGAACGCCGCCTCGATCTGACCGGCGACCGACCAGCGGTCGGGGTCGTCGGCGACGCCCAGCACGGCACAGAGCGCGGACCACTGCTCGGGCCGGAGGGCCGCGATCTGGATCCAGTCGTCCTGGGTCTCGTAGAGGCGGTACTCGGGGGCGAACCCGTGCTGGCCGAGGTCGACCTTGGGGCGCACCGACGGGGTGCCGTCGGCGTGGAGGAGCACGTCGGAGGCGTGCCAGGCGCCGCCGTCCATGAGCGAGGTCCACAGCTCTTGACCCTCGCCGGTGCGGTCACGGTGCACGAGCGCGGCGAGCACTCCGACGACCGACAGCATGGCGTTGGCGGCGTCGCACATGCCGAAGCGGTAGTAGAGCGGCGGGTGGCCGTGCTGCACGCCACCCGCTTCGTACTCGAGCCCGGCGGAGGCCTGGTACAGCGGGTCGAGGCCACCGAACGACGACAGCGGGCCTTCGAGGCCGTAGGCGTAGGTGTTGCAGGAGATGAGGTTCGGGTTGACCTTCCGCAGCGACTCGTGGTCGAGGCCCAGCCGTGCGGCCGTGCCCTTGGTCATGTTGTGGTGCACGATGTCGGCGGTGGCCACGAGCTCGAGGGCGATCTCGAGGCCCAGCGGGTCCTTGAGGTTGAGGGCGAGGTCACGCTTGCCGCGCTGGCAGCCGAAGAACGGCGTGCCGGCGAGCCGCATGCCGTCGCCGGCCACCGGCTCGACCTTGATCACGTCCATGCCGAGGTCGGCGAGGATCATCGGGCCGAACGGTCCGGCGAGGTACTGGCCGAAGTCGACGAGGGTCAGACCGTGCAGCGGACCGCGCGCCTCGCCGGGCTCGGCCAGCGCCCGGACCTGCACCGAGCGGTCGGCCCGGGAGCGGATCGGCGTGGTCACCCGGGGTGCCGCGGACGCCGTGGTGATCGCCGCGATCGCGGGGGCGTCGAGCCCCACCTCGCCCCAGACCTCGGCGTTGTGCTCGCCGACGCGGGGCTGCCCGCTGGTGATCGCTCCCGGGGTGCCGAGGAGGTGGATGGGCACACCGAGCTGGGTCGTGTCGCCGAGGTCGGGGTCGGGGACCGTCACGACCATGTCGTTGGCTTTGAGCTGCGGGTGTGCGAACTGGTCCTCGGGCTCGACGATGGCCTCGACCGCGTGGTTGTGCGCGGTGAGCTCGGCCACGAGGTCGTGCATCTTCCACGACTTGAACGACTCGCGCTGACGGTTCGACATCATGGTGTGGAGCTCGATCGGGGTCGTGCCGGTGAGCTCGTCGGTGGCCATGGGTTCGAGGCCGAGGATGTCGTCGATGCTCTTGGTGGGGGTGAGCCCGCTCATCACGCTGAGGTGCACGTAGCCGTCGGCGCACTGGAAGATCATCGGCTGGTGCACGCCGGGCGGGTAGGTCTTGGACATCATCCCGTAGTACGCAGCGTCACCCGTCTCGGACTGCTGCCAGATCTGGGTGGTGTAGAGCCAGGCGCCCTGGAGGAGGCTGGTCTGGACGTGCTGGCCCTGCCCGGTGACCTCGCGGGAGTGCAGGGCGGCGAGGATGCCGGTCGCGACCAGCCAGATCATCCCGCTGCTCGGCATGGGCATCGGGAGGAAGATCGGCCCGGGTCGCCAGCCCGGCTGCTCCCACTGCTGGCCGCTGGCCGCCTGCACGAGGGCGTCGTGCCCCGGACGGTGCTGGGCGCGGTGACCCTCGGGGTAGCCGGGCACGGAGCAGGTGATCAGCCGGGGGTTGGCGGCGCGGAGGGTCTCGTGGTCGATCCCGAGCCGGTCCATGACCCCGTTGGTGAACGAGTCGACGACCACGTCGGCGGTGGCGGCGAGGTCGAGGAAGGCGGCGCGTCCGGCGTCGGACTTGAGGTCGACGGTGACCGAGCGGCGTGAGCGGGTCCAGACCTTGTAGCCCTCGTAGGACCGGAACGGATCGCCGTCGGGGGGTTCGACCTTGATGACGTCGGCACCTTGCTCGGCGAGCAGCAGGACGCCGAGGGCGGCGGTGCCCCAGGTGAGATCGAGAACGCGGATGCCGTCGAGTGCGTGAGCCATGCCCTGCGTTCTACTACGCGAAGCGGACCGGGACCTCCGTCACGTCGATCCGCGCCCCGGTCTCGGCCGAGGTGGTGAAGGTCCGGACGTAGCCGGTGGCGCCCCCGCCGGCCGGGAACCCGACGTTCACGCTGAATGGCCCCCAGGTGCCCATCTGCCCCGAACCGGTCGCGGCGGTGGAGGCGACGACCTTGCGCTGGGCGTCGAGGAGCTCGACCTGGACGGTGTTCTCGAAGGTGTTGTTCAGCCCGGCGACGGCCACCGGGTTGCCCACGAGGTCGCCGGGGGCGACGCTCAGGAGGAGGACGGCGGGGGTGACGGCGGCGAAGGCGTCGCGGGCCACGGCGGGCGCGCCATCGATCCGGACGCTGGTGACGGTCGGGAACTGGCTCAAGGTGAACACGACCTGGGCGCGGGCCTGGGTGCGGGCGGGCTCGACCAGGCCCACGGTGAGGTCGGGAGTGAGGTCGACCGTGGCGATCCCGTCGGCGACCGCGAGCGAGGTCAACCGGGTGCCCGGCGCGATGGCCGTGGTGAGCCCGGCGTCGCGTTCGGTGGCGTCGGGGCCCGCCAGGAGTTGGTCGAGCGCGGCGCGTGCGACCGCGCTGGTGGAAGCGACGCGGCGGTGCCCGATCCCCACCTTGGTGCCGCGGACGAAGAACTCGGTGAGGTCGACCCCGGGCCCGCCCGGTGCGACGGTGGCGGTCGGCGCGGCACTGGTGGTGGGAACGGCGGCCCCGGTGGTGGGCGCGGTGCGCACCGACGAACTGCTTCCACACCCGGCCGGGATCAGGGCCACGAGGGCGATCCCGAGCGCGATCCCCAGCGCAGCCGGCCGGGACCGCCTGCGGGGGTTCGCCGTCATCGGTTCAGTATGGCCTCCCGGGCTGCCGCGATCTGGGCAGCCCGGCCGTCGGGGTCGTGGCGGTCGCCGGAGTTGCCCGACGCCACCCGCAGCACGGTCAGGGTGATGACGAGCGTGCATCCGGCGACGACCCCGATCTGGAGCGCCGGCTGGTTCCAATCGGTCCCGGACGTGATCGCGTGGACCGTCGCGGCGACGAAGACGCCGTAGCTGAGGAAGTGGATGCCGTGCCAGATCTTCCGGGGGATCCGGTGCATCAACCACGACGTGACCTGGACCACCACGAGCGCGTACATCGCCCCGATCCCCCAGGCGACCGCCCCCGGCTTCCAGGTGGAGGCCATGGGGACGAACAGGTCGCGCAGGCCGAAGTCGGTGTAGGAGTCCGCGACCAGGCTGATCAGGTGCACGGCCACGAACGCGAGGGTGAGCGTGCCGAGGTAGCGGTGCAGGTCGAGCATCCAGGCGGGGAGGCGGCGGCGGCGGACGAGCTTGCCGGACACGGCGATGCCCCACGCCACGGTGGCGGTGGCCGAGGCCCACGCGACGATCCCGGTCGAGCGTGTGACCCACCACCAGAACTGGGGGTGGAGGTGCATCAGCCGGTCACGGTAACGGTGCCCCGGTGGCGTCGCGGAACCACGCCTCGCCGCCGTGACGGGCGACGAGCGCGGCGCCCACGGCGCGCCCGGCGACGAAGGCCGCCTTGGCCAGCACCTCGGCGGTCGCGCACTCGGCGTGCGCCACCACGACGGCGGCCAGGCCGGTCTCGGCGGGACGGCCCGTCGTGGGGTCGATCAGGTGGTGCTGGGTCCGCCCACCGTGCTCCCACCGGCGGAAGCGGTCGGTGGTGGTGACGATCGCGCCGTCGGTCACGAGGTGGGTGAACCAGGTGCGGTCCTCGTCGAGCGGATCCTCCACCGGGACCGGCCATCCCGCTGCGCCGGTCACCCGGATGTCACCCCCCATGCTCAGGCAGGCCGACGCCACGCCCCGCTCGTGCAGCCCGCCGATCACGAGGTCGGCCGTGGCCCCCTTCCCGATCCCGCCGAGGTCGAGGTGCACCCCGGGGGGGAGCCGGATGGTGCCCGCCGCCGGGTCGACCGTGACCCCGGCGCAGCCCGGGGTGGGCCGGCCGGGGAGGGGGCGTCCCACTGCGGGGATCCGGATGGGCCGGCGTCCGGTGGGCGCGCTCTCGACCACCGGACGGGTGACGGGACGCGCGCGGACCTCGCGGAAGGGGACGTCGTAGCCGTGGGCGACGAGGGCGTCGAGGACCGTGGGGTCGAACCAGCCGTCGGTCCGCTCCCACCAGGTGCAGGCCGTGGCCACGAGCGTGGCGGTCTCGGGCGCGACCGCGACCGGCCCACCCGCGGCCCGGTTCACCCGCGTGACGTCGGACCCCGGCAGGAAGCGGCTCCAACGCTGCTCGAGGCGGGCGACCTCCGCCATGGCCCAGTCGGCGTCGGCGTCGGTGCCCCACAGCACGAGGTGGGTCTGGGAGCCCATGGCGGGGAAGCGCCGTTCGACCCAGCGCGCGCCGTGCTCGGGCGGTGTCACCCCGGATGGGTCAGCACTTCGACCCGGTGCACGGTGGTTTGACCGGTGGGGCGGTGGGGGGT
>JBAXBB010000061.1:0-17922 GCA_037142235.1 Actinomycetes bacterium
GGGGACTCGCGACGGGGGCGGGGCAGGCGACGCACGGGATCCGGATCCGGACCGGGGGTCAGACCGGCTCGGGTGCCTGGTGCAACTGGGTCCGGTAGAGGTCGGCGTAGAGGCCGCCGGCCGCGAGGAGGTCCTCGTGACGGCCTTCCTCCGCGATGGTGCCACCGTCGATCACGATGATGCGGTCGGCCGCCACGATCGTGGAGAGGCGGTGGGCGATCACGATGGCCGTCCGACCGGCCAGCGCTTCGGCCAGAGCCTGTTGGATGGCGAGTTCGGACTCGGCGTCGAGGTGGGAGGTGGCCTCGTCGAGGATCACGACCGCCGGGTTCTTCAGCAGCATGCGGGCGATCGCCAGGCGCTGCTTCTCACCCCCTGACATCCGGTAGCCCCGCTCGCCCACGAGGGTGTCGTAGCCGTCGGGGAGCCCGACCACGAGGTCGTGGATGCGGGCCCGCCGGCAGGCGTCGACGAGTTCGGCCTCGGTGGCGTCGGGATTGGCGTAGAGCAGGTTGGCGCGGATCGACTCGTGGAAGAGGTGCGGGTCCTGCATCACCATGCCCACCGAGCCGCGGACCGAAGCGAGCGTGAGGTCACGCACGTCGAGGCCGTCGAGGAGCACCCGCCCCTCGACCACCTCGTGGATGCGCGGGACGAGGAGCGCGGTGGTGGTCTTGCCGGCGCCGGACGGGCCGACGATGGCCACGAACTCGCCGGGCTCCACCCGGAGGTTGACGTCGCGCAGGATCCACTCGCCGGCGGTGTCGTCGGGGACGACCACGCCCTCCTCGAGCGAGGCCAGGGAGGCCGCCGCCGCGCTGGGGTGGCGGAACCACACGTGCTCGAAATCGATGGCACCGGTCGGAGCCTCGAGGGCGACGGCGTCGGGCTTCTCGGTGATGAGCGACGCGAAGTCGAGGACCTCGAACACGCGCTCGAACGAGACGATGGCGGTCATGACGTCGACCCGGGCGTTGGTGAGCTGCGTGAGCGGCTGGTAGATCTGGCCCACGTAGACCACGAACGCGGCGATGGTGCCCACGGAGATCGCGCCGCTGATCACGAGGTGGCCACCGAGGTAGTACACGATTGCGGTGCCGACCGCGGTCACGAACCCGAGCGCCACGAAGAGCACCCGCGAGTACATCGCGGTGAGGATCCCGATGTCGCGGACCCGAGCGGCCCGGGTGGCGAAGCCGGTGACCTCCGTCTCGGGGTCACCGAAGAGCTTGACCACCAGTGCCCCCGACACGTTGAACCGCTCCACCACGGTGTTGTTCATCGAGGCGTTGAGCTGCATCGATTCGCGGGTCGCCCCCACGAGGTGGCGTCCGAGGCGCCGGGCCGGGAAGATGAAGAAGGGCAGCACGACCAGCGTCAGGATCGTGAGCCGCCATTCGAGGGCCAGCATGAAGCTCAGGGTGACGACCAGCATGATCACGTTCGCGACCACGGTCCCGAGGGTGTTGGTGACCGCCTGCTGAGCCCCGATGACGTCGTTGTTGAGCCGCGACATCAGCGCCCCGGTCTGGGTCCGGGTGAAGAACGACAGGGGCAGGCGCTGGACGTGGTCGAAGAGGGCGACCCGCAGGTCGTAGATCAGGCCCTCGCCGATACGGGCCGAGGCCCAGCGCTGGATGAGCGACAGGCCGGCCGCGAGGATGGCCAGACCCACTGCGCCGAGCGCGAGGAGCAGGACCTCCGACTCGTTGTGGTCCTTGACCGCAGAGTCGAGCAGGGCTCGGAGGAGCAGGGGCGGGAGGGCGCCCACCACCGACGCGAGCACCACCGTCGCCACGAACCCGATGATCAGGCGCCGATACGGTCCGCACAGGCCGAGGACCCGCCGAAGCACGGCGCGTTCGAGGCGGCGGCCCTTGGTGGCGTCGGCGTCCCTGCGGAAGCTCGCCAGGATCTGGTGTTGTCCCATCATCGCGACGCCCCAGGCTACCGGGGCCGGGCAATAGGCTGACCAGCCATGACCGTTCACGAGCGACCCTTCGGCCGGTACTTCGAGGACTTCGAGGTCGGCGACGTCTACAAGCACTGGCCGGGCAAGACCATCACCGAGTACGACGATCACCTGTTCTGCATGATCACGATGAACCACCACCCTCTCCACACCGACGCGTGGTTCGCCGAGACCCAGACCCAGTTCGAGAAGAACGTCGTGGTCGGCAACCTCGTCTACTCGGTCGTGCTCGGGATGAGCGTCCCCGACGTCAGCGGATCGGCGATCGCCAACCTCGAGGTCGAGGAGCTCAAGCACGCCCGCCCGACCTTCCACGGCGACACCTTGTACGCCGAGACCAAGGTGCTCGCGAAGAAGGAGTCGGGGAGCAAGCCCGACCGTGGCATCGTGACCGTGGAGACGCGCGGCTTCAACCAGCGCGGCGAGGAGGTCTGCTACTTCCGACGCCGGGTCTTGGTCCTCAAGCGTGAGCACGCCATGCCGCGTCAGCGCCCCTACACCTCGCCCGAGTAGCCCCGTGACCCCGCCCGTGTTTCCTGTGCAGCCCGCCGTCACCTTCTACGGCGTCCGGGGATCGGTGCCGTGCTCCGGACCCCGCTACCACCGCTACGGCGGGAACACCTCGGCGGTCCTGCTCGAGGTGCCCGGTCGGGCCCCGATCGCCTTCGACCTCGGGTCGGGGATCCGCGACCTCGGCGACCAGCTGATGCACGGGGTCGCCGCCGGCGTGGGGCCGGTCGAGATCGACGTCCTCCTCACGCACCTGCACTGGGACCACATCATCGGGATGCCGTTCTTCACCCCGGCCTTCCTCCCCGACACCCGCATGACCGTCCACGGGCCCGAGCAGCCCGGCCGCACGCTGCGCGAGGCCTTCCACGGCGTGATGCAGCCGCCCTACTTCCCGATCACCCCCGACGAGTTCGGTGCCGGCTTCTCGTTCGCCGACGTGGGTGCCGAGCGGTTCGACCTCGGCGACGCCCGGGTGCTCTCCCGCTGGGTCCGCCACACCGACCCGGCGCTCGGGTTCCGGGTCGACGCCGGTGGCGTCTCGGTCACCTACATCGCCGACCACGGTCCGGGCTGCGTGCCGACGGACCCCGACGACTTCGTCCCCGACGACGTCGTGGAGCTCTGCGACGGCGTCGACCTGCTGATCCACGACGCGCAGTACACGAAGGCCGAGCAGGACGCCCGGCCGCACTTCGGGCATTCGTCGGTGGAGTACGCCGTGCACGTGGCCGCCGAGGCCGGGGTCAAGTGCCTGGCGCTGTTCCACCACTGTCCGAACCACGGCGACGACGACCTCGACGCCATGCTCGTCCACGCCCGCGACCTCTCGGCGAAGCGCAACGGCCCGGAGATCATCGCGGCGCACCAGGGCCAGCGGCTCGAGCTGTCCCCCGGAACCTGAGGTCACCATGAGCCAGGAGCCCACCCCCACCGACGAGCACGTGCTGGCCGCCGACACCGACGAGTTCCGCCGGGCGCTCGGTCAGTTCGCCACCGGGATCACGATCGTCACCGCGATCGCCGACGGCGAGCCCGTCGGGCTGGCGGCCAACTCCTTCACCTCGGTGTCGCTCGACCCGCCGCTGGTGCTGTTCTGCGTGGCTCGGTCCTCGAGCACCTGGCCCCGCATCCAGGCGACCGGCCGGTTCGCGGTCAACATCCTGGGCGAGCACCAAGAAGAGGTCAGCCGGCTGTTCGCCACGCCCGGCGCCGACCGGTTCGGCGGCACGGGATGGCACGTCGGCGTCGGCGGGTCACCCGTGCTCCACGACACCCTGGCGTACCTCGACTGCGAGGTCCACGCCGAGCACGACGGTGGCGACCACGCGATCGTGGTGGGCCGCGTCCTCGACCTCGGCATCGTCCACGACGCCGGTCCGCTCCTCTACTTCCGGGGTCGCTACGGCCGGTTGGCCCACGAGATCACCCCGTGAGGTCGGTGAGCTTCACCACGGTCGCCCGAGGCGTCGCGATCGCGCCCTCGGGGAGGAAGAAACGCCAGTAGACCTGCCCGGTGGCGCGCCCCTCGGTGTCGAGCCAGTTCGGTACTCCCGGGTCGGCGTGGGCGATCACCATCCGGAACGACCCGTCGGGCTCCAGAACCGTGTTGGACCGGTTGAGCCCGACCCGCCGGTGGAGGAAGTCGTAGGTCTGCAGGTACCGGTTCCAGAGGCACACGTTCGCGAACCGGCACTCGGGCCAGCGCCCGGTGACGACCAGCGCCTCGTCGGGTGCGAGCGAGTAGGTACTCACGCTGTACGCCGCGTCGAAGGCTGCGAAGGCCAGGTCGCCGGGCGCCTCGGGCGGCGGGAAGACGTTCGGGACCAACCCCACCCACGACGGGAGGTTCGATGGGTCGCGCGGCGGTTGGTCGACGGTGCGACCGCGCAGGAAGGTGGCGACCCGCCGGATCCCGGCGGCGATGGAGGCGTCGTCGGGTCGGGGTGGGGGACCGGAAGCGCCGATCCGCTCGATGTGCAACGGCACCTGCAGGCCGGGGTCGGCGGCGGCGGGTTCGGGCCACTCGAAGTAGTGCCGGGTGATCAGTAGCGCGGCGTCGTCGGGGAGCGCGATCCAGTTGCGCGCGCGGGCCGGTCCTCCGAAGAAGATCTCGAAGCTCCCGTCGGGCGCGACGTCGAAGTCGGTGTCGTTGAGCACCCCCGCGGTCCGTGCGGAGTAGGCGCCCTCCTTCGCCCCGGCCTCGACGGTGAACGAGGTGTAGACGGCACCCATGGTGTTGCCCCACACCCGGTACGCCGCTGCGCCGTCGACCGGCGCCTGGTAGTAGAGCGCATCCGTGTTGTCGCCGAGCGCCTTGCGGTGGGGCGTGATGATGCGACGCCAGTCGGGGTGGAGAGGGTCGAGTTCGAAGGTGAGTGCCAGCGCCGTCTCGAGTTGGTGCATCAGGAGGCGGTGACCCTCGGCGGTGTCCTCGGCGGTGGTGACACCGCGTGCCGCGGTGAGGTACTCCTGCTGGACCGTGGCCAGCGTCGCGAGGAGCTCGCCGAAGGCGTCGCCGCTCGCGCTGGGGAGGGGCCCGCTCATTCGGAGACCGCCGGGCCCGTGGCGCCGGACCGCTGGATCGCCCGCTCGTCGGTGCCGAGGTACGAAGCGATCACCTTGGCGTCGTTGCGGACGAGCGCGGGCACGCCCTCGGCGATCACCTCACCCGCCTCGAGGCAGTAGATCCGGTCGCTGATCCCCATGACCATGGGCATGTCGTGCTCGATGATCAAGATGGCCGAGCCGAGGTCCTTCTGGATCGAGGTGATCAGTGGCCCGAACGCCTCGGTCTCGCGCTGGGCCACGCCGGCCGTGGGCTCGTCGAGGAGCATCAGCCGGGTGTCGAGGGCCAAGAGGCTGCCGAGCTCCACGATCCGGCGCGTGCCCGTGGAGAGCTCGCTGACCAGGTTGTCGGCGTAGCGCCCGAGCCCGAGGTACGAGATGATCTCCTCGGCCTGGGAGCGCTTCTTGCGCTCGGCGAACGTCGACGGCGGGATCGCGAGCATCGACGGGATCAGGATCGAACGGCTGCGGGCCTCGAGCGCGACCATGATCGTCTCGCGCACGGTCAGCCCGCCGAAGATGCGGGCGTTCTGGAACGCTCGGCCCATGCCGGTGCGTGACCGGCGGTACGCGGGCCGGCCGTCGACCCGCTTGCCGAACACCTCGATCGAGCCGGTGGAGGTCACGAAGCCGGAGACGGCGTTCATGAGGGTGGTCTTGCCGGCGCCGTTGGTGCCGATCAGGCCCACGACCTCGCCGGGCCGGACCTCGATGCTCACGCCGTTCACGGCGAAACGGCCACCGAAGCGGACCCGGACGTCGTCGGTGCGCAGGGGGAGCAGTCCAGGATCGTCGTGGCTCTGGTCGCGGGTCGAGAGCCGGGTCACGTTGGCCGACGCCCGCCCCTGCTTGGGCTCCCAGCCGGTCCGGCGGGCGACCCAGGCGAGCATCTGGTCGCGAGCGCCGTCCACGACGGAGATCAGGCCCCCGGGCACGTAGAGCAGCAGGACGAGCATGCCGACGCCGCTGGCGAAGAGCTGCAGCTCGTTGGTGTTGGAGAAGATCTTGGGGATCCCGACGATCACCAGCGTGCCGAGGATCGCACCCGTCACCGATGACAGGCCGCCCACCACCGACACCGCCAGCACCCGGATCGACTGGGTCGGGGTGAAGTAGTCGGGGACCATGGTGGCGTTGCGGGCGGCGAAGAGCGCGCCGGCGAAGGCGGCGACCCCACCCGACACCGCGAACGCGATGAGCTTCATGCGGGTGGCGGAAACCGTGTACGCCGCGGCGTTGTTGTCGTTGTCGCGTACAGCGAGCAGCGAGCGACCGATCCCGGTACGCCGCAGGTGCGAGACGATCGCGATCACGACGAGCAACGCGACGAAACAGAAGTAGTAGTACGCCCGCTTGTCGAGCCCGAGGTCGAAGGTACCGATCACCGGAACGTGGATGATCGGTGGGGTGAGGCGGGTGCCGTAGCCCGTGAACGACTGGTTCAGCCGTTTCTGGAGCAGCACGAAGTTGCTCACGGCGAGCGCGAACCCGAGGGTGATGATGGCCAGGTAGAGACCGCGGACGCGCAGTGCGGGGATCCCGATCACGATCGCGACGGCGATCCCCCAGAGGGTGCCGAGCACGAGCGACGGCAGGAAGCCCATCGACTGCCCGTAATAGGAGGTCATGTAGGCGCCGATGGCGACGAACGCGAACTGACCGAGGGAGAGCTGGCCGGCCCAGCCGGTGAGGACCGTGGCCGACACCGCGACCATGAGGAAGATCAGGATGTCGGTCGCGTCGTTGAGGCGGGTGGCCTCGGTCATGGTGAGGGGGAGGATGATGCCGGCCGCCAGGAGGGTGCCGAACCCGACGACGCGGGTGATCCGGGCGAGCGGATGCTTCAGGAGCTCGGCCGTGGCCGCCTTCGAGCGCGGCGTGAGGCTCCAGGCGGAGTCGTCGGCCCGCTGGTTGCGCGCCCGGAACAGCACGAGCACGACGAGCAGCACGAACATCACCAACGTGTCGACGCCCGGCGAGTGGGTGGTGTTGGCGAGCACCAGCGATTCGACGACCCCGACGGCCACTCCACCCGCCAGGGCCAGGGGGAACGAGACCATGCCGCCGACCAGCGCGACCACGAGGCCGCGCAGCAGGAGGTCGGGGCCCAGGGCCACGCCCACGTCGGCCGTGCGTTGACCGAGCACCGGGGCTGCGATCAACGCGCTGAACGCCGCCAGGACGCCCGCCAGGACCCAGACCTGGGTGGAGACCGACTTGATCCGCACGCCCGAGAGCGAGGCGCCGCTCGGGTTGTCGGCCGACGACCGCACCGAGAGGCCGAACCGCGTGTGCCCCAGGACGAAGGCGAGGATCGCCACGATGACGGGCACCGCGAGCAGCACGACGACCTGCTCGCCCCGGATCACGAAGTTGCGGTTGATCGTCCAGAGGCCGTGGATCGGGGTCGGGAACGGGAGGTTCTCGTCGGCGAGGGGGAGGCGCAGTTGGATCAGCAGGATCACCTGTGAGACCCCGATGGTGGCGACGAAGAGCAGGAGCCGGGGCTGGTGGAACAGGCGCCGGACGACGAGGAGCTCGGTGAGCCCGCCGAGGAGCGCACCGGCTGCGATGGCCAGCGGGATCGTGACCACCAGCGGGACCCCGTTGTTGACGCCGAGGATCGAGACCATCGTCACGCCGAGGGCCCCGAACTGACCCTGGGCGAAGTTCACGACGCCCGAGGCCCGGAAGATCAGGATCAGCCCGATCGCCACGAGCGCGTACACGAGCCCGCGAACGACCCCGTTGAAGACGATCTGCTGGGAGACCAGGAGCGCGAGCGACATCAGGCACCCTCTCCGGAGAGGAAGACGGCCCGCAGGAGATCGCCGCGTTCGAGGAGCTCGCTGGCGGGACCTTCGAAGCGCACCCGGCCGCGCTCCATGAAGATGGCGCGGTCGGCGATCGAGAGGGCCACGTTGACCGACTGCTCGACGATGACCATCGTGACGCCGGTCGACCGGAGTCCTTCCACCACCTCGAGGAGCTCCTGCACGACCACCGGGGCGAGGCCCAGGGAGAGTTCGTCGATCAGGAGCAGCTCGGGCTCGAGCATGACGGCCTTGGTGATGGCCAGCATCTGCTGCTGCCCGCCCGACAGCGACCCGGCCCGATGCTTGAGATGGTCCTTGAGCGCCGGGAACGTGTCGAGTGCGACGGCGATGCGGTCCTTGCGCTTCGTCGGGTCCTCGACCAGCCACGACCACACCTCGAGGTTCTCGGCAACGGTCTGGTTCGGGAAGATCGCCTCGCCGCCGGGAACCTGGATCATGCCCATGGCCACCCGGAGCTCGGGGTCGACGAGGGTGATGGTGTGGCCGTTCATCCGCACCACGCCGCGGTCGGGGATCACGAGGCCGCTGATGGCCTTGAGCAGGGTGGACTTGCCGGCGCCGTTGGTACCGAGGAGGGCGAGCACTTCGCCCCGGCGCACCTCGAGGTTCACGTCGAAGAGGATCTGCACCGGCCCGTACGACGTGTCGAGTCCGTGCACCTGCAACAACGGCAGGTCCTCGGCGCTCGACGCGGCGATCCGACGCTCCTCCTCCTGCTCGTAGAGCAGCTCCTCGACGACCAGGGAGATGTCGCGCTTCATGAACTTCGCCCCGCGCAGCACGAGCAACCCGCCGATCAGCGAGGCGATGGGGACGACCACGAGGAGCGAGGTGCGCTCGCCGTAGGCGTCGGCGATCGCCGCGACCATCAGGCCGCCGAAGAAGCCGCCGAGGAGGAAGATGTAGAAGCCGATGAGCGCGAAGGCCTGCGCGCGCATCCGGTAGGGCACGACCGCCGAGATGATCGGGCCGACCTGGGTGAAGGCCGCGAGCTGACACGCGTTGGCGATCGCCACGAACACCACGAGCGGTGCGATCGGGATGAACCGCGTCCCGACCGTGAGGAAGAGCCCGTAGCCGAGCACCAGCCATCCGAACAGCCGGACCGCCCATCGGGGGTCGCGACGGAAGAGCCGGTCGCCGTAACGACCCGCGATCGGGATGACGAACAGCGCGGGAAGGAACGTGAGGGAGAGGATCCAGCCCCGCTTGTACGCGCCGAAGTGATACGACTCGTCGAGGAGGAAGCTCAGCCGCACCGGCACGCTGACCAGCGCGAACCCGAGCATGCCGATGCCGATCGTGAGGTAGCGGAAGGTCCGGACCTTCTTCAGCCGGGCCGACACCGAGCTCAGGCGGACCGGTGGCTCCTGGGAGGTGTCGAGGGTGTGGCCGAGCACGGCCTGCTGCTCGTTGGCGCCGCGGCCGGGCTCGCGTAGGAACGCGATGCCCACGGCCACGAGCACCGCCGGGATCGCGACCGCGACCATCGCCCAGCGCCAGCCCTCGCTCCCGCTGGCCTGTGCCGCCACCGCGCCGACGAGGAACGGTCCGAGGAACAACCCGAGCGGTCGCCCGAGGTTCTCGAAGGCGAACATGCGCGTCCGGACGCCGATGGGGTACTGGTCGGCGATGAGTGACGGGGAGATCGGGATGCGGGCCGACGCGCCGAAGCCTGCTCCGCCACGGGCCAGACCCATGAAGAAGGCGTTGCCGACGAGCCCGGTGAAGACCATGAAGACCGACCACACCGCGGTGGCTGCGGCGAGGATCCGGGTGCGCGCGTAGCGGTCGGCGAGCCACGCGAACGGCAGGGTGGCGACCACGAGCACCACTCCACCGAGCGAGGTGAGGCCCTGGAGCGTGGTCTTGCTCACTCCGAGGGTGCGCTCGATGTCGGGGCCGAGCACCTGGAGAGCGACCTGGTCGAAGGTCTCGATCACGTTGATGAGGAGCAGCGCCACGATCATGGCGATGCCGCCGGCGCGCAGGCCGTCGCGCAGCGGCATGGGGTCGCCGCCGACCCCCGGCAGCAGGTCGTCGGGGAGCAGCTCCCCGGCCTCGGCGGCGGCCTGGGCCTCGCGGCGGGCCTCCTCCTCGGCCACGACCACGGCGGTCAGCGCCGCCGTCTGTCCTGTCTCGGTCGCATCCGGCATCGGCCGTCCCCCTCGGAGCGCCGGTGTCACCCCCACCGGGCCGCCGGAACCTACCAAGTGGAACGGGTTCTCGTCAGAAACTGACACCGGTGTCAGGAAAGGGCGCAGAACGGGAGCAACCGGGCGGTCACACGTGCTGGAACGCGTTCTCGTTGCGACTAGGGTTTTTCATTGTTCGCCAGAACGGCGATCAGGGGTGATCGCTCTGGGGGCACCCCGACCGACGATCCAAGGGGGATCCATGTTCCGCAAGCCGTTCCGCGCACTCGCGGGGTTGGCGGTCGTCTCGCTGCTCGCCGGAGCCCTTGCGCTCCCGGCGGGCGCTGCGACGCACTCCGCCGCGTCCGTGCAGGGCGTCACCTCGTCCGAGATCGACATCACCGCGATCGTCTCCGACCTCGACGGCCTCCGGGCCAAGTTCGGCAACGTGTTCTCGGCCAAGCTCACCACCGGCAACCTGCTGAAGCGCTGGCAGTCCCTCGCCGACGCGTACGGTCCGATCAACGGCCGCAAGGTGGTCGTGAAGGGCGCGGTCTGGGACCCGACCGACAACACCACCTTCGACAAGGCCTGCACCCAGGCGACCCAGGACCAGAAGGCCTTCCTGGTCGTCCAGGGCAACGGGTACCGGCCGAGCTCGATCGGCTGTGTCACCGTCGACAACAAGACGCCGTTCTTCTTCGGTGAGTCGGTGTATCCGGCCCTCCAGCAGGCGTCGGGCGACAACCTCTTCAGCCTGGGCGTGCCGTCCGACCTCTCCGGTCTCAACACGGTCTCGGTCGCCAAGGAGCAGAACCTGATCCCGACCACCGCCAAGATCGGCATCCTCTCGGCCAACGAGCCGGGCGTGAAGGCGGCGGGAGACGCGGCGGAGGCCGAGGCGAAGAAGGTCGGCTACACGGTGGCGTCGAAGATCGAGGTCAACTCGCTCTCGGCCGACCCGACGATCATCAACCGCGAGACGGCAGCCTCGGTGGCCACCTTCAAGGCGGCCGGTGTCGACACCGTCATCTCGGCGGTGAACTTCACCCAGGCCAAGGGCTACTACACCGAGGTGGCCAACACGAACGCCGGCTTCAAGACGATCCTCGTCGACGCGGCCAGCTCGATGTGCACCATCTACGGCGCCAGCCAGATCCCGGCGTCGATGGCGGGCTCGAACTGCGTGACCACGTGGGACACCCGCTCGGTGCCCGCGAAGAACGCCGTCAAGAAGGACAACGCCTTCGAAGCGGAGTGCCGCAAGCAGTTCGACACGACGTTCGCGGAGACCAGCCAGCCGGGCGCTCCGGCGGGCGACAAGACGGTCAACGGTGTCAACTACACCGAGGACTTCGCGCCCAACGAGTGCACGATCATGAGCGTGCTGCTGCCGGCCATCAAGAAGGCGGGCAAGAGCCTCACCTGGGCGAAGGTGGCGGCCAACCTCAAGAAGACCACCAAGGCCCCGGCTGCCTACATGTCCGACGGCACGGGCGGGTTCGGTCCGAAGAAGAACTACTTCGCGACCTCCGTCCACTCGGCGGTGCTCGTGGGTGCCGACGGCACCACGGCCAAGGACGCCAGCGGCCTCTACGGCGGCTGCCCGATCCCGGTGCAGTGCTTCGTGCCGCTGGTCGGTGCAGGCTCGAGCGAATGGGTGCCGATCAAGACCAAGTGACCCAACGGGTCCGACGCGGTGAGGGGGCGCTCCGGCGCCCCCTCACTCGCGTCCGGGGTCGCCCCGCCCGGCCGCTGGTACGGTCCGTCCGGATCAGGGTCCAGGCGACGAGCGGTGGAGCGTTGAAGGTGATCGGCCGGTGAGCAGGGGGACGGAACGACGGCGACCCCGCCTGCTCGGCCGCGAAGAGGCCCTGCGGCGACGGGGCTGGCGGCTGGTCCTCGGCACCTGCCGGTCGCAGTGGCGCTGGATCACCCTCTCCCTGGTGTCGGCGCTGTGCTGGACGGGCACGAAGGTGGCGATCCCGTTGTTCGCGGCGGCCGCCATCGACCAGGGGATCCTCGCCCACGACACCAGTGCCATCGTCCGCTACACGGTCCTGATGGTGGTGGTCGGCGGGTTCCAGGCCCTCGTGAGCGGCCTGCGGCGCTACGGCGCGTTCCGTCTCGCCTACCGGGTCGAGACCGACCTGCGCCAGCGGCTCTTCGCCCACCTGCAGCGGCTCCACTTCGCCTTCCACGACGAAGCCCAGACCGGCCAGCTCATGGCCCGGGCCAACACCGACATCCAGGCGGTGCGCGAATTCCTCATGCTGGGGCCGCTCACCGCGGCCAGCGTGATGGTGCTGATCGCGATCACGATCGTGATGGTCCTGCAGTCGGTCCTCCTCGCCGTGCTCGCCGTGGGGGCTCTGCCCCTCCTCGGAGTCTTCGCACTCCGCTTCTCCCAGCGGATGGGCCCCGTGAGCTTCCGCCTGCAGCAGGAACTGGCCGAGTTCTCGGGCGTGGTGGAGGAGTCGGTGTCGGGGATCCGGGTGGTCAAGGGGTTCGGCGCCGAGCGGCTCCAGGTCCGTCGCCTCCAGGCCGAGGCCGACGGCGTGCAACGCGAGGCCCTGGCCGCGTCGAAACTCCGGTCGGGCTTCTTGCCGTTGGTGGACTTCCTGCCGGCCGTCGCGCTGGTGATGATCCTCTGGTACGGCGGGCACCTCGTCATCGACGGGCGGCTCGCGGTGGGTCAACTCGTGGCGTTCAACTCGTTCATCTTGATGTTGATCTGGCCGCTGCGGATGTCGGGGATGACGATCGCGATGGCGCCGCGCATGGCCGCGGCGGCGGGCCGGGTCGACGAGGTGCTGGCCACCGACCCGGCGATCGTCGATCCTCCGCACCCGGTGCCTCTGCCCGACGGCGGCGGCGAGATCGTCTTCGAGGCGGTCGAGTTCGGCTACCACGACGCCACGCCGGTCCTGCGCGGGCTCGACCTGCACCTCCGGGCCGGCGAGGCGGTCGCGCTCGTGGGGCCCACGGCATCGGGCAAGTCCACGGTGGCGCGGCTGCTGCCGCGGTTCTACGACGTCGACGGCGGTCGGATCACGATCGACGGGGTCGACGTCCGGGCGCTCGCCGTCGCCGACCTCCGTCGGCAGGTCGGCCTGGTGTTCGAGGACACCTTCCTCTTCTCCGACTCGGTGCGGGCCAACATCGCCTTCGCCGACCCCATGGCCACCCTCGACCAGATCGACCGGGCGGCCCGGCTCTCGGGAGCCGCCGACTTCATCGCCGCGCTGCCCCACGGCTACGACACCGTCATCGGTGAGCACGGCTTCTCGCTCTCGGGGGGTCAGCGTCAGCGGATCGCCATCGCGCGCGCCGTCCTCGCCGACCCGCGCGTCCTGATCCTCGACGACGCCACCTCGGCCGTCGACCCGAGCAAGGAGGACGAGATCCGCGCGGCGTTGCGCGAGGTGATGACCGGGCGGACCACCGTCATCATCGCCCACCGGCCGGCGACCATCGCTCTGGCCGACCGGGTCGTGCTGATCGACGGCGGGCGCGTCGTGGCGGAAGGCACGCACGACCATCTCGTCGCGACCTCCGACCGGTACCGCGACGTCCTCGCCCACGCCGAGGCCCGCCCATCGCCCGTCGTCGCCGGTGGTGACGAGTGAGGGGCGGCCGCTTCGTGGCGGGCGAGGAGGAGGAGCGACTCGACCGCGACGAGGCGCGCCGGGTCCTGCGGCGCCTGTGGTGGATGCTCCGCCCCCAGCGTCGCTCGCTCTGGGCCGCGGTGGCGGTCCTGACCCTGCAGACCCTCTGCCTGTTGGCTGGTCCGTTGCTCGTGCGCCGCGGGATCGACCAGGGGATCGGCGGACACGTCGCGACCGCGCTCGACCAGTCGGCGGCGGCGTACCTGGTGGTGGCGCTGATCGCGCTCGTCCTGGGACGAATGTCGATCATGATGGTGGCGCGCATCGGGGAGGGGTTCCTCCGCGACCTGCGCCTCCGGGTATTCCGGCACCTCACCACGCTCGGCCTCGACTTCTTCGAGCGTGAGAAGACCGGCCGCCTGGTGGCGCGCATGACCAGCGACGTCGACGCGATCCAGGAACTGGTGCAGAACGGCCTGACCGCGTTCGTCCAGAACATCCTCTTGTTCACCGGAGCCCTGATCGCCATCGTCCTGTTGAGCTGGCAGCTCGCGCTCTGCACGATCGTGCTCCTGCCGCCGCTGATCTTGGGCACCCGCTGGTTCCGTCGGGTGGCCAACCATGCCTACCTCGAGGTGCGCGAGCGCATCGGCGTCAATCTGGCCACGCTCCAGGAAGGGCTGGCCGGCGTCCGCGTGGTCCAGGCCTTCGGCCAGGAAGCGCTCTTCGCCGAGCGGTTCTCCGAGACCAACGAGGCGTTCCACGACTCCAACGTGGAGACGGCCCGCATCACGGTGCGGTACTTCCCGTTCGTGGAGTACCTGGGCGTGATCGGCATCGCGGTGATCGTGGGGATGGGTGGCTGGTTCACCACCGAGGGCATCGTGACCGTGGGGACCGTGGCCGCGTTCGTGCTCTACCTCAACAACTTGTTCGAGCCGGTCCAGCAACTGGGCCAGATCTACAACACGGTGCAGTCGGCGGGGGCGGCCCTCGACAAACTCTTCGGGCTGCTCGACACCCCACCGTCGATCGGGGAGCGACCCGGTGCCGTCGATCTGCCCGACACCGGGTCCGTGCGGGTCGACGACGTGTCGTTCGGGTACGACGAGACGCTCGTGCTGCGTGACGTCACGATGGAGATCCGGGCCGGTGAGCGGATCGCGCTCGTCGGGCCGACCGGAGCCGGCAAGTCGACCCTCGCCAAGTTGATCGCGCGCTTCTACGACCCGCGCACCGGGGTCGTGAGCATCGGTGGCGTCGACCTGCGGGACGCGACCCTCGAATCGCTGCGTCGTCGGATCGTGGTGGTGCCCCAGGAGGGGTACCTCTTCGCCGGGACCATCCGCGACAACGTGCGGGTCGGGCGCCCGGAGGCCTCCGACCCCGAGGTGGAAGACGCCCTCGCGCAACTGGGCATCCTGGAGCGCTTCCAGGCGCTGCCCGACGGGCTCGCGACCGAGGTGCGCGAGCGCGGGTCGCGGCTGTCCGCGGGTGAGCGTCAACTCGTCTCGCTGGCTCGTGCCGCGCTCGCCGATCCGACCGTGCTGGTGCTCGACGAGGCCACCTCCAACCTCGACCCCGGCACCGAGCGAGCGGTCGAGGTGGCGCTCGAGACGCTGACGGAGCACCGGACCGTGATCGTGGTCGCGCACCGCCTGTCGACGGCGGCGCGCGCCGACCGGGTCGCAGTGGTCGACGACGGTCGGCTCGCCGAGTTCGGTACCCACGACGAGTTGGTCGCCCTCGGCGGCCGCTACGCGTCGCTCTTCGCGTCGTGGTCGGCCTCGTCGGTCCAGCGCTGAACAGCGCGGCGCGCCCGACGCCCCCGCCGGGCACCGGGCGCCCGGATCAGACGAACTCGACCACCGGGTCGAGCCGGTGCGCGTAGCGCCGGAGGCGGGGGAGCAGTGCCGCACCGGTGAGCACGATGAGGAGGGCGTTGCACAGTGCGCCGGCGGCGTCCCAGGCGAACGACGTGGCCACGTAGTACGACCAGTAGTGGGTGAGTGTGCCCGAGAGCCCGAGGCCGGGCTGCCACTGGGTGGCGCCGTGGCCGGCGAGGAACGGCCACGACCACAGGTTCATGATCGCCCCGTAGCCGAACCCCCACACCCAGCCGTAGGCGGCGAGCACCACCACCTCGACGCGCAGGCCGAGTCGGGCGGTGATCAGGCCGAGCGCACCGGCACCCGCCCCCATCGCACCGAGGGCCAGCATCTGGAACGGCAGCCAGGGCCCGATGCCGCCGGTGATCACCGCCGACACGGCCATCGCGGAGATGCCGAGCAGCAGGCCGAAGCGGGGCCCGAACGCGGCGGCGGCGAGGACCACCAGGAAGAAGATGCCGGCGTTGTTGCCGGGGAGGTCGACGAGACGCAGGAGCCCGGCGGCGGCGGCGAGCACCCCGAGGAGTGACACGGTCGCGCCGTTCATCGTGCCGCGCCGGACCTCGAGGGTGACGGTCGCGACCACCAGCAATCCGACCAGGGCGGCCCACAGCGGCGCGTCGGTGGCGTGGGCGCTTGACGCGTGGGTGGACCCGGGGAGCCAGAACGGGTAGAGGAACGCGGCGAGGCCGACGACGGCCACGAGCACGTACACGGCGACCGGGCGGTGACGGGTCACGTGGGGTCGCCTCCGAGGGCGGACCGGGTGAGCGCGGCCTCCACGTCGGACACGGTGAGGAACGGCGGCAGGACGCGCAGCACCTGCGGAGCGAAGAGCGAACCGGCCAGCACCGAGCGGGCGTCACCGGCTGCGACCACTTCGCCCTCGCCGAGCACCACGGCTCCCGTCGCGCACTCGGCCGCGAGCTCCACGTCGTGGGTCGCCAGCACCACCGCACCACCGCTCGCGGCGTGGGCGACGACGGCGTCGTGCAGGGCTCGGCGTGACGCGGCGTCCATGCCGCGGGTGGGCTCGTCGAGGAGCAGCACCGGGGCGCCCCCCACCGCCACGGCTGCGATCGCCACCCGTTGCCGCTCACCACCGGAGAGGTTGCGCGGGTGGCGCTCGGCGAGCGGGGCGATCCCGAGCGCGTGCAGCCAGTGCTCGACCGCGACCGGATCGGACCGGCCGAGCAGGCGCAGCGTCTCTTCGAGTTCGCGTCGCACCGTGGACGCGAAGAGCAGCGCGTTGGGGTTCTGGGGAACTGCCGCGACGGCGACCTCGGCCGACACGGTGCCGCGTTCGGTGCCGATGAGGCCGGCCAGGGCCCGCAGCAGCGTGGACTTCCCGGCGCCGTTGCGTCCGAGGAGGGCAACGACCTCTCCGGCGTGCAGGTCGAACGACACGTCGTGGAGGACCGACCGACCACCCAGCCTGACGTGAACGCCCCGGGCCCTCACGAGCACGTCACCCGGTGCGGGGAGCCCGGGAGCGCCGACCGGTTCGCCGACCAGGTCGGGGCGCGGGTGGCGTGCCGCGGCCGCCCTCGCCTCGCGCACGGTCAGGGGCAGGGGGTCCCAGCCGAGGAGGCGGCCGAGGCGGGTGACGGACGGCGCTCCCGGATGGTCGGCCAGCACGGTCGCCGGGGTACCGACGGCCTGCACGCGCCCGGCGTCGAGCGCGACGATCCGGTGGGCGAGGGGTGCGGCACGCTCGAGGCGGTGCTCGGCGAGGAGCACGGTGGTGCCGAGGTCGGCGTTGAGTCGGGTCAGTGCGGCGAGCACGTCGTCGGCGCCCTGGGGGTCGATCTGGGAGGTGGGCTCGTCGAGGACCAGCGCAGCCGGGGCGGCGGCGAGCGCGCCGGCGATGGCGGCGCGTTGCTGCTCGCCGCCCGAGAGCGAGGACGGCGAGCGGTCGCGCAGGTGGGCGATCCCCAGCGCGTCGAGGGCTTCCTCGACCCGGCGGCGCATGGTGGTGGCGGGCATTCGGAGGTTCTCGAGGACGAAGGCGACGTCGTGCTCGACCCGGTCGACGACGAACTGGGCCTCGGGGTCTTGGGCCACGATGCCCACGACGTCGGCGAGGTCGCGGGGGGCGTGGTCCCGGGTCGAGCGACCGAAGGTGATCACCTCGCCGGCGAAGCGGCCGCCCGAGGAGTGGGGCACCAGACCGTTGACGCACCGGAGGAGGGTGCTCTTGCCCGAGCCTGAGCCCCCGATCACCAGGGTGAGGTCGCCGGCGACGACGTCGAGGTCGAGGTGGTGGAGCGCGTCGGGCCCGTCGGGGTACCCGAACGTGACTCCTCGGAAGGTGATCGCGCTCACGGCGCGCTCACGTGGTGACCTCGGCGGCGACTCCAGCTCCGACCGCGGCCACCGTCTCGCGGGTGGCGGTGGTGGGGG
>JBAXBB010000062.1:0-17174 GCA_037142235.1 Actinomycetes bacterium
CCACTGCTGCCTCCCGTAGGAGTCTGGGCCGTGTCTCAGTCCCAGTGTGGCTGGACATCCTCTCAGACCAGCTACCCGTCGAAGCCTTGGTAGGCCGTTACCCCACCAACAAGCTGATAGGCCGCGAGACCATCCCGAAGCGGAATCCATTTCCTCACCAGACCATGCGGTCTGGTGAGGGCATCCGGTATTAGCACCGGTTTCCCGGTGTTATCCCGGTCTTCGGGGCAGGTTTCTCACGTGTTACTCACCCGTTCGCCACTTTCCACCCAGGGCAAGCCCCGGGCTTCTCGTTCGACTTGCATGTGTTAAGCGTGCCGCCAGCGTTCGTCCTGAGCCAGGATCAAACTCTCCATCGAGACCTCGCTCGATCCGCCGGCGAACCGGAGCATCGAGACGAAATCGGAGAGTCGCCTCTCGGACCCACTGAGTCCTTGAGGCAACTGCACGTGGCCTCCCGCCGGCGAACCGACGTTCGTGTCTCACGTGCGGAATTGCGTGAAGGGCGAATCCCGGACCCCGAAAGGTCCGAAAAAACGCCCTCACTGGCTTTTGGCGTTCACTGTTCCGTTGTCAAGGAGCTGGCCCGAGGCAAAGACCGGGTGACCCGGCCGCCTCGACGGGACACTGTGAGCCTCGGAGTGCGAGGCTGGTGTCCGGTTGCCCACCCAGGGTTCGGGTCCCGAAGGATTCCGATCGGGGGGGGGACGGGGAACTGTACAGGTCTGCGGCCGAGAACTGCAACGCGGTGCGGTATTTTTCGCAGAACGGCCGAGCTGGGGGTCGGATCGGATCCTCAGGGGGTCCGGAGGATCGCCCAGCGGCGCTTGCCGACCTGGATCCGCACTCCGTCGAGGTCAGCGACGGCGAACACGGCGTCGGGGTCCGCGACCACGGTGCCGTCGATCCGCACTCCGCCCTGTTCGATCAGTCGGCGCCCCTCCTTGTTGGACGGGGCCAGCCCGGCCTGCCGGAGCACGGCCGCCAGGCGCACCGGCTCGCCCTCGGCGCCGAGGTCGGCGGGGTCGAGCACATGCTCGGGCACGTCGGTGGGCGCCTCGTGGGAGCGGAAGACCTGGTCGAACTCGGCTTCAGCCGCCGCCCCGGCCCCGGCCCCGTGGTAGAGGTCGACCACCGTCCGGCCCAAGAGACGCTTGGCCTCCACCGGGCGCAGGTCGCCGACGGCCAGTGCGGCCTCGACCTCGTCGCAGCGGTCGGGGTGCCAGCCGGTGGTGAGGCGGAAGTACCGGGGCATCAACTCGTCGGGGATCGACATCAGCTTGCCGAACTGCTCCCCCGGCACCTCGGCGATCCCGATGTAGTTCCCCAGGGACTTCGACATCTTGTGGTGGCCGTCGAGGCCCTCGAGCAACGGCGTGGTGCAGACGACCTGGCCCTCTTGGCCCGCCCGCTCCTGGAGGTGGCGGCCCATGAGGTTGTTGAACAGCTGGTCGGTGCCGCCGAGCTCGACGTCGGCCCGGACCTCCACGGAGTCCTGGCCCTGGAGCAGCGGATAGAGGAACTCGGTGAGCGAGATCGGGGTGCCGCCGGCGTAGCGCTTGGCGAAATCATCGCGCTCGAGCATCCGGGCCACGGTCGTCTGGGCGGTCAGGCGGAGGACCCCGGCCATGTCGAGGGGGGCCAGCCAGTCGGCGTTGCGGTGGACCTCGAGCCGGTCGGGGTCGAGGATGCGCCGGACCTGCTCGAGGTAGGTGGCGGCGTGGGCGTCGACGTCGGCCTTGGAGAGGGGGGGCCGGGTGGCCGAGCGGCCCGACGGGTCGCCGACCTGGGCGGTGAAGTCGCCGATGATGAGGACGGCAGTGTGCCCGAGGTCCTGGAACTGGCGCAGTTTGCGCAGGACGACGGCGAACCCGAGGTGGATGTCGGAAGCCGTCGGGTCGATGCCGAGCTTGACCCGCAGGGGCGTGCCCCGGGCCAGTTTCCGGCGCAGGTCGGCCTCGCTGATGAGGTCGACGACCCCCGAGGCGATGATGCGCACCTGCTCGTCGACACCGACCATGGCCCCGCACGATACCGGCGCACCTCAGGATTGGACCGGGACCCGCCGATAGTGTCGGGGCGGCGTCGCCGACGCAGTACGCCAGTACCCAGCCATGAACCACCCCAGGCCGACCCGGGAGGAACCGGTGCCCCGAACTCACCGCACCCGCCGCACGCCGCGCATCCGAGCCGTCGCCACCACGGTCGCCCTCGCCACGGCCCTCGTCGGCGGGATCGTCGGCGGCGCCTCCCCTGCCTCGGCCCGCCCGACTCGGGCCCTGTCGGCGGGCGCGTGGGAGATCGGGTTCTCGTGGGCCGGCGCGGCGTCCTTGCGCACCGGGACGGTGAGCTCGAACGTCGGGTTCGTCGGAACCGGCAGCGGCACCCTCGACGTCGACGCCGACTCCGTCGCGGGCCCGTACGGCATCACCCTGGCCGCGGCCGGATCGGGCCGGGCCTCGGTCGCCGGCAACAGTGCCCAGGGATCGAGCAACGACACCACCTACACGTTCAGCGGGGCGTTCGGCGGGAGCGCCAGCGAGCCCTGCCTCACCGGGCAGATCGAGCTCGGCGGCACGTTCGTCTACGAGGACGCCGCCGGCATCGCCTTCATCCCGCTCGAGGGCATCACCAAGCCGATGACCTGCGCCGAGTGGCCGCTGCGGATCACCTCGGTCGAGTGCAACGTCGTCGAGGGAGAATGGGCCTGGGTCAAGACCCAGGGCCTCCTCGGCGCCGGCTTCACCTTCACCGGGTCGCCGTCACGGTTCTGGGGGGTGCGCACCCCGCCGTCGGCGTCGGGTGCCGCGGCGTCCGACTCGGCCATGCAGGCGCTGATGGACGAGGCCAACGCACTGGCGACGGCCCAGCCGATCTCCGCCACCGATCTCCAGGCGTTCCTGCGCTCGGCCCGCACGCGAATCCCCGCCGTCGCCCCGGCCTGCGGCGCCCGCCAGGACGACGTCGAGTTGGCTGTGCTCACCCGGGTGATCATCGCCCAGATGATCGACCAGGCCACCCCGATCTCCACCGACGCACTGGTCGTGTTGGCCGACTTCGCCGCCCGGGTGCATGCGTTCGCCCGGCCCCAGAGCGACCTGTCGCGCACGACCGCCACGTCGCTCCAGGAAGCGCTCGCCCGCCTCGTCGACGACACCTCCGCCACGACCCGCCAACTGGCCGACGCCGCTGACGCGGCCCGGCGCCTGGGTTGGGAACCGCTCGGAAACCGGCTCGACCAGGAGGCCGCCGCCCGCTGACGCCCGCCGGTGCGGGTGGCCCGCCCGGTCAGACGCGGGCAACCAGCCAGGCCTGGGCGGCGGCGAGTTGCGGGCCGATCACCTCGGGGCCGGCCCCGCCCGGAGTGGAGCGGCGCTTGACCGCCTGACCCGGCTCGAGCAGGGGGAGGGCGTCGGGGCCGAGTCGGGGATCGGTCATCACGAGTTCGTCGAGCGGGAGCCCACGCTCGGCGGCCTGGCGGACCAGCAACCCCACGATGGCGTGCGCCTCCCGGAACGGGGTGCCACGGGCGACCAGCCACTCGGCGAGGTCGGTGGCCGACGCCGCCGGCACGTCGGCGGCCGCGCGCATCCGGTCGAGGTCGAACGTGACCGTCTCCATGAGCCCGGTGAGGGCGAGCAGGGCGAGGACCGTGGTGTCGAGGGAGTCGAAGAAGGGCTCCTTGTCCTCCTGGAGGTCACGGTTGTACGACAGCGGGAGGCCCTTCAGGGTGGCCAGCAGCCCGGTGAGATTGCCGATCACCCGACCGGCCTTGCCGCGAGCGAGCTCAGCGATGTCGGGGTTCTTCTTCTGCGGCAGCATCGACGAACCCGTAGCAAACTCGTCGGCGAGGCGCCAGAAACCGAACTCCTCGGTGGTGAAGAGCACGATCTCCTCACCGAGGCGCGAGAGGTGCACCATCACGAGCGTGAGGGCGAACGTGGTCTCGGCGACGAAGTCGCGGTCGGCGACGGCGTCGAGCGAGTTGTCGAACCGGCTGCCGAAGCCGAGGTCGGTCGCCGTGCCGTCGGGGTCGAGCGGCAGGCTCGATCCGGCGAGCGCGCCGGCTCCCAGCACCGACACATCGGCGCGGGCCAGGGCGTCCTCGAGCCGCCCGACGTCGCGGGTCAGGGCCCAGAAGTGCGCGAGCAAGTGGTGGGCGAGCAGGACGGGCTGGGCACGCTGGAGATGGGTGTACCCGGGGAGATAGGCGTCGGTGCCAGCCTCGACCGCGCGCGCCACGAGCACCGACTGCAGGCCCTCGATCGCGTCGAGCACCACCCGGCCCTCGCGCTTGACGAACAGACGGAGCGCGGTGGCGACCTGGTCGTTGCGGCTGCGCCCCGTGTGGAGCTTGGCCCCGGCTTCGCCGGCTATCTCGGTCACCCGACGTTCGATGGCGGTGTGGATGTCTTCGTCGGTGGGCGCGAACACGAACGACCCGTCGACGAGTTCCGCCTCCACCCGGTCGAGAGCGTCGAGCACGAGCGCAACCTCCGACTCGGCGAGGAGCCCGACCCGTCCGAGCATGCGGACGTGAGCGCGCGAGCCCGCCAGGTCGTCGGGAGCCAGGCGCCGGTCGACGTCGAGGCTCGCGGTGAAAGCGAGGAGCGCCTCCGCCGGACCCTGAGCGAACCGCCCGTGCCAGAGCGGGCGCGCCGCACCTTCCTCCGCCGCGTCAGCCATCGAGCCCACCCTGACGCCGGGCCACGGTCTCGGTCGACAGCCCCCAGAGCCGCACGAACCCCGCGGCGTCCTCGTGGCGGAACGCGTCGGCGGCGTCGTAGGTGGCCAACTCGTAGTCGTAGAGACCTTTGACCGCGCGCCGACCGCTCGGGGCGCAGCGTCCCGGTTCGAGCGTGAGCCGCACCTCGCCGGTGACGTGCTCCTGGGTCGAGCCGACGAACGCGTCGAGGGCGCGGCGCAGCGGTGAGAACCACAGTCCGTCGTAGACGAGCTCGGAGTACCGCGGCTCGAGCCGGGCCTTCTCGCGCATGACGTCGCGCTCGAGCGTGATCGACTCCAGGTCCTGGTGGGCCGCGATGAGGGCGAGGGAGCCTGGAGCCTCGTAGGTCTCCCGGCTCTTGATGCCGACCCGTCGGTTCTCGACCATGTCGAGGCGGCCGAAGCCGTAGGAGCCGACGACGGTCGTCAGCTCGGCGAGGAGCTCGTGGAGGGGCAGCGCCCGACCGTCGACCGACACCGGCACGCCGGCCTCGAACGCGACCACGACGTCACGCGACTCCGACGGTGCGTCGGCGACGTCGGCGGTGAGCTCCCAGATGTCGGCCGGCGGGCGCGCCCACGGGTCCTCCATCTCGCCGCACTCGATGGCCCGACCCACGAGGTTGTCGTCGATCGAATAGGGCTTGGCCTTCGACTGCTGGATCGGGATGCCGTGCTCCGCGGCGTACGCGATGCAGTCGTCGCGGGTCATGCCCCACACCCGGACCGGCGCGAGGACCTCGAGGTCGGGGGCGAGCGCCCGCACGCCGACCTCGAAACGCACCTGGTCGTTGCCCTTGCCCGTGCAGCCGTGCGCGACGGCGTCCGCGCCGAATTCGCGCGCCGCGATCACAAGGTGCTTGGCGATGACCGGTCGCGACAAGGCCGAGACGAGTGGGTACTTGCCCTCGTAGAGCGCGTTGGCGCGCATGGCGGGGAGCACGTAGTCGGTGGCGAACTCGGCGCGCAGGTCGACGACCTTGGCCTCGACCGCGCCCGCCGCCAGTGCCCGGGCCCGGACGGCTTCGAAGTCGCCGCCCTGCCCCACGTCGGCCGCGAGGCAGACCACCTCCGCGCCCCATTCGTCGGCGATCCACTTCACCGCCACCGAGGTGTCGAGACCACCCGAGTACGCCAGCACCACTCGCTTCGCCATGGGATTCCTTCTTCCTTGTGGTTCCAGCCCGTCGGGGCCTTCGGTCAGAGTCCGGCCAGGGCCGCGAGGTCCGCGGCCACCTTCGCGCCACCAGCCTGCTCGGCGCAGACGAGGATCAAGGTGTCGTCCCCCGCCACCGTGCCGAGGAGGTCGGGAAGGCCGGCCCGGTCGAGGGCCGAGCCGACGACGTGCGCCGAGCCCGGCGGCGTGCGGAGCACCACGAGGTTGTGGCTGTGGGCCACTTCCACCACGAACTCGCCCATCACCCGCCGCAGGTGGTCGTCGGGGGCCGAGCGCGCCTTGGCGTGCTCGGGGATCGCGTAGGCCATCGCGCCGCCCGGGATCCTGACCTTGACGGCTCCGAGCTCCTCGAGGTCGCGACTGACCGTCACCTGGGTGGCCAGGACGCCGTCGGCGGCCAGAAGCTCCACGAGCTGCGCCTGGCTGGAGATCGGCTGCTCCTCGAGCAGCCGGGTGATGCGGTGTTGACGTTGGGGCTTGCCGAGGGTCGCCATCAGGCCCTCCCGGATCGGCCGCCGGGGGCGACGGGCCGAACGTCGAGGGACGCCAGCAACGACCGCACGCTGTGCATCCGGTTCGCCGCCTGCTCCCAGACCAGCGAGGCGGGGCCGTCGATGACCTCCGCCGCGACCTCTTCGCCACGATGCGCCGGCAGACAGTGCATGAACACCGCTCCGGGCCCCGCCGCGGCCATGAGGCCGGCGTCGACGCAGTAGCCCGCGAACGCGCTACGGCGCGCCTCGGTCTCGGCCTCCTGCCCCATCGACGTCCAGACGTCGGTGTAGACGACGTCGGCGCCGCGCACGGCTTCGTGGGGCTCGTGCGACACCTCGACGGCACCTCCGAGATTGCGCGCCCGAGCGACGACATCGGGATCGAGCTCGTAGCCGGGCGGGGTGGCGACCGTGAGCTCGGCACCGGCCAGCACCGCGCCGAACGCCAGCGACGCCACGACGTTGTTGCCGTCGCCCACGTACGTGATCCGTCGGCCCTCCAGCGATCCGAAGTGCTCGCGGATCGTGAGGTAGTCGGCCAGCGCCTGGCAGGGGTGCGCCCGGTCGGAGAGCAGGTTGACCACCGGGACGTCGACGGCATTGCCCATCACCTCGAGCACGGCATGGTCGAAGACGCGCGCCATGATGACCCCGCAGTAGCCGGCGAGGGTGCGGGCGACGTCCTCCACCGTTTCGCGGCCCCCGAGGCCGACCTCCTCGTTGCGCAGGACGACGGCGTGCCCCCCGAGGTCGGTGACCGCGATCTCGGTGGAGACGCGGGTCCGGGCCGACGGCTTCTGGAAGAGCAGCGCCACCGCGGTGCCGGAGAGGGCGCGCGGCAGCGACG
The DNA here is from genome assembly GCA_037142235.1 of Actinomycetes bacterium. GTDB lineage: Bacteria > Actinomycetota > Acidimicrobiia > IMCC26256 > PALSA-555 > CAIUKV01. Next base: position 7,244 of record JBAXBB010000062.1, read on the forward strand.
TCGGTTCGCGCTTGCACACCATGGCGTGGTCGAGGAGACCGCTGAACTGAGCCCGGTCGAGATCGTCGATCTCGAGCAGGCGACGGACGAGACTCACCAACCGCTCCCTTCCGAGGCGCCGCCAGCTCCGGCGGTGCGGGGCACCGTCGCCAGGACCCCGGCCAGGATCCCCACCGCCTCGTCGATCTCGGCCTCGCTCACCAGGAGCGGGGGCGCGAACCGCAGCGCGGTGCCGGTGACGGCGTTGCAGACCAGACCGGCGGCCAGGCAGGCGTCGGCGACCGCCTTGGCCTCGAGGCCGGGCTCGAGTTCGGCGGCGATCAGCAGGCCGAGCCCACGGACGCCGGCGATCCCGGGGGTGGCGACGAGCCGCTCGACCAGGACCGACCCGGCCGCCGCGGCCCGGGCGGGGACGTCGAGGTCCGCCATGACGGTGAGGGTCGCCAGTGCGGCCGCGGCCGCGAGCGGCTGACCGCCGAACGTGGTGGCGTGGTCACCCGGCTTGAAGGCCGCCGCCACCGCCTCCCGGGCCCAGCAGGCTCCGATCGGCACACCGTTGCCGAGCGCCTTGGCCATCGAGACGATGTCGGGACGCGCCCCGGTGTGCTCGAACCCGAACCACCGGCCCGTCCGTCCGAGGCCAGTTTGCACCTCGTCGACGATCAGCAGCGCCTCGCGCTCGTCGCAGAGCTCGCGCACACCTTCGAGGTAGCCCGGCGGGCAGGGCATCACGCCACCCTCACCTTGGACCGGCTCGAGCAGCACGGCGCAGACCCGTTCGTCGAGCGCGGCGCGCAACGCGCCGAGGTCGGCGAACGCGACCTGGCGGAACCCGACCGGCAGCGGCTGGAACGTCTCCTGCTTCTGGGGCTGGCCCGTCGCGGCGAGCGTGGTGAGGGTGCGCCCGTGGAAGGAGCCGTAGGCGGAGATCACGTGGAAGCGCTCGGGTCCGCCGTTGGCCTGGCCGTGACGGCGCGCCAATTTGATGGCGCACTCGTTGGCCTCGGCCCCGGAGTTGGCGAAGAAGACCCGACCTCCCCCGCCGAGGAGGGCGTCGAGCCGGGCTGCGACCTGGGGTTGGACCTCGTTGTAATACAGATTCGAGACGTGCAGCAGGCGCCGAGCCTGGTCCGCCACCGCGTCGGCGACTACCGGGTGGGCGTGACCCAGTGACGTGACGGCGAGTCCCGACAGGAAATCGAGATAGCGGCGTCCGTCGGCGTCGAAGAGCACGGTTCCTTCGCCGCGCACGAACGCGACCGGGGCGCGGCCGTAGGTCTGCATGACGTGGGCGGCGTCGAGGGCGACGATCTCCTCGAAGGTCAGATCGCTCATGCGCCGGCCTCCGTCGCCGCGGCGATCATGGTGCCGATCCCTTCCCGGGTGAAGAACTCGAGCAAGAGCGCGTGCGGCACCCGCCCGTCGAGGATGTGGGCGCGCGCGACCCCCTCGACCAGCGCGTCGATGCACGACCGGAGCTTGGGGATCATCCCCTCCCCCACCTTGCCCTCGTTCAGCAGCCGCTCCATCCCGGCGACGTCGATCGAGGAGATCAGGGTGGACTCGTCGGGGTAGTCCTCGTAGACGCCGAGCACGTCGGTGAGGTAGACGAGTTTGGCGGCGCCGAGCGCACCGGCGATGGCCGCCGCAACGGCGTCCGCGTTCACGTTGTGGGCCTGGCCCGAGGCGTCGACACCCACAGTCGCGATCACCGGGATCAGGTCCTCGCGCAAGAGCCGCTCGACGATCGCCGGGTCGACCCGCTCGACGTCGCCGACGAACCCCAGACGGGGGTCGCGGGTGCGCACGGTCAGCAAGCCGGCATCCTCTCCGGAGAGCCCGACGGCGAAGGCCCCGTGTCGGTTGATCTCCGACACGATCTCGCGGTTGACCTTGCCCACCAGGGCCATGCGCACGATGTCGATGGTCTCGGCGTCGGTGACGCGCAGTCCGTCGACGAACTCGGGGACCTTGCCCAGCCGCTGCATCAGGTCGCTGATCTGGGGTCCACCCCCGTGGACCACGACCGGCTGGATGCCCACGAGGCGCATGAGGACGACGTCCTGGGCGAAGAGTTCGGCGAGCGCCGGGTCCTCCATGGCGTGGCCGCCGTACTTGATCACGACGGTCTTGCCGGCGAACTCGCGGATGTAGGGCAACGCCTCGGCGAGCACCTGGGCGCGTTCGTGGACGTCGGTGATGCGCATTCCGCCAGTGGCCATCAGCTCGTCCCCATGTTCTCGTCGACGTAGGCGTGGGTGAGGTCGGTGAAGCGGACCGCGGCCGAGCCGCGTCCGGCATGGAGGTCGCACACGATGGTGATGTCGCGCCCGGCCATGCTGGCCGTGAGGCTCGTCTCGTCGTGGAGCGCGGCGATGCCGTCACGGCACACCGTCACCCCGTTGTAGGCGATCTCGACCGCCTCGGGATCGAAGAACGCGCCGCTCGCTCCCAGCTCGGACAGCACGCGACCCCAGTACGGATCGGACCCGTAGAGCGAACACTGCACCAACTGGCTCGCGGCCACGGCTCGGGCGGCGGTGCGAGCCTCGGCGGCCGAGCGGGCGCCGCGCACCGTGAGGTGGACGTGCTTGGTGGCACCCTCGGCGTCGGCGGCCATCTGCGCGGCCAGATCGCTGCACACCGCACCCAGCGCCTCGGCCAGGGCGTGGAAGGCGTGGCCGCCCGCGGTGTCGATGACCGGACCGCCCGCGGCGCCGTTGGCCAGGACGAGCACGGTGTCGTTGGTGCTCGTGCAGGCGTCGACGATCAGCGCGTTGAACGACTCGGCCACCGCGCGTTCGAGCGCGGCGTGGAGCACGTCGGGGGTGACGACGGCATCGGTGGTGCAGACGGCCAACATCGTCGCCATGGAGGGCGCGAGCATCGCCGCCCCCTTCGCGATGCCGCCCACCCGGATCGACCGACCGTCGCCGAGATCGGCCTGGGCGGTGGCCTCCTTCGCCAGGGTGTCGGTGGTCATGAGGGCGACGGCGGCCCGGTGGCCGGCGTCGGGACCCGGGGCGAGGTCCGCGACGGCGATCGGGATGCCCGACTCGAGCGGCTCCATGCGCATCGGGATCCCGATCAGCCCGGTCGAGCAGACCAGGACGTCGGTGGTGGAGACTCCGAGACCCGTCGCCGCGAGCTCGCACATGCGCAGCGCATCGGCCCGCCCGGCGTCACCGGTGGCCGCGTTGGCGTTGCCGGAGTTGAGCACGACGGCGGCGGCCCGGCCGTCGGCCAGGTGGCGGCGGCTGATCTGGACCGGGGCGGCGCACGCCAGGTTGGTGGTGAAGACGCCGGCCGCGGCGACCGGGACGCGGTCGGCCGTCGCGACCACCGCGAGGTCGGGAGCACCCGAAGGCTTGATCCCGGCGGCGACGCCGGAGGCTTCGAAGCCGGGGACGGACGTGACGCTCACGGCATGACTCCGATCGTGGGGAGGCCGGTGGCCTCGGGCAGGCCCAGGACGCGGTTGCACGCCTGAACGGCCTGACCCGAGGCGCCCTTGACGAGGTTGTCGATCGCTCCGAGCGCGAGCACCAGCCCGGTGCGGGGGTCGGCGCGCACCGTGACGTGGGCGACGTTCGAGCCGAGGGCCGCCTTGGTCTGGGGCGGTTCGTCGGTGACGACCACGAACGGCTCGTCGGCGTAGTACGCCCGGTACGCGTCGAGCAGACCGGCCGTGGTGAGCCCGGGGACGGCCGCCCGCGCGGTGCACGTGGCCAGGATGCCGCGGGTCATGGGGACCAGGTGCGGCGTGAAGAGCACCTGCACCGGCACCCCGGCGACGTGCCCCAGCGCGAACTCGATCTCGCCGGTGTGCCGATGGACCAGCAGTCCGTAGGCGGTGACGTTCTGCTCGCGCTCGGCGTAGAGGTTGGCGGCCGCGAGCTTGCGACCGGCGCCGGAGATCCCGGACACGGCGTTGACGACGATGCCCGTCGGCTCGATCAGCCCACCGGCCACCAGGGGCGCCAGGGCCAGGGACGACGCGGTCGGATAGCACCCCGCCGCGGCCACGTGCGCGGTGGGGACGAGCGCATCCCGGAAGAGCTCGACCATGCCGAACCCGAAGTCGGCGATGGCCTGCGGGCAGGCGTGCTCCTCGCCGTACCACTCCGCGTAGACGGGCGCCGGCAGCCGGAAGTCGGCCCCGAGGTCGACGATCCGGCCCACCCGCCCGAGCAGGGAGGGCACGAGCTTCTGGCTCTCACCGTGCGGCAGGGCGAGGAACACCACGTCAAGCCCGCTCAGACCGGCGACCGGGTCGGTCGGGTCGAGGCCGGCGAAGACGAGGGTGGGGTAGGCCGCCGCCAGCGACGGGAAGAGATCGGCGGCAGCCACCCCGGCGTTGGTGTCGGCCGTGGCCACGGCCACCTCGAATTCGGGGTGACCGTGGAGCAGGCGCAGCAATTCCACCCCGGTGTAGCCCGAGGCTCCCACCACGCCGACGGCCCGCGACTTATTCGACATGCTGAATAGCATACATGTCGGTGAATACAGACCCGGTCACCCGGACCCGGTGGACCGGGTCAGATGTTGGAGTCCTGGCCCGGCCCCACCGCGGCGTCGAGCAGACCGGGGAGGACCTGGCCCACCTCGGCGGGCGAACCCTGCGGGGTGCCCTGGGGGCCCCGCCGCCAGCCCTCGGCCACCCCCAGCCGGTTGCCGTTCGTCTCGACCACCCGTCCGCTCCAGCGACCCGCCTCGGGGCTGGCCAGCCAGCCCACGACGTTGGCCACCCACTGAGGGTCCATGCCGGCCTTGACCTCGTCGGAGGGCTCGAACTTCCCCCCGAGGTTCTCGGTCATCCGGGTGAGGGCCGCAGGCGCAATGGCGTTCACCGTGACGCCGTAGCGCTTCAGCTCGTCGGCCGCGATGATCGTGAACGAGGCCAGACCCGCCTTGGCGGCGCCGTAGTTCGCCTGACCCACGTTGCCGTAGATCCCCGACGCCGACGAGGTGATGATCACCCGGGCGTCGTTGTCCAGGCCCTCCTTGGTCCGGTTCCGCCAGTACTCGGCGGCGTGACGCACGGGGCAGAACGTGCCCCGGAGGTGGACTCGGATGACCGCGTCCCACTCGTCGACCGACATGTTGACGAGCATCCGGTCGCGCAGGATCCCGGCGTTGCAGACCAGGATGTCGAGACCGCCGAAGGTGTCGATCGCCTGGCGAACGAGGCGCCCGGCGCCGTCGAAGTCGGAGACGTCGTCGGTGTTGGCCGCCGCCTCGCCGCCCATGGCCAGGATCTCGTCGACGACCTGCTGGGCCGGCCCGGTGCTGGCGCCCTCGCCGGTCATCGAGCCGCCGAGGTCGTTCACCACGACCTTCGCGCCCTCGCGGGCCAGGGTCAGCGCCTCGCACCGACCGATGCCACCACCTGCGCCGGTGACGATCGCCACCCGTCCTTCGCACAGTCCCATCGGAGCTCCTCATCTCGTTCGATCGCTTCGGCCCCCGAGCGTACGCTCACCCGTCGCGGTTCGCGCGCCTCGCCGTGTCCTGGCCGAGGCGCCGGAACGCTTCGGGGTCGTGGACCCGGCCGACCGTCCAGTCCTTTTCCAGGGCCAGCGCCTCGGCCAGGCTCAGGCCGGCGCCCCGGTCGTAGAGGCGCAGGACCTCCCCCACCGCCGGCTGGGACGAGATGGTGCGGGCCAGCCCGACGGCGCGGTCAAGCAGTTCCTCGTGCGCCACCACATGGTTCACCAGGCCGATCCGGTGCGCTTCGTCGGCGTCGACGAAGTTCCCCGTGATCGACATCTCCCGCGCCCGCCGGAGCCCGACAGCCCGCGGCAGGAGGGCGGTCAGCCCCCAACCCGGCACCGCGTTCAGCCGGGCGTGGGTGTCGGCGAACCGGGCCCGCTCGGAGGCGACCACGAAGGTCGCGCTCAGCGCCAGTTCCAGCCCGCCCGACACGCACGCACCGTTGACCGCGCAGAGGCTGGGCGTGCGCGCGGCGCGCAGCGCGGCCGCCGGGTCGGGCCGCAGCGCCCAGTCGACCACGCGGCGTTCTCCCGCCAGGGTCTCTGTGAAATCGACCCCGGCGGTGAACACCGGATCGACCGCGGTGATGACGACCGCGTGGACTCCGGGATCGTGGTCGGCGGCCGCGACGATCTCGATGAACGCCGTGCGCATCGCCAGGTCGAGCGCGTTCTTGGCCTCGGGCCGGTCGATGGTGACGACCCGGACTCCGTCGTCGTCGGCGACCCGCACGTTCGGATGATCGTTCACGAGAGGCCCAGCTTCCGATTGTCCCACGACACGATGCGCTCCTCGGCGTCGATGCGGATCACGACCGACGGACGCTCGTAGTGCTCGCGCGTCTCGTCGGGCATCGACGACCGCGCGGACCGGAACGAGGAGTACTTCGCGGTCATGGCCGCCTCGACCCGTTCGACCAGCGCCTCGTCGTCGACGAAGGTGACGGTCCCCACCAGGTGCACCGCCCAGAGCTCCGCCCAGCGCTCACCGCTCTCGACCAGGAACCCCACCCGGGGATCCCGCCGGAGCCGGCGGACCTTGACCGACTCCCGTCGGGTGCTGAAGTGGACCGCACCGTCGACCACGCAGAACCACATGGGCACCGAAATCGGGAACCCGTCGGCCCGCAGACTGGTGATGATCCCCGTGTGGCTCGCAGCGATCCGCTTCCACGCTTCGTCCCGGTCCATGCGCACGCTCATCGGACCAGCATGGCGGGCGGGCGGTGCTCGGCGCCACCGCACCCCGGGGCCCGGCCCGGAGCCGGGCCTCAGGGATCGCGGCGCAAGCGACGCGCCCCGACGACGGTCAACACGATCCCCACCACGAGCAGCTTCACCGCCACGATCCACAACGTGATGTCGCGAGCGGTGGTCCCGGCAGCGGCGACGACCCGCGTGGGATGCGCCCGGTCGTAGCGGACCTCGACCCGATCGCCGACGCGGGTCTCCCCCGACCGGGCGTCGGGGAGGGGTGCATCGACCACGGCGCCGTCGGCGACGAACTCGAGGAGCGGGACCCCACCCCGGTCGACGACCAGCGCCCGCACCGGTACCCCGGCGGCGCGCAGGTGGGCTTCGTGGGCGTGGAGCGCGATCAGTCCGATCGCCACCCCGACGCTGGCCACGACGAGGGCGATCCCCGCTGCCAGCGCGGCGCGCGCTCCCCTGCGGCTGAGCCGCCAGGGCGCGGGCGCCGCCGGCCGGGGCGGGGCCCCGCTCCCAGCTCCGACCGCCACCTGCCCGCGCCGTCGGGCCCGGTCGTACTCGTCACGTTGGGAGCCAGTCAGGACGCGGTGGGCAGCGGCGACCCGCACGAACCGGGCCTCGGCGTCGGGGTCGGTGGCCCCGGTGTCGGGGTGGAGCACCCGGGCCTGGGCCCGGTAGGCCGCGGCGATCTCGTCGCGGGTCGCCGTGGGAGCCACCCCCAGCACCGCGTAGTGGTCGACCTCGGTCCAATCCCTGACGCGCACCCCGACAGTGTGGCGCCTGCGATCAGGCCGGTGGACCGGACCCGAGGCTGACGGTGGCCCGATGGGTCGTGCCGGAGCGGTCGACCCAGGTGATCTCCACCTTGTCTCCCGGACCGTAGGGCACCAGGGCCCGGGTCAGTTCACTCCCCGAGGCCACCGATCGTCCGTCGACGGCCACGACCGTGTCGCCGGTGACGATGCCGGCCTTGGCCGCGGCGCCGGCGGGGTCGGTGCCGAGCACCGCCGCACCGCTCCCCGTCGAGCGGCCACCGGTGGCTCCACCGGAGACCTGGACCCCGAGGACCCCCCGGTTCGACCCCACATGGAGGTCGGGGCCCGGTGTCCCGGCGAGGATCTTGTTGGCGATGGCCAGGGCGTTCTCGATCGGGATCGCGTAGCCCTGGTTCCCGGCGGTCCCGAAGGCGCTGTTCGACGACGACGCCGCCGCGATCACCCCGATGACCCGGCCCGAGGCGTCGGCCAACGGCCCACCGGAGTCACCCGGCTGGATGTCGGCGTTGGTCACGATCAGACCCGTGAGGGTCTGGACGTTGGAGCCGTCCTCGTCGAACGCGGTGATCTGGCGGTTCTTGCCGGTGATCGAACCGGACACCACCGCCGGCAGGCCACCCTGGCCGCCGGCGTTGCCCAACGCCACCACCGGGTCCCCGACCGCCACCGAGCCCGAGTCGCCGAGGTCGGCCGGCTCGAAGTTCGCGGCGCCCTGGACCTGGAGGAGGGCGATGTCGCCGGTGAGGCTGTAGCCGAGCACCTTGGCGGGATGGGTCTGTCCGTTGGCGATGGACTCGACCTGCACGTCGCGCGAGTCCGCGATCACGTGGTTGTTGGTGATGACCAGACCGCTCGCCGACACCACGATGCCGGTGCCGGCCGCCTCACCGCTGTCGGTGGTGACCCAGACGTTGACGATCGAGTCGTCGACCTTCTGCGAGACACTCGAGACGTCGAGCCGTCCGACGCTCGTCCGTGACCCGGACGGTGCACCCCCGGAGGGCAGCGTCAGCTGGTCGGGGGTGGACTGACCCGAGCCCCCACCCAGGCTCCTGGAGCCGCCGCTTCCGGAGGAGCCACCGGGCGACGAAAAGGTGTTGCCGGCCGACGCCGCCGTGGGGGTGCTCCGGTTCTGGGCGACCTCGTAGCCCAAGAACGCGGGCCCCGAGACCATCGCCAGGACACCGAGGACGGCCACCAGCCGACGTCGGCGGGGCGACAGGCGCCGGGCCGAGCGCCGCGGCGGCGAGACCGACGCCGCCCAGGCGGCGGGATCGGGGGCCGAGAAGTGGTAGCCCCCGGCGCGCGGGGCGTTGACGTCGGGGCCGAGGTCGTGGCGATCAGGGTCGGGGGGATCGAACACCGTCATGGGGTGGCTCCTGTGCTCGGGGACCTCCATTGAACGCCCCTGATCCTCCCTGGGTTCGTCGGACCCTGAGAGACCTCTTGGGAACCGACGGGGCCGACCCCAGGGCCGACACCCGGGTCAACGTCCCGAGCGGCTGAGATCATCCCCGCAGGAGGGCGCCGAGGGCCGTGGCGGCGGCGATCGCCCGCTCGCGGACGGTGGCCACCTCGGAGTCGGTGAGGGTCCGGTCGGGAGCGCGCAGGCGCAGGGCGAAGGCCAGGCTCCGCCGCCCCGGACCGAACTCGCCCGAGCGGAACTCGTCGAAGCAGCGGACCGACTCGCCGAGGTCGTCGAGGGCCGCCCACAGCGCCGAGGCAAGGTCGGCGGCGGGCACGGTCTCGTCGGCCACGAAGGCCAGGTCGATGGTGGACGGCGGGAACGGCGACACGCTGCGGAACTGCCGGTCGCGCCGCGGCGCTCGGTCGAGGGCGTCGAGGTCGAGCTCGAAGGCCACGACCGGTGCGGCCAGGCCCGAGGCGGAGAGCGCCTCCGGAGCGAGCGCGCCGACGTGACCCACCTCCACCCCGCCCACCAGGAGGCGGGCGCCGGCGGTCGGGTCGAGGCCGACGAGGTCGACCGGCTCGAGGCGGAGGCCCTCGATCCCGAGGGCGTCGAGCACGGCCCGGACCGCGTCGACGGCGTCGTGGGCGTCGACCGGGCGATCGGGCTCGATGGGGGCCCGCCGCACGGCTCCGGACCGCACCCCGGCCACCCGCTCGGGCTCACGGGGCAGGATCCCGTCGGCGTCGGGCCGGAGGAACACCCGGCCGAGTTCGAACAGGGCCAGGTCGGAGATCCCACGCGCCACGTTGTGCGCGGCAACCGCCACGAGGCCAGGGAGGAGCGCGGTCCTCAGGACCGACTCCTCGGAACGCAGCGGGTTGGTGACCTCCACCGGGGCTTCCGGCGAGAACCGGGCGACCGCGTCGGACGCCACCAGGGGAATGGTCACGGCTTCGGAGAAGCCCGCGCCCACGAGCGCGTCGGCGACCGCCCGCCGGATCGGGTTCGCCGCCATCGGGCGGACGGTGCCCAAGCCGGAGCAC
>JBAXBB010000063.1:0-16905 GCA_037142235.1 Actinomycetes bacterium
TGGGGACGGTTAGAGTGCGCTTCGGCCGCCGGGTATCCGGTCGGCCATGGGAAAGCGATCGCTGGGCGGTTGAAGGCCGTCCCGGCCCGGGGAATCGGGGACATGACGAACCGAAGCCGGCGCAAGAGGTTGGCCGTCGTCGCCAGTGGCCTGGTGGGCTTGGCGTTCGTCGTCGCCGGGTGTGGCCCGGCCAACGGCCAGAACTCCCTCCTCCCGAAGGGCACCCAGGCCAAAGAGATCAACAACCTGATCGTCCCGATCTTCGGCGTGGCGATCGTGGTGGCGATCCTCGTCGGGGTCGCGACGGTCTATTGCGCGGTCCGCTTCCGCGCCCGTCCGGGCATCAACGATCGCCCCAGGCAGGTCCACGGCAACCCACCGCTCGAGATCGCCTGGACCCTCATCCCAGCGGTGATCCTCGCCGTGATCGCCGTCCCGACCGTGAGCCTGATCTTCAAGCTCAACGAGGCCCCCAAGCCCAACGCCCTCGAGGTCACCGCCGTCGGCAAGCAGTGGTGGTGGCAGTTCGACTACAAGGACCAGGGCGTCAAGACGGTGGTCGTGGCCGACGAGTTCCACGTCCCGGTCGGCCGCCAGGTGCACATGACGCTCACCGGGTGCGACCCGTCGCTGGGGACCACCCCGCCCACCGGTGACTGCAACGTGATCCACAGTTTCTGGGTCCCCGAACTCAACGGCAAGCGCGACGTCATCCCCGGGCACCTCAACACCACGACCTTCACGGCCGACAAGCCCGGCACCTACCTGGGCCAGTGCGCCGAGTACTGCGGGCTGTCGCACGCCAACATGCGCTTCCGGGTGATCGCCCAGTCCGAGTCCGACTTCCAGGCCTGGCTCGCCGGCCAGCACGAGGGGCCGGCGATCACGATCGAGCAGGCCGGTGAGGGAGGAAAGCTCTTCGCTCAGAAGTACGCCTGTACCAACTGCCACGCCGCCGAGGACTCCAGCGTCTCGAGCTACGGCCCGAACCTCACGCACCTCGCCAGCCGGTCCACGTTCGCCTCGGGCTACTACAAGCTCACCCGGGCGAACCTGGTCGACTGGATCTACAACGCACCGTCGATGATCCCGATGGAGTCGAAGGACTGCCGCCTTCCGGTCGGGCAGGGGATCTGCGTGGGCATGCCCTCGTTCTCCCAGAACACCCCGGCCGGCCAGCCCACCATGACCCGGGCCGAGGCCGAGACCATCGCCGACTACCTCCTGCAACTGAAGTGACCGTCGCCGACCTCGTGGGAGCCCTCCGATGACCACCGTCGAGAACGCCGTCGCCGTCAGCGAGCCGAGTGCCGGACTGCTGCGGCGCCCGCGCGCCAACCGCGGCTTCCTGAGCTGGCTCACGACCGTCGACCACAAGAAGATCGGCATCCTCTACGGGTGCACGGCGCTGATCTTCTTGGTGCTCGGCGGCGTGGAGGCGCTCCTCATCCGCCTGCAGCTCTTCCAGCCGAACGGCACGGTGCTGACCGCCGGCCAGTACAACCAGATGTTCACCATGCACGGCACGACCATGGTGTTCCTGGTGGGAATGCCGATCGCCGTGGGCTTCGGCAACTACTTCATCCCGCTCATGATCGGCGCCCGTGACGTCGCCTTCCCCCGGATCAACATGTTCGGGTACTGGGTGGTGCTCTTCGGTGGGCTGTTCTTGTACTCGAGCTTCTTCCTCGGCGGTGCGCCCAACGGCGGCTGGTTCGGCTACACCCCGCTCACGAGCGCCCCGCTGGCCTCGGGCTTCCTGCCCGGACGCGGGCCCGACTTCTGGGCGATCGGCCTGATCCTCCTCGGGATCGGTTCCACGACGTCGGCGATCAACTTCATCGTCACGGTCATCAACATGCGCTGCCCCGGCATGTCGCTCATGCGCATGCCCGTGTTCGTCTGGATGATGCTGGTGGTCGCCTTCCTCACGGTGTTCGCGCTGCCGGTCGTGACCGTGGCGCTGATCATGGTGTGGTTCGACCGCAACACCGGCACGTTGTTCTTCGCACCGGCCGCCGGGGGAGATCCGCTGCTCTACCAGCACCTCTTCTGGATCTTCGGCCATCCCGAGGTGTACATCCTGATCCTCCCGGGCATGGGCATCGTCTCCGAGACGCTGCCGGTGTTCTCCCGCAAGCCGCTCTTCGGCTACTCGATCGTGGTGTTCTCCGGCATCGCCATCGGCTTCCTCGGCTGGGGGGTCTGGGCCCACCACATGTTCGCCACGGGTCTGGGCCCGGTGGCCATCTCGGCGTTCGGTCTGGCGACCATGCTCATCGCCATCCCGACCGGAGTGAAGATCTTCAACTGGCTGGGCACCGTCTACAAGGGCTCGGTCAAGTTGACGTCCTCGATGATGTTCTCGCTCGGGTTCATCGTCCTGTTCACGCTGGGCGGGGTCTCGGGCGTGACGCACTCGATCGTTCCGGCCGACACCCAGCAGACCGACACCTACTACGTGGTGGCGCACTTCCACTACGTGCTCTTCGGTGGACTGCTGTTCGCCCTGTTCGCCGGCTTCTACTACTGGTACCCGAAGATCTTCGGGCGGATGCTCAACGAGACCCTCGGCAAGATCAACTTCTGGACCCTGTTCATCGGCATGAACCTCACGTTCTTCCCGATGCACTTCCTGGGCCTGTGGGGCCAGCCCCGGCGGACCTACCGCTACGACGCCGGTCTCGGTTGGGACACCCTGAACAAGCTCATCACCGTCGGCTCGTTCATCATCGCCATCTCGGTCCTGGTGTTCGTCGTGAACGCGATCGTGAGCAAGACCCGGGGGGCGATCGCTGGGAATGACCCCTGGGACGGCCGCACCCTCGAGTGGTCGATCCCCTCGCCCCCGCCCGAGTACAACTTCGCCGAGATCCCCGAGGTCAACTCCCGCGACGACTTCTGGTACCGCAAGTACACCGAGGACGAAGAGGGACGGCTGGTGCCGCTGCCCAGCGGCGGTGCGGAGGCCGAGGCCCAGGCAGCCCACGACGGCCACGGCATCCACCTTCCGGCACCCTCGTACTACCCGCTGGTGATGGCACTCGGGCTGCCCATCTTGGGCTACGCCGCGGTGTTCCACAGCGTGTGGGTGGCGATCATCGGGGCGATCGTGCTGCTCTTCGGCATGTACGCCTGGGCCATCGAGCCGGCCGACTGACGTAGGGACTGGCAACCATGGCGATCATCGAAGCGTCCGACACCGAGGTGAGCACCGCTGGCGGTCCTCCCGCCGCGGGGAACGACCACGGCGGCCACGACCACGGCGGCCACGGGGGAGGGGCACTCCTCACCAACACCAAGTTGGCGATGTGGCTGTTCCTGGCGTCCGACTGCTTGTTCTTCGGGGCCTTCATCTCGGCGTACCTGCTCTACCGGGGTCGCTCGCAGAAGGGCGGACCGACCCCCCGCGAGCTCTTCAACATCCCCTTCACCTCGGCCACGTCGTTCATCCTCCTGATGAGCAGCCTGGCGATGGTGCTGGCCCTCGCCGCGGTCCAGCGGGGTGACCTCCGGCGCTTCCGCCTCTGGCTGGTGGCGACCGCGATCTTCGGCGCCACGTTCGTGGGCGGACAGATCTACGAGTTCACCCACTTCTACCGCGAAGGCCTGCGGCTGGGCTCGAACCTCTTCGGCTCGACCTTCTTCGTCCTGACGGGCTTTCACGGTGCCCACGTGTGCGTGGGCATCATCTGGCTGCTCTCCCTCTGGGGGATGTCGATGCAGGGTCGGCTCGGGCAGGCCGACTCCGAGAAGGTCGAGATCGCCGGTCTCTACTGGCACTTCGTCGACATCGTCTGGATCGTGATCTTCACGGTCATCTACCTCATGCCCCAGCCGGGCAAGTAGACGAGAGAGGACCGACCAGTGGCCGAAGGAAGCGCGCACGTGCTCGAGCAGGAAGTGGCGGCGGTCGCCCGGGCCGAGCTCGGCGGCGCGCTCGCCCCGGCTCCGGGTCTGCTGCCCGGCGAGGTGACCGAGCACCCCTCGCCCTTCAAGTACGTGATCATCTTCTTGATCCTCGTGGTGGTCACCGCCATCGAGATCGGGACGTCCTACCTGGAGGGCAGCGTGGCGGCGGGCGTGATCGTGGCGCTCCTGCTCTTCTTCGGCCTGGTGAAGTTCGTGCTGGTGGTGTCGTACTTCATGCACCTCAAGACCGACCAGCCGATCTTCCGCCGCTTCTTCACCATGGGTGCGATCGCCGCCGTCGTCTTGTACCTCATCGCCCTCACGACCCTCCACGTCTTTTGAACTGGGCCGGTCGGCCGTGAAGAACCTCCCCGCCTGGACGGCCCACCCCGACGTGTGGCTCCTGGTCGCGGTGCTCGCGGTCGGGTACTGGATGACGATCGTGCGCATCGGTCCGCGCTACGCGGTGCCGGGACGACCGCTCGTCACACGGTTGCAGGTGGCGTCGTGGTCGGCGGGGGTGCTCGCCGTCCTGGTGTCGTCGGACTGGCCGGTGCACGACCTCGCCGAGCGGTCGATGTACAGCGTTCACATGGTGCAGCACCTGCTCATCACGCTGATCGCGGTGCCACTCCTGCTGTTGGGCACGCCCGCCTGGATGGCCCGGTGGGTGCTGGCTCCGGGGAGTCGACGGTTCCGCACGGTCCGCTGGTGGTCGCGGTTCCTCCCGGCGGTGATCGTCTTCAACGTGATGTTGGCCCTGACCCACATCCCGGCGCTGGTGACGGCCTCGCTCGAGAACGGCTTGCTGCACTTCTGCGTCCATGCGGCGCTGCTGGCGACTGCGGTGCTCGTGTGGATGCCGGTGGCCAGCCCGCTCCCGGAGATCCCCCGCCTGTCGTGGCTGCCCCGGATGGTGTACCTGTTCCTCCAGTCGGTGGTGCCCACGGTGCCGGCGTCGTTCATGACCCTGGGCTCTCGGCCGCTGTACCACGCGTACATCGGGCTGCCGCACATCCTCGGGGCGAGCACCCTCGACGACCAGCAGATCGCCGGTTTGATCATGAAGATCGGGGCGGGGATCTTCACCTGGTCGATCATCGCCACCATCTTCTTCAAGTGGGCCGCGGCCGAGGAGCGGCGCCAGGGACCGCAGGTCCGGCGCGACCTCGACCGGGAGCTCTCCCGGATGACGGGCCCGGCCGGCCCGGCCGTGCGGGGAGAGGCCCGATGATCCGACCGCGCCGATCCCGCCGATCTATTGTGAGGACCCGATGACCAGCACCGACCTCGACACCACCGGCACGCCCGAGGGGCCCGGCACCGACATCGTCCCGGCCGCCGAGCCGACGCTGCCGGAGCCCGCTCCGGCCGCGCTCCTCGAGCCGTCTGCCGACGAGCGCAAGGAGAACCTGCGCACTCGGCTCCTGCTCCCGCTGCTACTCCCGATCCTCTCGGCGGCCGCCCTGGCGTTCTACGCGATCAACCTCTCGCGGGCGCTGCTCGCCGGCACCTCGGTGTCGGCGCTGATCATCGCCTCGTTCTTCACCCTGCTCGTCTTCGGTGGAGCCATCTGGATCACCGCCAATCCGCGCCTGGGTTCCTCGGCGATCGCGATCGCGGTCGCGGTCCTGGCTCTCCTCGTGATGGCGGTGGGCCTCACCAGCATCGGCCCGAGCTCGCCCAAGGCGAGCAAGGGCCCTTCGGGCTACAAGCAGCCCACCGGCGAGGCCGTGGGCACGGTGGCGGTCACCGCCCTGCCCACCTTGAAGTTCAACGCGACGAACTTCGAGGTGCCGGCCGGGATCATCGACGTGAAGTACATCCTCGGCGGTGGTCAGCACACCTTCGTCTTCAGTGACCCGAAGCTCCAGGGCTTCGAGTTGGCGGTGGGCGGCAACGTCACCACCGACGAGGGCAAGGTCGAACTCGCCGCCGGCACCTACACGTTCTACTGCTCCATCCCCGGCCATCGGGCCGCCGGGATGGAAGCCACCATCACCGCTTCGTGACGACGCCCTCCGGGCCGTCGGGGAGTGCCGGCGAGTCGGCCGGGACGAGCACGCGCAGCGCGCCCGGCAGCACCTCCACGGTGGCCGGCAGCGGGCCGATCCGCTCGCCGCTGGCGTAGAGGTCCTGGCCGGGTGTACCCGTCACGGTGACGGTCCGGCCGGTGAAGTGGTGCACGCCGCGGACGGCGAGGTGGGTCCCACGCAGCACCCGGGGGAAGTGGATCACCACCCGGTGGCGGGGGAGGTCGCCGACGATCACGACGTCGAAGAGCCCGTCGGTGGGGTGCGCCGCGGGTGTGATGCGCATGCCGCCGCCGTAGCTGGCGGAGTTGCCGATCGCGACCAGCCAGGTACGTCCCTCGTGCACTGCGCCGTCGGTGGTGATGCGCATCGCCGTGGGCCGGTAACCGCCGATCGTGCGGAGGGTGGCGACGGTGTACAGGGTGGTTCCGGACAGGCGTGACACCGTGTTGGCCCAGCGGTTGACCTCGCTGTCGAAGCCGGCGTTGGCGACCGTCGTGAACGTCTCCACGGTGCCGTCCGCGGTGCGGGCCCGACCCAGGTCGACCCGGGCCTCCACCCCGCGTTCGAGGAGGTCGAGGGCGGCGAGCGGACGGCGGTGGTCGATGCCCAGAGCGCGGGCGAAGTCGTTGCCGGCCCCCATGGGGACCAGCCCGAGCAACCCGCCGCAGCGCGCCGCGACGTCGGCCAGGACCCGCACGGTGCCGTCGCCGCCACAGGCCAGGACGCCTTCGCCCCGCTCGAAGGCGGCTTCGGCCACGGTCCGGCCCGCTTCGGCCGATGCGGTGATGCGCACCTCGACTTCCCGTTCGACGAGCGCATCCCGGAGGCGGTTCAGGTCGCCCCGCCGCCCGCGGCGGCCGGCGCCCGGATTGACGACGGCGGTCCAGTGCACGAGGCGGGAGCGTAGCCAGCCGGGCCGGTAGCGTTCGCCGGGTGGTTCGGGGGATCGATCCGTCTCGGGTGCCCAGGCACGTCGCGCTCGTGATGGACGGCAACGGCCGTTGGGCCCAGCGACAGGGGCTCAAACGGACCGAGGGCCACGCCGCCGGCGAGGAGGCGCTCTTCGATACCGTCAACGGCGCACTCGAGGTCGGGCTGCGGTGGATGACGGTCTACGCCTTCTCCACCGAGAACTGGCGCCGCCCGCTCGACGAGGTCCGGTTCCTGATGCGGTTCAACGAGAGCCTGCTCCTGCGCCGCCGCGACGAACTCGACGACCTGGGGGTGCGGGTGCGCTTCATCGGTCGGCGCGGCGGCCGGGTGCCTCGGCGGGTGCTCCAGCACATCGTCGACACCGAGGCGCTCACGGCGAAGAACCGGCGGCTCACGCTGACGTTCGCCTTCAACTACGGGGGTCGTGCCGAGATCGTCGACGCCGTGCGCGCGATCGCCGAGCAGGTCGCCGCCGGTCGGATCGCCCCCTCCTCGATCGACGAGCGCACGATCGGCCGGAGCCTCTACGCCCCCGACATGCCCGACCCCGATGTGCTCGTGCGGACCTCGGGGGAGTACCGCATCTCGAACTACCTGCTCTGGGAGTTGGCGTATTCTGAGCTCGTCTTCACCGACGTGCTCTGGCCCGACTTCCGGCGTGAGCACCTCTTCGACGCCATCCGCGAGTTCCAGGGTCGCAGCCGGCGCTTCGGCGCCATCGACGAACCGGGCTCGCCGGGTGCAGGCCGGGTGGACCGGTCCTAGGATCCGGGCGTGGGGATCTCGCTGGACGACCTCTCGGGTGATTCCGGGTTCACCCGCAACCCCAAGGGGAAGGTCACGCTCCTCCCCGATCCGCCCCGGGCGACCCGCTCGTTCACGGTGATCTCCTGCGACGATCACGTCGTGGAGCCGCCGCACACGTTCGCGGGCCGGGTCCCGGCTGCGCTGGCAGATCGGGCGCCACAGATCGTCGAGGACGCCGACGGTCGTCAGCTGTGGAGGTACGACGGCCACCTGCTGCCCAACGTGGGCTTCAACGCGGTGGTCGGGCGGCCGGTCGACGAGTACTCCTTCGACCCCACCCGGTTCGACGAGATGCGCCCCGGCGCCTGGGACATCGCGGCGCGCATTGCCGACATGGACCTCAACGGCATCTACGCCTCGCTGAACTTCCCGTCGTTCCTCCCGGGCTTCGCGGGCCAGCGGCTCCAGCAGGTCACCGACGACCCGGCGCTCGCCCTCGCGTGCGTGCGGGCCTGGAACGACTGGCACCTCGAGGAGTGGGCGGGCTTCGCCCCTGAGCGCATCATCCCCCTGCAGATCCCCTACGTGCTCGACCCCGAGGTCGGGGCGGCGGAGATCCGGCGCAACGCCGAGCGGGGCTTCCGGGCGGTCACGTTCTCCGAGGCTCCGCACCTGCTCGGCCTGCCGTCGCTGCACACCGGCTCCTGGGATCCGATCATGGAGGCCTGCGAGGAGACCGGCACGGTGGTGTGCCTGCACGTGGGGTCGTCGGGCACCGCGCCGGCCACGTCGTCGGATGCCCCCTCCGACACCGTGGGCGTCCTCTTCTTCGGCTACGCCATGTTCGCCGCGGTCGACTGGCTCTACTCGCGGATCCCGGTGCGCTTCCCCTCCTTGCGGATCTGCCTGTCGGAGGGAGGCATCGGATGGGTGGCCGGGCTGATCGACCGCCTCGACCACGTGCGCAGGTACGACTCCATGTACGGCACCTGGAACGACCTCGACCTCACGCCGGCGGAGGTGTTCCGGCGCAACTTCCGGTTCTGTGCGATCGACGACCCGTCGTCGTTCCGGCAGCTCGACGTCATGGGGGAGGGCAACGTGATGGTCGAGTCCGACTACCCCCACGCCGACTCCACCTGGCCCGGGACCCAAGCGATGCTCCGGCGCCACCTGGCCGGCCTGTCGGACGACGTGGTGGAGCGGATCACCTGGCGCAACGCCGCCGAGTGTTTCCGGCACCCGGTGCCCGAGGCGGTCCGGCGCGATCCCGACGCCTTCTGAGGGGCCGGCCTCCCGGGCCCGTCCACGACCTCGAATCACACCGGTGTCATTACACTCCGTGGGGTGAAGGGCCTCTACCGCGACCAGGGTGTGGTGCTCCGGTCGATCAAGCTGGGCGAGGCCGATCGCATCGTCACCCTGATGAGTCAGGGCAACGGCAAGGTCCGGGCCGTGGCGAAGGGGATCCGCAAGACCGGATCGAAGTTCGGGGCCCGGCTCGAGCCCATGAGCCACGTGGCCTTCCAGTGCGCCCGGGGCCGTGAGCTCGACATCGTCACCCAGGTCGAGACCATCGACGCCCACCGTCGGCTCCGGGAGCACTACGGGTGTCTCACCCATGCGGTCTCGATGCTCGAGGCCGTCGACCAGGTGGCCCTCGAGCGGGAAGCCGACCCGGCGCTGTACCGAATGCTCGAACGGGCCCTGCACACCCTCGCCGACGCGCCGTCGCCGTTGGTGAGCACGGCGTTCTTCTGGAAGCTCCTCTCGCTCGAGGGATTCCACCCGGTGGTCGCGGCGTGCGCCCGCTGCGGGGGGGAGGGGCCGTTCCCGGCCTGGGACCTCGCCGAGGGAGGCGTGCTCTGCCGTGCCTGCCTGCTCGGGGGGCGGCCGATCCGCCCGGAGTCCGCCGAGGTCATCGCCCGCATCGTGGGGGGCGACCTGGCGCGGGTGCTCGCCGATCCGCCCGCCGACCGGGTGCTCGCCGAGGTCGAGCGCCTGGCCATCGCCTCGTTGGAGTACCACTCGGAGCGGCGGCTGCGGAGCGCGGCGCTGCGCTGACCCGTGCCCCGGGAGTGCGCCGGGGGCACGGGTAGCATCCCGTCTCCATGGCTGCCTCCGACCAGATGGACCGCGTCGTCAACCTCTGCAAGCGGCGGGGGTTGGTGTTCCCGTCGAGCGAGATCTACGGGGGCTTCCGTTCCACCTGGGACTACGGACCGCTCGGCGTGCTGCTCAAGCGCAACGTCAAGGACGCCTGGTGGCGAGCAATGGTCCAGATGCGCGACGACGTCGTGGGGTTGGACTCCGCCATCTTGATGGCCCCGCGGGTCTGGGAGGCGAGCGGCCACGTCGCCACCTTCACCGACCCGCTGGTCGACTGCCGCAAGTGCAACGAGCGGTTCCGGGCCGACCAGCTCCCCGACTCCGGAGCCTGCCCGAACTGCGGCGCCAAGGACTCCTTCACCGACGCCCGTCAGTTCAACCTGATGTTCAAGACCTTCGTTGGCCCGGTCGAGGACGACGCCGCCGTGGCCTACCTGCGCCCGGAGACGGCTCAGGGCATCTTCGTGAACTTCGCGAACGTCCAGACCACCACCCGCAAAAAGCCGCCCTTCGGGATCGCGCAGGTCGGCAAGTCGTTCCGCAACGAGATCACCCCGGGCAACTTCGTCTACCGGACCCGCGAGTTCGAGCAGATGGAGATGGAGTACTTCGTGCCGCCCGAGCAGGGTGGGCAGTGGTTCGAGTACTGGTGCCAGGAGCGCCTCGACTGGTACCTCGGCCTCGGGATCCCCTCCGACCGTCTCCGGCTGCGCCCCCACGCCGCCGAGGAGCTCTCGCACTACTCCGCCGGGACCTCCGACGTGGAGTTCCTCTACCCGTGGGGTTGGGGCGAGCTCGAGGGGATCGCGAACCGCACCGACTTCGACCTCACCCAGCACGGCACCTTCTCCGGCCAGGACCTCACCTACTTCGACCAGGAGCACGACCGTCGCTACATCCCGCACGTGATCGAGCCCGCCGCCGGCGCCGACCGCGCCACGCTGGCGTTCCTGCTCGCCGCCTACGACGAGGAGCAGGTCCCCGACTCCAAGGGCGGCACCGACACCCGGGTCCTGTTGCGTCTCGACCCCCGGCTCGCCCCGATCAAGGTCGCGGTGCTCCCGCTGTCGAAGAACGAGCAGCTCGTGCCGGTGGCGGGGGAGGTCGCCGGGCTGCTCCGGCCCCACATGATGATCGACGTCGACACCGCCGGATCCATCGGCCGCCGCTACCGGCGCCAGGACGAAGTGGGCACGCCGTGGTGCGTGACCGTCGACTTCGACACCCTCGAGGACCGCGCGGTGACCGTGCGCGACCGCGATTCCATGACCCAGGAGCGGATCGCCATCGCCGATCTACTCCCGATGCTGCGCGACCGACTGGGGTGACCGTGGGCGAACCCACTTATTACGAGCTCCTCGGGGTGGCCCCGACGGCGAAGAAGGACGAGATCAAGGCGGCGGTCGAGCGGGCCCGCGCCGATGCCCAGGGCGACGCGGAGGCCCAGGCCGCCATCCAGCGCGCCTGGCAGAAGCTCGCCGATGAGCAGCAGCGCAAGCGTTACGACGAGCAGCTCGGCCTCACCGGCCGCGGCGCCGCAGTACCCGCTGTGGTCGTGCCCGAGTCGGCCGACAAGGTCTCCGGGGGCGAGGTGGCCACCACTGCCGGCAGCGCGCTCGAGTCCACCGACGACTTCCCGGGTGACCCCACGGTCAACGCCGAGCTGCGCCCGGTCAAGGGTCGCTCCAACGCCCACCTCCCGATCGGCTCTCCGGCCTTCCTGGAGCAGCCCTCTTCGGGGCGGCGTCTGGTGGCGGCACTGATCGACGCCGTCACCGTGCTCGTCGGGTTCCTCGTCACGGTGACGATCACCCTCCAGGTGGCCGGGAACCCCAAGGGCACCACCCAGGTCGTGTTCTTCGTCTTCTGGGTCGAGGCCTGGATCCTCGCCCAGTACGTCCTGCCCACCATGCGCACCGGCCAGACCCTCGGGAAGCGCTTCACCTACATCCAGACCGTCGACCGGGCCACCGGCGACGCCCTCACCCCGGGCCAGGTCATCCGGCGCTACCTCCTCCCGATGCTGGCGATCCCGCTCCTGCTCCAGATGGGCGCCTTCTTGGCGCTGTTCTACGGCCTGTCGTTCGCCATGGCCCGCGACCAGATCTCCCTGGCCGACCGCCTGGGCAAGTCGATCGTGGTCGTGGCCCGCTACCGGCCGGCCCGGCGGGGTCGGGCGGGCTGAACCCGGGTCCCCCGGTGCACCGGGGGGATCAGTAGGCTCCCTCTTCCCGGACCGCCGGCCGCCATGAGGGCCGTCGTGCCCGACCGAGACACTCCGACCGAGAACCTGGAGAGCAGCGCCGTGAAATTCGTCTACGCCTTCGCGGAGGGCGACAAGAGCCAGAAGTACCTCCTCGGCGGCAAGGGTGCGAACCTCGCCGAGATGACCAAGCTCGGGCTCCCGGTCCCCCCCGGCTTCACGATCACGACCGAGGCCTGCAAGGTCTACATGGCCCACGACCAGATGCCCGATGGGCTGATGGACGAGGTGCGGGCGTCGCTGAGGGCGCTCGAGGCCGACCTGGGCAAGCGCCTCGGCGACGGCGCCGACCCGCTCCTCGTGTCGGTGCGCTCCGGTGCCCCCTTCTCGATGCCCGGCATGATGGACACCGTCTTGAACCTCGGTCTCAACGACGTCTCGGTGCAGGGCCTCGCGGCCCAGACCGGCAACGAGCGCTTTGCCTTCGACTCCTACCGCCGGTTCGTGCAGATGTTCGGCAAGATCGTCCTCGACGTCCGCGGCGACGACTTCGAGCACGCCCTGGAGCGTCTGCGCGACGAGCGCGGGGTCGCGACCGACCCCGAGCTCACCGCCGAAGACCTGCGCGGCCTGGTCGAGACCTTCAAGGGGATCGTGCGCGACCACGCCGGGATCGAGTTCCCCCAGGACCCGATCGAGCAGCTCGAGTACGCCATCGAGGCCGTGTTCAAGTCGTGGAACGGCGAGCGGGCGCGGATCTACCGTCGGATGGAAGACATCCCCGACGACCTCGGCACGGCCGTCAACGTCCAGACCATGGCCTTTGGCAACAAGGGCGAAGACTCCGGCACCGGGGTGGCGTTCACGCGCGACCCGGCCTCGGGGGAGAACCGGCCCTACGGCGACTTCCTCGCCAACGCGCAGGGCGAAGACGTCGTGGCGGGCATCCGCGTCACCGAGCCGCTCGAGGCGATGTCGGGCGTGTTCCCCGAGTGTCACACGCAGCTGCTCGAGGTGATGGATCTCCTGCAGAACCACTTCCGCGACATGTGCGACATCGAGTTCACCATCGAGCAGGGTCGCCTCTTCATCCTCCAGACCCGGGTCGGCAAGCGCACCGCCGCTGCCGCTCTGCGCATGGCGGTCGAGATGCACGAGGAAGGCCTCATCGACAAGCGTGAGGCGGTGCTGCGGGTGCAGCCCGAGCAGCTCGACCAGATGCTGCACCCCCAGTTCGACCCCGAGGCGACGTACTCGGCCATCACCAAGGGGCTCAACGCCTCACCGGGTGCGGCGGTGGGCCAGGTCTACTTCACGGCCGACGAGGCCGAGGCTCGGCACGAGGCGGGGGAGAAGGTCATCCTCGTCCGCCCCGAGACCTCGCCCGACGACCTCCACGGCATGATCGCCGCCGAGGGCATCCTCACCTCCCGCGGTGGGCTCGTGAGCCACGCGGCGGTGGTCGCCCGCGGCATGGGCACGCCGGCGGTCTGCGGTGCTTCGGAACTCGAGATCGACGTCGCCGGCAAGGTGTTCCGGGTGGGCACCACCGTCGTGCGCGAGGGCGAGATCATCTCGATCAACGGCAACACCGGCGAGGTGGTCGTGGGGCCGGTGCCGGTGGTGACGCCCGAGCCGACCGGCCCGTTCGGCACGATCCTGTCGTGGGCCGACGAGTTCCGCACCCTCGGGGTCCGCACCAACGCCGACCTCCCCCACGACGCCGAGGTGGCTCGCGGGTTCGGCGCCGAGGGCATCGGTCTGTGCCGCACCGAGCACATGTTCCTGGGTACCCGGCTCCACCTGGTGCAGCGCTTCATCCTGGCGGCCGACGAGGCCGAGGAGCGCGCCGTCCTCGTGGAGCTCGAGGCGCAGCAGAAGGAGGACTTCCTCGGGATCCTCGCGGCCATGGACGGCTTGCCGGTCACGGTCCGTCTGCTCGACCCCCCGCTGCACGAGTTCCTCCCCGACATCGAAGAGCTGCTCGTGGCCGACGCCAAGGGCGAACTCGACGAGGCCGGGCACACGCTCCTGGTGGCGGCCGAGCACTGGAAGGAGGCCAACCCGATGCTGGGCACGCGGGGCGTGCGCCTCGGGGTCCTCAAGCCGGAGCTCTACAAGATGCAGGTCCGGGCCCTCATGGAAGCCGCCATCGAGCGCAAGCTCCTGGGTGGCGATCCCAAGGTCGAGATCATGATCCCGCTGACCGTCTCGAAGGCCGAACTCGCCCTGGCGGTGAGTTGGGTCCGCGAGGTCGCCGACGCCGTGACGGGCGGCGCGAACCTCGGGGTCGACTACGCGGTCGGCACGATGATCGAGACGCCGCGCGCGGCACTCGTGGCCGACGAGATCGCCGAGGTGGCGGAGTTCTTCTCGTTCGGCACCAACGACCTCACGCAGATGACGCTCGGATTCTCCCGTGACGACATCGAGGGGCGCTGCATGCCGGCCTACCTCGAAGCGCACCTGCTGCCGTGGAACCCGTTCGAGACGATCGACTTCGACGGCGTGGGAAGCCTGGTGCGCACCGCAGCCCGCCTCGGTCGTGAGACCCGTCCCACCCTCAAGCTCGGCATCTGTGGCGAGCACGGCGGTGACCCGAAGTCGGTGGCGTTCTGTCACGAGGTCGGGCTCGACTACGTCTCGTGCTCTCCCTACCGGGTGCCGATCGCCCGCCTGGCGGCGGCGCACGCGGCCCTCGGGGCCGACGGTCCGGGCACCACGGCCTGACGGAGCGCTCCGACCAACCGCCCGGCGCGGTCGGTCGGTGTCGGCCGGTCGACGCGGCCGGTGGGTGTCGGCCCGCCGATTGCGTGTCACACCCCGTCGGTAGGGTCATGGGCATGGAGAGCACCCCCGTCACCGAGATCGTGGTCCGCACGGCCCACGACGGCGTCGAGGCCTACGTGGGCCAGGGCCTGCTCACCCGGGAGGACCGGGAG
The DNA here is from genome assembly GCA_037142235.1 of Actinomycetes bacterium. Lineage (GTDB taxonomy): Bacteria > Actinomycetota > Acidimicrobiia > IMCC26256 > PALSA-555 > CAIUKV01. The sequence goes on from JBAXBB010000063.1 coordinate 14,883, forward strand.
GCCCGCCTGGCCGAGGAACTCGCACCGGGCGCCACCCGTCCGGTGGGGGCGGGCGACCGCCTCCTCCCCGAAGAGCCCGACCCGTACCGGTTGAGTTTCGAGCGTGACCTCGACCGCGTGAAGCACTCCCGGCCCTGGCGCCGACTCGCCGGCAAGTGCCAGGTCTTCGTCGCCCCCGAAGACGACCACCTCCGCACCCGCCTCACCCACGCCGTGGAGGTGGCCCAGGTCGCCACCGGCATCGCCCGGGCGGCCAACCTCTGCGTTCCGCTCACCGAAGCCATCGCCCTCGCCCACGACTGCGGTCACGGGCCGGCGGGCCACGCCAGCGAAGACGCCTTCTCTCCCTACCTGCCCGGTACGGGCTACGACCACGCGGTCTACGGAGCCGACGTCACGCTGGCGCCGCTCAACCTCTGCCGCGAAACGCTCGACGGGGTGCGCAACCATTCGTGGCGCCGTCCCGCCCCGGCCACCCCCGAGGGTGAGGTGGTCGCCTGGGCTGATCGCATCGCCTACGTCTGCCACGACTTCGAGGACGCCGTCCGGGCCGGGATCCTCGTTCCGAGCGACCTGCCCGACGAGGTCCGAGGAGTGGTCGGCACCGACCGCTCGGAGCAGATCGGCACCTTCGTCCTGGCGGTGCTCGAAGCGGTCGACCGTACGGGCCGGGTCGCCATGACCGAGCCGGCGGCGGGCGCGCTCGCAGCCTTCCGGGCGTTCAACTTCGAGCGGATCTACCTGCGCCCGGCTTCGGTGCGCCAGGCGGGGAAGGTCATCCGCCTCCTGCGGGGCCTCGTCGACCACTTCGCCGATTCGCCCCATCGCCTCCCCGAGGCCCGCCACGGCCAGGTCCCCGATCCGGGCTCCGACGCCGCGGCAGCCATGGCTGTGCACTACGTGAGCGGCATGACCGACCGTTTCGCTCTGGGGCTGGGGGTCGAGCTGCTCGGGTGGCGCCCCGATGACCTCCCCCGGGGTGTCTGAGCCGCGCCGGGCCCGGCCCGGGTCGGGCGGCCGGGCCTAACCTCGGCGTCGATGGGCATCCTCGACGAGGACGTGGTGCGGGTCCGGGAGACGACCGACGCCGTCGCGCTCATCGGTGAGCACCTCGCGCTCAAGCGGGTGGGGTCTCGCTACCGGGGGCTGTGCCCGTTCCACCAGGAGAAGACCCCGTCGTTCTACGTGAACCCGGAGCTTGGCGTCTACAAGTGCTTCGGGTGCACGGCCAGCGGCGACGTCATCACGTTCGTCCGCGAGATCGAGCACCTCGACTTTGTCGAGGCGGTCGAGCGCCTGGCCACGAAGGCCGGTATCCAGCTCCGCTACGACGACCAGCGCACCACCGTGAACCGGAGTCGCAACACCCGGTTGGCCGAGGTCGTCGGTCTCGCCGTCGATGAGTACCACCGCCTCCTGATCGAGTCGCCCGACGCCGGTCCGGCGCGCAAGTACCTCCGGGGGCGCGGCTTCGACGGCGACGCCGTGCGCCGGTTCAAGTTGGGCTGGTCCCCCGACGACTGGGATCCCTTGAGCCGTGCGCTCCAGAAGGCGGGCGTCAAGCGCGACGACCTCGTCGACGCCGGGCTGGCGTTCGTCAACCGGGCCAACAAGCTCCAGGACCAGTTCCGGGGGCGCTTGATGTTCCCGATCTTCGACGGGCGCGGCGAGCCCGCGGGCTTCGGCGGGCGGGCCATCGGCGACCAGCAGCCGAAGTACAAGAACTCCGCCGAGAACCCGCTGTACCACAAGAGCCGGATCCTCTACGGGCTCCACTGGGCCAAGGCCGAGATCGTGGCGCGCGGTGAAGTCATCGTCTGCGAGGGCTACACCGACGTCATGGCGTTCGCGCTCGCCGGCCTCCCGAACGTGGTGGCCACCTGCGGCACGGCCCTCACCGACGACCACGTCAAGGCGCTCAAGAACCTCGCCCGCCGGGTCGTGCTCGCCTACGACGCCGACGCGGCGGGTCAAGGAGCGGCGGAGCGGTGGTTCGCCTGGGAGGCCGAGTACGAGATCGAGT